>DASQOP010000154.1:0-3012 GCA_035644415.1 Burkholderiales bacterium
CCACACCGGCATCGTGTAGCCGAGGATCGCGGCGCGTCCGGCCGGCAGGATCTTCAGCGCAACCACAACCAGCAAGTGCCAGATGATCACATTGGGCAGCGCGAGCCGCACCACGTCGCGCCACGCGCGCCGCGGCACGGCGAGCGAAATCCCGGCGACCCGTGCATACAGCCACAGCACAACAAGACCGCCGGCGATGCAAATGGCACGAAAGAAAATCGGCGGCAACTGCTGCACGCCCAGCTTCATCACCGGCCAGTTGACTCCCCAGCCAAGGGCAAGTAGGACAACCAGGGCAATGATCGAAGGGGGCGGTACGTAGGGACTCGGGTTCACGATTCTGCCTTGCATCCGGAGTAAATGGACAGACTCTTTTTAAAACAAATAGTTGGATGTAGGTGTCCACTGACTTCTACCGTGGCAGCCCACTGCAATGCTCTATTTATATGGACTTTTATCGTCCCTTCCCATATGGCGCTATTGCATCGCACAAATTACCCTTGACATCGATTGTTTTCCTTGTAGAATCCTGTTTGTTGCAGTGCAATATATCCACCGAAGCAGCACCAACGCACCACAGAACAAGAGCACTACTGAGATAACGGCAAGCATTCCACCTAGCGCAGTTTTAATTACGGAGATGATTATGAACTTCACGCCCGAACAAATCGCCAGCACGAACAAGGCCGGCATCGAAGCCGTCCTAGGTCTCGCCCACACGCAGTTCGCCGCTTTCGAGCGCCTGTCCGCGCTGTATTTCAACGCGACCAAGGCCGCGTTTGAAGAAGGCGTCGGCCACGCCAAAGCGCTGCTCAACGCCAAAGACCCCCAGGAATACCTCAACCTGAACGCCGCGGCAACCCAGCCGACGATGGAAAAAGCCATCGCCTACTCGCGCAGCCTGTACGAAGTCGCCGCCCAAACGAACGGCGAATTGGCCAAGTTCCTCGAAGCGCAAGCCGCCGAGTTTAACAAGAACCTGGTCGGCCTTCTCGACAAGGTCTCGAAGAACACGCCGGCCGGTTCCGACGTCGCCGTCGCGGCCGTGAAATCCGCGCTTGCCGCGGCCAACACCGCCTACGAGAGCTTCAACAAGGTCGCAAAGCAAGCCACCGAGATCGCCGAGGCGAATTTCGCCGCGGCGACTTCTGCCACCAAGGAATCCAAGAAACAGCGCGCGACAGCCTGACCTGCCGGCTCCTCGCGTCCACGGTCCCCTCCTCCTCTCCGTGGGCGCCCTAAAGCCCTGGCGCAAGCCAGGGCTTTTTGTTTTGGGGACAGACCACGTTTTTCGTCAAGCCGCCGAAGGGAAAAACGTGGTCTGTCCCCGGTTTACTAAGGCTTTTCCTCCCACCTGCCGCCGAGCGCGGCTACCCCAAGCTTCATCTGCTCGATAGCCGGCGTCACTTCTTCCGGCGCGCCCCGCACGCCGAGTTCGATATGACGGCGCACGCCTTGTTCGCCCATGCTGGGCAGGCTGAAGGACTTCAGCCCGCGAAAGCTCGACTCGACTTCCAGCATGAGCGGCGTGATCGTCGATTCCGGCAAGTCATAGACGATGATCGCAGCCTCGGCTTCGGGGGTAAGGTGAAACAGGTCCGCATAGCGATGGTCGAGCACCCACTCGACCATGGGCCAGGCCATCACCGGGAATCCCGGGACGAAATGGTGATCTTCCAGGGAAAACCCCGGGATGCGGTTGTACGGATTGGGAATGATGCGCGAACCGCGCGGAAATTCGCCCATTTTGAGCCGCTGCGGCGTGATTTCCATGTCGGTGCGCGAGCGAATCGCCGCTTCCGCATCGGGGTGCAGCAGCAATTCGAGGCCGAGCGCGTCCGCCGCGCACTGGCGCGTGTGATCGTCCGGCGTCGCGCCGATGCCGCCGAAGCTGAAGACGAGGTCTCCCGAAGCGAACGTGCGCTTGAGCGTCGCAGTGATGAGATCCGGCATGTCGCCGAGGTACTCGCACCAGTGGAGCCTCATTCCCCGCGAGCCGAGGATCGAGATCAGCTTGGGGAAATGCTTGTCCTCGCGCTTGCCGCGAATGATTTCCTCGCCGATGACGATCGCGCCGACCCTCACACCCGCCTCGCCGTACCCTGGATCGGTTCGCTGCGCAGCTCGCCCAGTCGCGCGAGGCCGTAGTGGACGAAAGCGAGCCCGCCGTACACCGGCATGAGAAACCCGACCAAAGGTATGTGCCCGATGAGTGCGAGCGCTACACCCAGCAGGAACAGCTCGCCGCGGCTGCGTCTGATAACCGCGGCAATTTCGGCGGCGGTCGCGTGCTCGGCGAGAGCGTCATAGCGGAACACGCGCTGGTTGAAATAGCCGAACAGGACGACAGGCAGCACCGGCCACAACGGCGGAACCAGCCACAGCGGCAGGCTGACCGCGAAGAGCAGCCCAAACAGGACGAGCGCTGCGACCGCGTTCCAGACGCTGCCGGCCAGCGTGCCGCCCTTTCTCCGGGCGAGCCCCGGATAATCGCGCTCGCCGACGTGAGCGGCCATCGCCGGCATGGACACGACGCTGATGATCAACACCGCCGTGATCAAAACCGCGGGTACGAACAGGAGCAGCAACAGAAGCCATCCGAACCACGCGGCGACTAGCGTAAAGGGCCAGATCGAGACGGCCCATTCATAGACCGGCCACTGGTGCAGCTGAAAGTCGATCCACTTCGCCGCCTCGCTCCAGTACAGCGCCGCGAGCGCCACCCAGATGACCAGCGCGACGAGCACCGGCCACACCATGAGCCACAGCATTCTCGGATGCATCAGGCTCACCAGCGCACGCGCCAGGGCATTGAGTATCGCGTTCATATGGACCGCCCGAGGCGGTGGAAATCAGCGTTGAATAGTTTGCCACATCTTCGACAGCCGCTTCACCGAGACCGGCACGGAGGTCTTCAGCTCCTGGGCGAAAAGCTGAACGCGCAGCTCCTCGAGCAACCACCGGAACTGCTCGAGCTGCGGGTCGCGGTTGCCCGACTTGAGCTGCCTCGCC
>DASQOP010000155.1:0-8828 GCA_035644415.1 Burkholderiales bacterium
CGCCAGCCCCGGGGCCACGCCGCGCGCCTTGAGCGCTCCGACGCGTTGTTGCCACTGCGCGCGGATCGCCTTCGAAACTGCGACACCGTCGATGAGGGTGGCGGTCATTGGTGTGCTCCGTGCACAGGGACGAGGGACGAGGGATTACCTGGATCGTTCTAGCGTTTGACTTCCCCTCGCCCCTCGCCCCTCGCCCCTCATTCCTCACTCCTGACTCGCTCGATCTGCGCGAGAGTGGAGAAAAACACCGGGCCGCGGCCCATGTCCGCTTCGCGTTGGCTGATCAGCGCGTTTACGTTGACCCCGCCGCGTTGCCTGGACCCCTGCAATTGTTTCTGCGCGCCGATCACGCCCGGGAGCAGTCCGTCGACGATGAGCGCATGGCCGAACACCTCGCCGCGATCGTTGTACAGGCGGCAGTAGTCGCCGTTCCCTATCCCCCGCGCCCCGGCATCCGCTGCGCTGACCTCGAAGGTCGGGCGCGCCATCATTTCCTGCAGCCTTGGCACGTGCTGAAAACTTGCTCCGATGAAATAATGCGTCGCCGCGCTGATCACCTGCAGCGGATACCGGCCGCTCGCCGCGGCACTGGACAGGCCTTCGGTTTCGTCGACGTGGGCGGGCAGCGGATCGACGCCGAGTTCCGCGAGGGCTTCGGAATAGATTTCGATCTTGCCCGAAGGGGTCGGCCACTTGCCGCTGTTCACGCCCAATCTGCGCGGAGAGTCCGTGTTGGCGCGTGCCCAGCCGTTGCGCTGCAGTTGCTCGAAACTCACGCCCTCGAACAAAGGGTTTACTTCGGGGTCGATCAGTTCGCGGATCATGTCTTCGTCCGACTGCGAGAAGCACGGTTCGTCGTAGCCCATCGCGCGCGCCAGCCGGCGGAACATCTCCTGGTTGTCCAGGCTCTCGCCCTGTTTCGCGATCGCCTGCTCGGAAAGGCTGAAGTAGTAGTTGCCGTACGCCGCGAGCAAGTCCACGTGTTCGAGCGCGGTATCGGCGGGCAGCACGATGTCGGCGTAGGACGCGGTGTCGCTCCAGAAGGTGTCGTGCACCACGGTGAACAGGTCTTCTCGTGCCAGGCCTTTGCGCGCTGCGATCGTGTCCGGCACGCAGTTGGCCGGATCGGCGTTCCAGCAGAACAGCGCCTTGACCGGCGGGCTCAGATCCGGATCGTTGAGCGCGTTGCCAAGCTGGATCATGTTGATGGTCCGCGGCTTGCGCCCGGCCAGCAGGTCGGTGCGTTGCAGTTTGCGCAGATCCACCCGGCGCATCTCGCCCCCAGTGGACATGCACACGCCGCCCTTGCCGCGCATCGCCCCGGTGATAACGGGCAGCAGCTTGATCGCCTTGGTCATCATCCCGCCGTTGTCGTGACGCTGTATGCCCCAGTTCAGGCGGATGAACGATTGTTTCGTGCCCCCGTAGAGCAGTGCCAGCTTTTCGACGTCCGCCGCCGCTATTCCGGTGATAGCTTCGACCCGTTCGGGCGGATACTCGGGCAGGCGTTCCTCGAGCAGTTTTTCCCAACCCACCGTGTGGCTGCGCAGGAAATCCAGGTCGTGCAACTCGCGATCGACGATGATTTTCATCATGCCCAGCGCCAGCGCCGCATCGGTGCCGGGCCGCGGCTGGATATGCCAGTCCGCGAACGCGGTGGTGCGCGTTACGCGCGGATCGATGGCGATGATTTTCGCGCCGTTGTCGCGCGCCGCGTTGACGAAGGGCATCGCGTGCACGCCGGTTGACACCAGATTAGTGCCCCACAGGATCACCAGGTCCATTTGCGGCAGGTCTTCGATGTTGGCATCGCCCACCCGCCCGAAGGTGTGCATTTCGGCCGCGGCGCCGGCGGCGGTGCAGATGGTGCGCTCCAGCCGCGCTGCGCCCATCTTGTTGAAGAAACGTTCACCCATGCCGAGGAAACCGAGTATCCCCAGCGTGCCCGAGTACGAGAACGGCTGGACGGCTTCCGCGCCATGCTCGGCGATGACTGCCTTCAGCCTGGCGGCGACCTCGGTGAGCGCCTCATCCCAGGTGATGCGCAGAAACTTCGCCCCGGGTCCCTTGGGTCCGGTCCTGCGGTGCGGGAAAAGCACCCGCCGGTCGTTGTAAACCAGATCGAGGTAGTGATTGACCTTGTTGCAGAGGTACCCGCGCGTCACCGGGTGCGTGGGGTCGCCTTCGACCTTGATCGCGCGCCCCGACAGCGTATCCACGGTGACCCGCATCAGGCAGGCGTCCGGGCAGTCGTGCGGGCAGGCTACTCGCGCCACGCGCAGTCTGTTCTCTACCGCTTCCTTGATGCTACCCATCGGTACCTCGCTCGAATCCGGATTGTGCGATATTGTACCCCCCCGCCCGGCCATGCCGCGCGCGCCGAAGATAACAGAACAATTTCAGAGGAGTTTATGCAGCACTTCCGCGCATTCCTTGCGCTGGTATTCGCCGCCAGCTTTACCTTTACCTCGACCGCGGAAGCAAGGCTCACGCGGCTGGAAATCAGCAGGCGCGAAATCGTCGCCGCCGGCATGGACTTCGGAACCGCCGGTGCCTACGAGAAGCTCACCGGCCGCGCTTGGTTCGAGGCCGATCCCACTCTCGAGCGCAATGCCGCGGTGTTCGACCTCAACCTCGCGCCGCTCAACGGTAGAGGCGCGGTCGAGTTTTCCGCCGATATGGTGATTCTCAAGCCTGTGGACATGGCAAGGGGTGCCGGCACGTTGTTTTTCGAAGTCAACAACCGCGGCCGCAAGATCTCCTTCGGGCGCATGCACGACACCGCGTCGGACGCCGACATGAACAACCCGATGGCGGCGCGGGATTTCGGCAACGGCTTCCTGATGAAACGCGGTTACGTGCTGGCCTGGGTCGGCTGGGGCGCTGACATCGCGCCCGGCGACAGCCGCCTGACGGTCGACTTTCCGATCGCGCAGGAGAACGGCAAGCCGGTAGCCGAACGCATCCTCACCGAATTCTCCGATCGCAATTTCAACGGCGGCAAACCCACTTCATTGCCGCTGTCCGGCAGCCCGGCGTTCAAGTCTTTCCCGGCCGTGACCACCGACAAGAAGGAAGCGCAGGCAGAACTGTACGTGCTCGCCAGCGATTCACCGCGGCCCAGCGGCCCCGGTATTCCACGCGGAGAGTCGGTAAGCGACGACGAATGGGCGTTTGCCGATTGCCCCGACGGCTGGCCCGGCAAACCCAGTGTTGAACATATCTGCCTCAAAGACGGGTTCCGTAACGACCGCAATTACCATTTGCTGTATCGCGCCACCGGCTCGCCAGTGATGGGACTGGGTTATCTCACCAGCCGGGACTTCGTTTCCTTCCTCAGGAATGACCAGAAAGACGCCGCCGGCAATCCGAACCCCGTGTTCGGCATCAAGACCACGCTGTGCCAGGGAATTTCGTCGTCGGGAATGTACCTGCGCGACTATCTCTACCACGGCTTCAACGTCGACGAGAAGGAGCGGCGGGTGTGCGACGGCATGCACATCCACGTCGCCGGGGTACAAAAGCTGTTCCTCAACTATCGGTTCGCGCAGCCCAATGCCTTCACCCAGCAGCACCGCGAGCGTTATGTTCCGGACACCAGCTTCCCGCGCCAGTACGCGGTGCGCATCAATCCGTTCACCAATATTCCCGACGGCATACTCAAGCGCCCGCTGACCGACCCGAAGATCATCCACACCGACACGTCGAACGAGTACTGGCAGTTCCGCGCCTCGCTCACCGGCGCGAGCGAAGGCGGGACGAGGGACTTCAACGAATCGTCGAAAGTGCGCCGATACCTGCTTTCCAGCCTGCAGCACGGCAGCTTCAAACCCGACGCGGCGCATCGCGGCATCGGCAACCGCCAGTGCGAGCAACTCAGCAACCCAGTGCACCCCGGGCCCCTGCTGCGCGCATTGGTGGTGGCGCTGGAGGACTGGGTGAAGAAAGACACGGCGCCGCCGGACACCAAGGTGCCCAAAGTCGCAGATGGCACGCTCGTGCATGCTTCCGAACTGAAGCCGCCGAAGATCCCCGGACTGACTTACGAAGGCCTTTACAACGGCTCCGGTGACCGCAATTTCGGCCCGCGTGTGCGCGGCAATTCAGGCGTGATCGACCTGTTGATTCCCGAGGCCGTAGCCACCCACAAGGTGCTGGTGCCGCAGGTGGATGCTATCGGCAATGACATCGCCGGAATCCGCCATCTCTTCGTCGAGGCGCCGGCCGCGACGCTGCTGGGCTGGAACACCCGCACCGCGGAGTTCGGCGGTCCGGACCTGTGCGACCTCCTCGGGTCGATGATTCCGTTGCCAAAGAGCAGGGCTGAGGCGCGGGGCAAAGGCGACCCGCGTCCCACGCTCGAAGAACTTTACGGCACCCACGAAGGCTATGTGCGCAAGGTCGCCGAAGCAGCTAGAAAACTGCGGGAGCAGCGGTTGATGCTGTCCGAAGATGTGAGATTGATTATTCAGGAGGCCGAAGCCGGCGACGTGCTGCGCTGATCACGTGCCGTACGCGCGAGCGTATTCCCCCGAATTGAACCGGCACTGCGCAGTGCGGTCCCATCGGTTTATCGGATAATCGCGCCATGCCGACCGACATCCAGAGGACCCTGTTTCGCCGGATGCGGCGCTGGGCGCTATGGACGGCGGCTTCGCTGTTCCTGATCGCGGTGCTGGGGTTTGCTTACACCACCTTTGTCGGCATAACGGTCGATGCCTCGCTTCTGCGCGGGCCGATTGCCACGGTCTTCTCCGATACCCTCGGGCGCACGGTGCGCTTCGACGGCCCGATGGAACTCGAGATCTCCGCGCGGCCGAAATT
Organism: Burkholderiales bacterium; assembly: GCA_035644415.1. Classification (GTDB taxonomy): domain Bacteria; phylum Pseudomonadota; class Gammaproteobacteria; order Burkholderiales; family JACQAP01; genus JACQAP01. The sequence continues at coordinate 4,825 of DASQOP010000155.1, forward strand.
GCGGGTCGGCGGACTGCACATTGCCAACGCGCCGGGTTTCGAGGGAGCAGAGTTTGCCAGCCTCGGCGAGGCGCGCCTCGCCCTCGACCTCTGGCCGCTGCTGCAAAAACGCCTGCAGATCGAGGAAGTCACCGGAAGCCACGTGCGCGTGCGCCTTCAAAGGCGCGCTGATGGCGCTAACAACTGGACTTTCCTCCGGGCGCGCGCGGCACAGCAGCGCGTTTCCGAACCCGGCACACCCGCCGCCGTCAGTGCCGACCGCGCGCTCGCCCTGCTGGATATCCAGCAGGTCACGCTCGAGAACCTGAACGTCGAGTATGTCGGCCCGTCGGGGATTAGCCACTACTTCGATCTTCACAGGCTGTCCGCGCAGTCACCCTCCGGCCAGCCGCTCAAGGTGAGCTTGAATGGCGCGGTGGAGAAGCAATTTCCTTACCGGCTCGACTTCACCGGTGGAGTGCCGGCGGATCTGTCCGATCCCCGCAAACCCTGGCCGGTGGAATTGACGCTCACTTTCCTGAGTTCGACGCTTACCGCGAGCGGCACTCTGTCGGGACGCAGCGGCCAGATCGGTTTCGGCCTCGGCACCGAAAACCTGCTCGAATTCGAGCGGCTGTTCCAGACCAAGCTTCCCGCGGTTGGCGCCAGCGGCCTTGCCGGCACCCTCACCTTCGAACCGGGCAAGGTCTCGCTCAGGCAGCTCGGCGCCGCAATGGGCGGCACCGCGCTGATCGGCGACCTCGATTTCGACTATTCCGCAACTCGGCCGAGAGTCACGGGCGCGCTTACTGTTCCCGTGCTGGATCTGCGCCCCTTTCTGGTCGACCAGCCAATCGAGGAAGCGCCGCCCGCGCCGCCGAAGAGTCTCGCCGAGGTTTATCGTGAATTGTCGCAAGCGAGCTTCACCCTGACCGAACTCACGCGCGCCGATGCCGACGTCACGCTGCGTGTGGGGCGCTGGGCGAGCCTGCCCGGCGACGTGAGCGACGTTTCGCTGCGGGTGAAAATCGACAATGGCCAACTGCAAACGCCGATGCAGGCGACCGTCACCGGCGTCAAGCTGGAGGGCAGCGCGCAGGTGGACGGCACGGCCTTGCCGCCGACCTTCCGACTCGCGCTTGGCACTCGCGACTCCCAACTCGGTGGTCTTGCCGAACTGCTGGCGGGCGTGCGCGGCGTCGAAGGAAAACTCGGCCGATTCGATCTGCGACTGTCCGCCCGCGGCGACCAGGTCAACGAACTGATACGCAGCCTCGACGTGCGACTCGACATCGAACGCGGACGCCTTTCTTACGGCAACATCGAGGGAGGACGGCCGGTCGAGTTCACGCTCGAGAAACTTTCCGTGGCGCTGCCCGCCGGCAAGGCGCTCACGGGGGAAATGCGCGGTTCGCTGCTGGGTAACCCCGTGACCGCGCAACTGCGCAGCGGCGCCCTCGAGCCGTTGATGCTGGAGGATCGCGTACCGATCGATTTCACCGCGCGTTCCGGCGGCGTGCGGGCGCACATCCACGGCGTGCTGCAGCTGCCCTCCGAGAGCCGTGGACCGGAATTGAATTTCGAGATCTCCGCGCCGCGCGCCGGCGAGGTGGCAAGCTGGTTCGGCCTGCGGCCAGGAGCCGAGGCACACGCCGCACTCTCGGGCAGGGCCGCCTTGCGCAGCCGCCAGTGGAGCCTCGCCGATTTTTCCCTGCAACTCGGGCGCACCACGCTTACCGCCGAGGCCCTGCACACTGGCATCGGCACGCAATCGCTGCTGAAAGTGCGCCTGGCTGCCGACCAGATAGACGTCGCGGAGCTGGAATCCCTGTTGCCGAAGGCGCAGAAAGAAGACTCGTCCGGTCCGGTGCTGAACGTTCCCATTCTGCCCCAGGGCATCGACCTGACCGACGCCGACGTCGAAGTGCGCCTGAAACGCTTTCTCGGGAGCCCGCTCGAAGTGCGCGACGTTTCCTTCGACGGCCGCATCCGCGACGGCTACATGTACCCTTCGCAGTTTGCGGCCAATGTCGCCGAAACGGCATTGCGCGGCGCGATCCTGCTCGACCTGCGCAGCCGAGAACCGAATGTAGGGCTATGGCTGTTTGCCAACAATGCCGATATCGGCAACGTTTTGCGCAAGCTCGATCTCGCGCGCAACATCGATGCCACGCTCGATCTGATGCAGATCTACCTGGCCAGCCGCTCCACCCGGCTGGGCGACTTGATCGCACGCGCCGACCTGACCGGGAATTTCGCCGGTGGCCGTGTCACGTTGCGCGATCCGAACACCCGCGCCGAGGCGAGGATCGCGCTCGAAAGTGGACTGTTGCGCGCCGCGCCGGGCGACAAGGTGCGCCTCGATCTCAAAGGTTCGATCGACGACATTCCGGTTGCAATCGGCGTAGAAACCGCCTCGGCACACGACCTGATGAACCCGAAGCTGCCCGTGCCGTTCAAGCTCAGCACCGATGCGGCCGCAACCCGGATGGAACTCTCCGGCGCCATTGCGCGACCGCTGGGAAACCGAGAGGTCGAACTGGCGCTCGAAGTGCGCGGAACGCGTTTCGATACGCTGGACAAGCTGGTGCGCGCATCGCTGCCGCCGTGGGGGCCATGGTCCGCGGTCGGAAAATTCCGCATGTCTGCAGGTGGATACGAAGTGGACGATCTGGTGCTTCAGGTCCGCGAAAGCGCACTTCACGGCAAGGGCCGGTTCGAGACCGGTACGGGGCGTCCACGAATCGAAATCGCCCTGGCCGCACCGAACATCCAGCTCGATGATTTCAGGTTCGACGGCTGGTCGCCGTTCGAAAAGAAGCCCGCCAACGAAAGCGACAAGACGCTTAATGCGGACGAGCTGCGTGCCAAGGCGACGGAGGCGAGCAAGCAGGCGCAGGAGCTTCTCAGCCCCGCAATGCTGCACCGGCAGGACGCCTATCTTACGGTGCAGGTGGACCAGGTACTGGCGGGCCACGACAAGCTTGGCAGCGGCAAACTGGTGGCGAAGCTAGAAAACGGCCGCGCCGACATCGGCCCGGTGGAACTCAACGTCCCCGGCGGCTCGGCCAAGCTGTCGCTAGGCTACGAACCGACCGAGCAGGACGTCAAGGTGGACACCCATATCGAGGTAAACAAATTCGATTACGGCATTCTGGCGCGCCGCGTCAAGCCGGATGCCGACTTGCGCGGCACCTTCAGCTTGAACGCGGACGTAACCTCGCGTACACGCTATCTGGCGGACATCCTCCGCCACGGCAGCGGACGCATCGACTTTGCGGTGTGGCCGCAGAACATGCAGTCGGGGATTTTCGACATGTGGGCGGTGAACGTGCTGGTCGCGCTGATACCGGTGGTGGATCCTGGCAAGGCCTCCAAAGTCAATTGCGCGATCGGGCGCTTCGATCTCAATGACGGCAAGCTGGTGGACCGGACCATCCTGCTCGATACCGGGCGCATGCGCGTCACCGGCAAGGGCAGGGCGGATTTCGGCACCGAAACGCTCAACCTGCGCATGCGCCCCCAGACGAAGACCGCGCAGTTCTTGAGCCTCGCCACGCCGATCGAGGTCAGCGGCACGTTCAGGAATTTCAAGATCAGCGTCTCTCCCGGCGATGTGCTCGAAACGATCGGCCGGCTGGCGACTTCGATCATCTGGGTGCCGCTGCAGAAGATTGCCGGCAAGAAGATTCCACGTGACGGCAGCGACGTATGCGGTGACTCGCTCCTGACGCTGCCGGCGCCCTGACTACGCGGTTACCGCGCTGTTGCGCACTGCGCTAAGACCACGCGCGCACTGGCGGACGCCCGTATCTGATAAATCGGGCGCGGGGACTTGTCCAGGTAGTACGGCATCATCTTCGGCACCAGTGCGGCGAGCGTTTCCATGCGCTTCTGCGGCGCCGGGTGAGTGGAAAGGAAATCTAAGCGTGAACTGCCGCTTCCGAGTTTCGCCATCTTGTCCCATAGTGACACCGCTGCGTTCGGATCGTAGCCGGCTTTCGCCGCCAGTTCGATGCCGATGC
>DASQOP010000156.1:0-5764 GCA_035644415.1 Burkholderiales bacterium
GTTTCCGGCGAGTTCAGATACTTGGGCTCGCCCTGATCGATGATGCGCCCGCCGAAGCCGATGATCACGCCCCGCTGATTGTGAATCGGAAACATGATGCGGTCGCGGAAACGATCGTAGCGCCGCCCCTGCTCGTTCACGATCACCAGCCCGGCTTCGCTCAGCGATTTCGACTGATAGTCGGCGAATACCGACTCCAGGTTCTGCCAGCCGTCGGGGGCGTAACCGAGGCCGTAGCAGGCGGCGATTTCGCCGCTGAGCCCGCGGCCCTTCAGATACGCCACCGCCCGCTCCGAGGACTTGAGCTGCGCCTTGTAGTAATGCGCCGCCTTGAGCATGACTTCAGTGAGATCCTCGGCGGCCCCGACCTTTTCCTTCTGGCGCGGGTCAGGGACCTGTGCGGGCACGGTCATGCCGGCACGACCGGCCAGTTCCTTGACCGCGTCGACAAAACCCATGCCCTGGTACTCCATCAAAAAGCTGATCGCGGTGCCGTGCGCGCCGCAGCCGAAGCAGTGATAGAACTGCTTGGTGGGGCTCACGGTGAACGACGGAGATTTCTCGCTGTGGAAGGGGCAGCGGGCGGCGTAGTTGGATCCGGCCCGCTTGAGCGGCACGTAGGACTCGATCAAGTCCACGATATCCACCCGGTTGAGGAGGTCCTGGATGAAGGACTGTGGAATCATTTCGTCGGGATGGTCTCGCCTCGTTTCCCCCTGACAACCGGGGTTGGTCGCCGTCAGCGGAACTCCTCGGGGCTTTCGAAGAATTATAGGTTACTTTCCACGGATTTCCGGGAAAGCCACCAGCGCCGAAATCTGGCAGTTTTATATTATCTTTTAATCACTTGCCTGATCTCCACTACCTTGACCAGGGGCGAAACCGCAGCCAGCTTGGCGCTTCCTGGGCCCGCAAGCCCGTCAAGCGACCCGTGGCGGGAGGCGGCGCCAGGGCGCCGCAGCCTTCGATTACGCCGATAACTTCGCCTTGACCAAGGCTGATACTTTGCCCATGTCGGCGCGCCCGGCCAGTTGGGCTTTGAGCACGGCCATCACTTTGCCCATGTCCGCCATGCCCCTGCCGCCGCTCGTCTGGATGGCCGTGGCAACCGCCGCCTCGACCGCCGCATCGGAGAGTGCCTGCGGCATGTAGGCCTGCAAAACCGACAGCTCGAATTGCTCGACATCGACCAGATCCTGGCGCCCGCCCTTCTGAAACTGCTCGATCGAATCGCGCCGCTGTTTGATCATCTTCTCGATGACCGACATCACGTCGGTATCGCTCATGTCCTTGCGCTCGTCCACCTCGCGCTGCTTGATCGCGGCGAGCAGCAAGCGAATGGCGGACAGGCGCTGCGCATCCTTCGCGCGCATCGCGGTTTTCATGTCGTCGGTTATGCGGGCCTTTAAAGTCATGTGAAGGATAAATGGTGAATGCGTGAAGAGTAGAAGCGAAAAGGGTGAAGGTCTTACCCTTCACCCTTCACTGTTCACCCTTCGCAGGATTGCTCAATAGAGCTTGGGCGGAAGGAGTTGGTTACGCAGGCGCTTGTGATGGCGCTTGATGGCCGCAGCGAGTTTGCGTTTGCGCTCGGCAGTGGGCTTCTCGTAGAATTCGCGCGCCCGCAGTTCGGTCAGCAGACCGGTTTTTTCCACCGTGCGCTTGAAGCGGCGCATGGCCACTTCAAACGGCTCGTTTTCCTTGACTCGAATCGTCGGCATAGAAAGTAAAGCAGTCCTGAAAGTTGTCGGTCAAAACAAAGGGGCGCATTCTAGCAATAATCCCCTGATTTGCAAATACAACCAGGCGACTGACCGGCCTTGCGGCCAGCGCCGCGCAGCGCCGGCGTACGCCTGTTGCGCTCAACCATTCCCCTATAACTCAATGCCTTATGCTGGTTCTCGGGATCGAAACGTCTTGCGATGAAACCGGGGTCGCCCTCTACGACACCGGGACCGGGCTGCTCGGTCACACGCTTTTCTCGCAGGTGACGATGCACGCCGAGTACGGCGGAGTGGTGCCGGAACTCGCGTCCCGCGATCACGTGCGCAGACTTTTGCCTTTGACCCGGCAGCTGCTGGAGCGCTGCGGACGCCGGCTTGTCGATATCGACGCGATCGCCTACACCCAGGGACCGGGGCTGGCAGGCGCGCTGCTGGTGGGCGCGGCCGTGGCAGCGAGCCTGGGTTATGCGCTCAAGGTGCCGGTGGTCGGACTGCACCATCTCGAAGGCCACCTGCTCTCGCCGCTGCTCGCCAGCCCGGCGCCGCGTTTTCCTTTCATCGCTCTGCTGGTTTCCGGCGGCCACACACAGCTAATGCGGGTGGACGCTGTGGGCGAGTACCAGTTGCTTGGCGAAACGGTGGACGACGCCGCCGGCGAGGCCTTCGACAAGACTGCCAAGCTGCTGGGCTTGCCCTACCCCGGGGGTCCCGCGTTGTCGCAATTGGCGCAGTCCGGCAATCCCAAGCGTTTCAAGCTGCCGCGGCCCATGCTCGCCAGCGGCGATCTGAATTTCAGTTTCTCCGGACTGAAAACCGCGGTACTGACGCTGGTGCGCGGGGCCGATCCGGACAGTCGCACCAAAGCCGACATTGCCGCATCGTTTCAGCAGGCGATCGTCGAAGTCCTGGTGGCCAAGTCGGTCAGCGCCGTCGCCCGGGAAGGACTGGATCAACTGGTGGTCGCTGGCGGCGTCGGCGCCAATCGCCCGTTACGCGAGGCCATGTCAAAGAAAGCCGAACGCGAGGGCTTCGAGGTGTTCTACCCGCCGCAGGATCTGTGCACCGACAACGGGGCAATGATCGCTTTCGCCGGTGCGCTGCGTTTCGCGGCCGGCGCACCTGGCGCAATGGGCTTCACGGTACGGGCACGCTGGGATTTGGAAGACCTCAAGACCGTCTCAACAGCCTGATCCTGCTTTCGTTGCCTGCGAGCAACCTTTCGATGTTGCCGCGGTGGCGCCATACCAGCAGAACCGCAATAACCAACACCGCCCAGGTCATCGGCCCCCAGCCGAGAAAGTGGAAAGCTGCGAGTGGAGACAGCGCCGCCGCGACGACCGACGCCAGCGACGAATAGCGCGAGAACACCGCGACCAGCACCCACATTACCAGCAGCGTGAGTGCGATGCGCCAGTCCATCGCCAGCAGAATCCCCGCCGCAGTGGCGACCCCTTTGCCACCGCGGAAGCGGAAATAGAGCGGGAACAGGTGCCCGAGAAACACCGCGAGCGCTACTGCGGCAAGCGCCGATTCGCCGACATCGAACCGTGTTGCAAACTGCTGCGCCAGCCACAGCGCGACTGCGCCCTTCGCCGCATCGCCGATCAGCGTCAGCACCGCCGCGGCTCTCTTCCCGGTGCGCAACACGTTGGTCGCCCCCGGGTTGCCCGAGCCGTAAGTGTGGGGATCCGGCAGCCCGAAGAACCTGCTCACCACCACCGCGAAGGAAATCGAGCCGATGAGATAGGCAGCCAGGACGAACAGCGCGGAGGCCATGGAATTGGGTTCTCCTTGAGTATCAGCCGCGGGGGTGATGTTTCGCGTGCAGCTGCTTCAGCCGTTCGCGCGCGACGTGAGTGTAAATCTGCGTGGTGGAAATGTCGGCGTGGCCGAGCAGCAATTGCACCACGCGTAGGTCGGCGCCGTGGTTGAGCAGATGGGTCGCGAACGCATGGCGCAGGGTGTGCGGCGAAACCAGCTTGCTCAAGCCCGCTTTGGCGACATAGCGACGGATCAGATGCCAGAACGCCTGGCGCGTCATCGAATCGCCGCGCGCAGTGACGAACAGTGCATCGGTGCGTTTCCCGTCAAGGATCTTCGGGCGCGCCTGCGTAACATAGCGGCGGATCCACGCCAGCGCCTCCTCACCCAGCGGTACCAGCCGCTCTTTCGATCCCTTGCCGACTATGCGCACCACACCCATGTCCTGGCTTACTTGCACAACACCTACGGACACCAATTCGGAGACCCGCAACCCGCTCGCGTAAAGCGCCTCCAGCATCGCCTTGTCGCGCAGGCCCAGCGGCGTGTCAACGTCGGGCGCAGCGAGCAACCGTTCGATATCTTCCTCGGTCAGGCTCTTGGGCAGGCTACGCGGCAGTTTCGGCGCTTCCACCTGCAGCGTCGGATCGGCCGTGATGCCGCCTTCGCGCAACAGGTATTGGTAAAGGCGCTTGAGGCTGGAAAGCAGTCGCGCCGCGGAGCGCGGCTTGGCATGGCGCTGGAACTTGTGGGCGAGATAACCAAGCAGGTCGACGCGTTCGGCTTCCGGCAGGGTCTTGCCGCGCTCCGATGCCAGCCACACGGCGAACAGCCGCAGGTCGCGACGGTAACTTTCCAGCGTGTTGCGCGACAGGCCGTCCTCGAGCCAGAGCGCGTCGCAGAATTCGTCCAGAAGACCGTCGTCCGCGGCCATCAGTAGGCGCCCGGATTCTCGTGATGCAGCAGCCAGCGCTTGATCTCGATCGGCGAGCCGCGGCGAGTGTGCATGAAGCCGCCGATTCCGTCGCTGGCGATGACGCGGTGGCAGGGAATCAGGATCGGGATGCGGTTCGCGCCGCAGGCGCTGCCCACCGGCCGCGGCGCCGAATCGATGCGCCTGGCCACTTGCAGGTAGGACAGCACCTTGCCGGGCGGGATGGCATGCACCGTCTGCCAGACCTTGCGCTGATACTCCGTACCGTCGTATTCGAATGGCAGGTCGAATTCGAAATCGGGATCCTTGAGGTACGCGGCAAGTTGCCGGCACACTTCTTTGGCGAACGGCGTCTGCGGTTTCAGCGTCGCCGCGCCGCGCGGCAGGTACTCGATGTGGGTCAGACGCTCGCCAATGACGCGGATACCGAGCACCGCGAACGGCGACTGCATCCTGGCCTGATGAGATTCGAGCATCGGGTTCATCGGCTTGAGTGCACCGGGGGAGACGGTGATCTGTGTTGGGCTCCGGTATTGTAGCAACGATGCCGGCTGCAGGCCGCGGCGCTACTTGGCTATACTCTGGGTTGCAGGTACCTATTCCACAACCGGCCCAAGTGAATACTCTCGATCCATCCAATATCTCCACTTGCAGCCTGGAGAGCATGCAGTTGCGTGTGGGAGACCGGCTGCAACTGGAGCTGCAAACCGACAGCACGCGCAGCCACTACTACACCACGCTGATCGGCTATGTGTCCGGTCACAGCGTGCTGATACGCACGCCGCAGGTCCAGAACCTGCCGATCCCGGTGCGCGAGGGCGAGCCGGTGCTGGTGCGAACTTTCTCCGGCCGCCACGCTTACACCTTCGGATCCAAGGTGGATCGTGTCTGCCGCACGCCGTATCCCTACCTTCATCTTGCCTACCCCGCACAGGTCCAGCAGACGTTGATTCGCGGAGCGCTGCGGGTACGGGTGAACCTGACCGCCACTGCGTTGAATGCGGCAAATCAGGGCGAGGCCCTGCCGTCGGCGTTGACGATCGCCGACCTGAGCATCTCGGGGGCGCTGCTGGAGGCGGAGAAGAGCCTGGGCGAGGTGGGCGAGACGCTGGAGCTTGCATTCAAGTTCCTGGTGCAGCCGAACAATTACGAAGTGAAGCTGGCTACGCCGGTGGAAATCCAGAGCGTGCGCAAGACCAGGAGGCAGCGCAGACCGGAGGAAGTGTTCACCCATGGCGTGCGCTTCGCCAAGCTGCGCTCGACCGAGGGTTTGCTGCTGCAAAGCTACGTCCAGCAGGTGCTGCTCGATGACCGCTCGCGCGTGGTGTGAAGAATTCGCGGCGCC
>DASQOP010000157.1:0-4137 GCA_035644415.1 Burkholderiales bacterium
GGAATCTGCCGACGCCCGCCCCCACCAGCGGCGCACGGTTGGCTACTTCGCCACGCGAAAGAACGCGGTCGCATGCGTGGCCAATCTTCCGTAGCTGCAACTCCGCCAGATAGCGCGCGCATTGCCGCCACATGGCAAGCGGTGCGGATTCGATATCACGCCCTAGCATTCGCGCAAGCCGCCGCGCGCTGTCGCGCCCCGTCTTGCCGGCGTTGTCAGCGGCGGGAAGCTGGTCCGTGCCCTCGGGCAACTCGCCGGTCAGGCGATAGACGTCAGCAGTGGTGGCAAAGTATTCCGCCATCGGTACGATCCAGTTTCCTTCGAAAGGAATGCGCTCCGCCAGCGCCATGACCGGTGTGCGCACGATGCCGGTATAGACCAGTTCCTCGCAGGCGAGACGTTCGTAGTCGTTGTGGCCACGCACTGCGAGCTTGCCGTCTCGGATCGGGACAATGTCGGTGGTCGTGCTGCCGATGTCCACGAACAGCGCGTCCGGCACATGACTCGCCACCAGTTGCGCGCTGGCTGCCCAGTTGGCGGAGGCGATCGCTTCAGTATTCCTTGCAGCACGCTGCGGCGTGAAGAATCCGGATTCTCCTGCATAAACCAGAGTGTGCCGTGCTGGTACGTGTCTGCCGAAGCAGGACAGGATGCCGGTCACACCTTGCGCCCGATTCCTGAAGAGATCGGTCAGTTCGCCGGTCATTGTGACCGCATGCCGACTGGCGCCGGGCTGGTCTTCGAGCACGCTCGCCACCGCGCGATCGAGATGCTCCAGCCCCAGCCACAGCGGGCACGGCAACTGGCGCACCCACACAACCTTTCCACTGCGAGCAACCGCCGCGGCCTTGAGATGCGCGCCACCCAGGTCCCAGCCGAGAACGATCTCAGACGACATGGGCAAGCTCGACCTCGATTGAGCGTGATTCGCGCATTGGTTCGTTCGAGGTTTCAAGCGACGCGGGCAGGCCGAGCACGAGTTTGGCGGGGTTCACACCAATCGCGCGGTTCAGACCTGCATAGGAAGTGGTGAGCCGCGGATTCACTTCGACCACCACCGGGCCGCAAACAGTCTCGATGAAATCGACCCCGCAGTAACCCCACAGGCCGGGCAACGCGCGCGCGACTCGCGACGCCAGTTCGGCGTAACGACCGTCGCGATCCGAAATCGCGTTGACACTGACACCGCCGAATCGGAATGCGCCGCCGACGGTCTCGACCTTCTGCCGATTGCAGGCCAGAAGCCGGGCGCGTCCGTCACAACAAAGCATGGACAGGCTCCTCGCCTCCCCGTGCAAATAGGGCTGGAGTACCCGCTTTGGATCCGGATGGGCTTGCAGCCAGTCACGTAGTTCGGTGCGATCCTGGAAAAGCCGGGTGTCCTGGCAGCCTGCGCCGTCGTCGGGCTTCGCCACGATCTCGTTCACTTCCGGGGGAACAGCGTCCTCCTCGGCATAGACCGGAATCACGGGAATTCCGCCACGGCCAAGCACTTCCGCGGTGGCACGCTTGCTGGTCGTGATCTCAACTGCATCGGGGCGGCAGCCGAGCAGCACGCGGTCACAATCAATCACTTCCCGCGTGATGCGGGCGAGGGTGCCATCCTGCTCCGGCGCAATCGGCCACACGGCATCGGCTTCGCTTGCGGCGCGACGGAACGCAGGCCAGAACGCCTCGGCCGTACTCACCGTATGGATGGACGCCGGCAGATCGGCTGACAACCTTGCGTCGCGAAGGATTGTAACTTCCACGCCGGGAATCGCCGTGAGATCATTCACCAGCGCGCGAAGCATCATCTCGCCTTCCGGCGCCAGCGCGGCGACCTGCGGATCGTCCAGCATCCCGCCGCCGGTTATGTGCTCATAAACAAAAATCCGCATGGGAAGGACAAACTCTTTCAACACGAAGGATCACGAAGGAAAAATACAAGGCACACGAGGGAGAAGCAAAATCCAATAGAATTGAATGTCACTCATATGGGGGATGGCCGCCCTCAAAGTAAGTAACAGTCTGCATGACTTTACGGGATGGCGACATACCATCCTGTGGTTCATTGTCTTTCCTTCGTGTACCTTCGCCTTTCCTTCGTGACCCTTCGTGTTAACCGCGTTTCGCCCTTCCTCTGTGGCTAAGTTGAACTTGATCCCTGTCGTTGACCTGCTGAAAGGGCAGGTGGTGCATGCGCGCGAAGGTCGGCGCGCCGAGTACCGGCCGGTGCAGTCGCGCCTTTGCGAAGGCGCGGACACCGAAACGGTCGTGGATGCGCTGTTGCGGCTGCACCCCTTCCGTTCGCTCTATGTCGCCGACCTGGATGCGATCCAGCGCCAGGGCAGCAATGTCGATACCCTCAAGCGAATCCGCCGCTGCTTCCCGCATCTCGATCTGTGGGTGGACTCGGGGATCGCGGACGAACGCGGCCTCGATGCGTGGCTTCGCGCCAACATCGGCCGGGCGGTAATTGGCAGCGAAACCCTTGTCGATGCGGAATTCATGTCCCATGCCAGACAACGCTGCAGAGACCTGTCGCCGGTGCTTTCACTGGACTTCATCGCCGAGGAGTTCAAAGGCCCGCAAGCGCTGCTCGCCGACCCGGCACGCTACTGGCCGGAGCGCCTGCTGGCGATGAACCTCCGGCGGGTCGGCAGCGATGCAGGGCCCGACCTTGCGCTGATCGCGACCCTTGCCGCAAAGGCGCCGGCCTGCGAGGTGTACGCGGCGGGCGGCGTCCGCTGCGTCGAAGATCTCGAACGCGCTGCCGCGGCAGGCGCCGCGGGTGCGTTGATCGCGACCGCTCTTCACGACGGCCGCCTCGGCCCCTCGCACCTCGCGCAATTTACGTAAGACCACCACTCACCACGGAGGACGCGGAGGACACGGAGGAAAGGCAAGAGCAAGAAAACATGCTCGGGTCAAAAGGCTTTCATTGGTTGATGACCCATCGCCGTGAAAGTTGACGGCACAGGTTCGCGGACAGTCACCCCGCTTTTAACTCCAGTTTGCTTTTCCTAGTTTTTCTTTTCCTCCGTGTCCTCCGCGTCCTCCGTGGTGAGCGCTGCCCTTCTTAAGAGAGAAACCGTGAAAAAGCCCGCTCCGGGAAAGCGGAGCGGGCCTGGTTCGATTTCGTGCCGGATTACTTGTGGGCCTGGAAGGGGTGGTCCACGGTTCCTTTCTTGGCGACCACGTCCTTGGCTTTCGGGTCGCCGTTGACCGCGCGCGCGATTGCTTCCTTGGTGGCCTTGTAGTTGTAGTCCTGGATCTTCTTATCGTCGGCCGCCTGCCAGTGGATGAACACGCCGACGCAGAGGAACAGGTCGTCCGCCTCGGCCATGGGAATCACGCCTTCGGCGACGCTGTCGGCAACCGCCATTGCCACTGCGCGCTGGGCCGGACCGAACATCTGCACCGCCTGCTTGGCGCCCTTGATCGTCACCTTGTTGAACATCACGGTATTCGGCTTGGTTATCAGGTTCGGCGCCACCACCGCGAGCAGCGAGGTGAAACCGTCCTTGTTGTTGGTCAATGCGTTGCAGAACGCCGATTCCACCGCACTGCCGCGCGGCCCGATCAGCAAGTCGATGTGGGCGACTTCGTTGCCCTCCCCGACCAGCGACTCGCCCACGCATACACGATTTATCTTCGCCATCTTGTTCCTCCTTCTCAGGTTTCTTGAAGTTGGTTGCTGAACACGGGCCGAGACCCGCCACTCACTGCGAGCTCATTCGCCGGCGGCGACTTCCGCGCTGCACTCGTGAAAACGCCTCACCAACGAATCTTCCAGGTCCATCGCGACCAGGGTGGCCACCGTCATGTCGGCGCTGGTACCCGGGTTGATGGACCTTGCCTTGAGCTGGCGGTCGAACGCCTCCAGCGCGGGCATTTCCTGCGCCGGGTCGCTCGCACGCCCCAGCGCCTGCACTAACAAACCTGCTTCACCGCTCACTGCCGCCGCGATCTCCCCGCCGTGCTTGCCCGCGACGTGACTGTCGGGAAAGTTCGCAAGGAACTCCAAATACACGGCCACTGCGGCCCACTCGGGACGGGCCCAGCGCGCCAACGCTCCGCGCAGCGCAGGCATGCCGGTATCGAACACATCGCGGTAATCCGTGACGTACTGGCGAGCGATGAGATCCCGCTCGC
>DASQOP010000158.1:0-13967 GCA_035644415.1 Burkholderiales bacterium
GCGGTAGTACCAGCGCTCGCAGGGCCTGGCGTCTCCGCGTTCGTGGTTGAGCTCCTGCACGTAATGCACCAGTTCGTGCAACAGCACGGAACGATCGAACAGGTTGGTTTCCGGTTTGAGGCGCTCGTCCAGAAAAATCCCCTCGCCCGGCTGGTACGTGGCCAGCACGCCGCACTTGGAGGTACAAGCCAATTCCTGCAGCCTCTCGTGCGGAACGCGAAAGATTTCCGGTACGAAAGTCGGCCGCGGGTATTTGGACAACTGGTCGATCGCGGACAGCAAGGCCGGTAGCAATTCGGCTTCGGTGAGCGCACGGGTGTCGCCCAGATACTGGTCGACCGCTGACTGACCTTTATCCACATAATTGCTGTACATGCCTGGGGACTCGACGCCGTTCTGCTTTGGCTTCGTGCGTTTTTCGGCGGCGAGGGCGGGCCACGCAAGGCTGAACGCGACCAGGAGTCCCAGCAACAAAGCCCGGGTCAGATGACGAGAAGCGAACGATCGCATGCGAATCCTTTCCCCGACCACGATATCAGCGTTGGTGAGGTGCGGCATGTGAAAGATCACGAACCCCGGTTACCACGAAGGCACGAAGACACGAAGGAAAAGCAAAACGAATGAAGTGAGATGCAGAATATTGCGCGGTTCGAGACAAACTTCGTAAAAGTTTGCCTACCGTAAGTAGGGACATCGAACTCCCTTCCGCTCTTCTTCCCTGTTCTTCGTATTGCGTACCTGATTTTCCTTCGTGACTTCGTGCCTTCGTGGTACGACTGTATTCAGAATCTCAGGTGGCCTTCTCGCCGGGGGCGAGAGGTTTCGGTGGCTCAGGTGCAACTGGACGGGTCAGCGCCTCGAGGGCGGCCGCTCTGTCCTTTGCGCGCGCAAGCTGTTCCGGATCGAGCCGTGCGCCGAGTTCGTCGAGGTCGTGCCGGTTCCGCTTCGCTTCGTCGGCATCCTCGGCCGGATAACGCAAGCCGGCAACGCTATACCACGCGTGCGCTTCCACGGGATCGGGACCGACGCCACGCCCTTCCGCATACATCGCGCCGATGCTGTGCATCGCCGAAGCGTCACCCTTGTCCGCAGCCTTGCGGAACCAGGTCATTGCCGCGGCATAATCGCGATCGACGCCCTTGCCTGCTTCGTAGAGCGAGCCGATGTTGTACATCGCCATGCGCTCGCCCTGCTCGGCGGCGCTCTGGTACCAGGTCATCGCCATGGTCAGGTTCTGCTCGACGCCGTGACCGTTCTCGTAGAGGTCGCCGACGTTGTTCATTGCCCAGGCGTTGCCGAGAAACGCCGCCTGGTGCCACCACGCGAACGCCTCCTTGAAGTCCTGCTCCACGCCGTGGCCCTTGGCATACATCAGCCCGATGTTGTTCATCGCCACGGTATAGCCGCGCTTGGCCGCCTCCTTCCACCAGTTGAGCGCTTCAATGTAGCTTTGCTTGCCGTTGTAGCCTTTGGCCCAGAGCAGGCCGACGTTGTTCATCGCGCGGACGTCGCCCTGGCGCAGCAGCTGCGCAAGGTTGGCCGGATCGAGCATGTCCTGGCCGGGCGTGAGATTGATGAAGGTCTCTTCCTGGTCCAGCGCAAAAGCGCAAACGGAAAATGAAATCAGGGCTGCAGTCAGGACGGCGCGTGAATCCACAAATTTTTCTCCAAGCCTGAACAAGTAACGGACCCTTACCTGCAGTGCATGATGCCACTCCATGCCGCGATGCGTAAAGCCGCAAGTCCCTGCTTTGGGCTTGATTTGTCCAATTGCAAGCGCGCCGGACAAAGTGCTAGCATCCGCGAACGCTTTGTGCGTTCCTCTGGCGCGATTCTCCCTTCTCTGGGTGGTCAATGAGCGTCGTATCTTTTGCCTTCGACGTGCTGGCCTACAGCGCCATTTTCATCCTGGTTGTGATGGGCTTGGGCGTGATCGCGAGCATGATGGGCATTTTCAATTTCGCCCATGGCGAATTCGTGCTCCTTGGCGCGTACACCGTCTACCTGTTTCAAGAGCGCGGGTTGCCGGTTTGGGCGGGGATGCTCGCGGCGCCATTTGCTGTAGCGGTCGTCGGCCTGCTTCTTGAGCGTACGGTGATTCGCCGCTTCTATGCCGCGCCTGTAGCTGCAATGCTGGGCACGTACGCGATCGGTCTGTCGTTGCGAGAGGGCGTGCGCGGTCTGCTTGCAGGTCAGTTCTACTCGGTAATCTCACCCCTTGTGGGCTCGTTCGACCTGGGCGATATCTCGGTCTCCAAGTGGAAGGCCGCCGTCATTCTGATGACGCTGCTGGTCATGGTGGGCAGCTGGTTGCTACTCACCCGCACCAGGTTCGGCCTTCAAGTGCGCGCGACGCTCGAGAACCCCGCCTTGGCCCGCGCTTCGGGCATCTCCACGGACAAGATATACGCTGCCACATTCAGCTTCGGAGCTGCTCTGGCCGGACTGGCGGGCGGACTCATGGTGCCGATATATTCGTTGAATGCCGACATGGGGGTTCCGTTCCTGATCAAATCCTTCCTCGCCGTCATGCTTGGCGGCGCAGGCGGGTTCGAGGGTTCCATGGCAGGGGCTGCGTTTGTCGGTGCAAGCAGCGCGGCGCTGCCTTGGGTTATCAAGCCAGTAGTTGCAGACGTACTGGTCTTCGTGATCGCAATCGCGATCGTGAAGTTTCGGCCGGAAGGCCTGTTATCTCGGTGGAGGAGTTCCTAAATGGATCAAGATGATTACAAACCAAGGCTCCAATCCTATTCGCGTCGTCTATTCGTGCAGCGCGCCGGCCTCCTTTCCGGAATGGTCGCGCTCGGCGGCGGCAGTTACCTGCTGAATCCCACGGGTGCATGGGCAGCCAGTCCTATAAAAGTCGGGATAGCAACCGATCTCACCGGGCCGATCAGCTGGGGAGGCATTCCCAACTCGAACGTGGCAAAGATGGTAATTCAAGACATCAATGCGAGCGGCGGCCTGTTGGGACGGCCGTTACAGATGATTCTCGAGGACACCGCCACTAACGAGGCACTGGCCGTCACAAAGGTCCGCAAGCTGGTGCAAAAGGACAAAGTGGATGTTGTTTTCGGCGGAATCACCAGTTCCATGCGAAACGCCATCAAGGACACTATCGTCAACCGCGGCAAAACGCTCTATATCTATCCGCAATTGTATGAAGGCAAGGAATGCACGCAATACTTGTACTGCACCGGCCCCACGCCGGCACAACAGTGCGACACCTTCATTCCGTGGCTGATCAAGAACGGGGGCAGGAAGTTCTATCTCCCTTCCGCCGACTACGTCTGGCCGCACGTGCTGAACGCATACGCGCGCAACGTCATCGAGAAGAATGGCGGCGAAGTCGTCGGCGAGGAATACTTTCCGGTGGATCACAACGAATACAGCGCCACCGTGCAGAAGATCATGTCGAACAAGGTCAATGTGGTTTTCAACACGACCATCCCACCGGGCGTCGCGGCCTTCTTCAAGCAGCTTTACGAGGCAGGATTCCAGAAAAACGGCGGTCGCCTGGCGTGCGTTTATTACGACGAAAACGCGCTGAATATCACCCCGGCCCATGAGATCGAGGGACTCGCCAGTTGCCTGGACTACTTCAAGGCAGTAAACGACCCTTACGGCAACAAGCTGCAGGAAAAGTACAGCAAGCTTTTTGGCGACAAGAATCCCTTCACCGCAGGCAGCGCGGCAACTGGAATGTACCGCGGCATCCGCCTCTGGGCTGAAGCGGTCAGGACGGCGAAAAGCGTGAAGCGCGAACCGGTCGCCGCCGCGCTCGATCACGCCAGGATCGCCGATGGTCCCGGTGGTGGCAGCGAGGTAGTCCCGGGAACACGGCACTTGAAGATGAACATGTATACGGCCGTGGCAAAGAGCGGGAAATACGAAATCGTCGAAAAAAGCAATGGTCCGGTCATGCCGGGCGAGTGCGCTTGATTTCCGTGCCGGGCAATGCCTGAGACGCACCCTCCCCCGGATGTGCCGGGGGAGGTCTTCGTCGACGTGCCGGAACGCGCTTGCCGGCATCGAAGATTTCATTCGTGGACTTGAGCGCTATTGCAATCGCATCATAGACGGTCGGGTCGCGCGCCAGGGATGGGACTTTGCATTTCTGGCCCGACAACCGTTAGCCCTTCCGGATCCATGACGAGATCGATTTTCTTCGCCAAAAATAAGAGCCGACGGATGATCCCATGGGTCGAAGGCACGGTTCTGGTCTTGTTTTTTCTGCTTCCGGTGGTGTTGGACGACTTCTGGGTGTTGTTCTTCACCCGCGTTCTTATTCTGGGGCTGCTCGCCTTGTCGTTCGATCTGGTGTGGGGTTATGCCGGTATCTTGTCGCTAGGTCAGGCTCTTTTTTTCGGAATGGCCGGATATAGCTGCGCGTTGCTCGCTACCGAACTGGGCATCACTTCGATTCTGATCCTGCTGCCCACCGCCGCACTCGTGGGATTGACTGTGGCCCTGGTTCTTGCCGCCATGGTGATTCTTGGCAAGCGCGTTCCGACCACCGTCTTCGTGGCTCTGGGCACGCTGACCGGGTCGTACGTCGTGGAGCGACTCGCACGCGGCTGGTCCTACGTGGGAGGTCAAAACGGCATTCCTTCGTTGCCGCGTTTGACGCTCGGCCAGCACGAAATCACCGAAGGTCGCGTCTATTACTACCTGGCGCTCGCAATTCTGACTGCGATTTACCTGGCGCTTCGCTGGCTGGTGCGTTCGCAGTTCGGGCTGGTGCTCGCGGGGATAAGGGAACAGGAAACACGAATGCCTTTTCTCGGCTACAAGGTGCAGAACTACAAGGGGGTCGTGTTCGCGCTTGCCGGTCTGATCGCCGGCGTCAGCGGGGGCTTATACGCATTTCACGAAGGTTATGTCGGTCCAGGCCAACTCGGCCCCGTGCTGTCCACCCAGGTCGTACTCTACGTTCTGTTCGGAGGCGTCGGTACCCTCATCGGTGCCATCATCGGTGTGCTGACCATCGACTTGTTCAGTTTTCACCTCTCCGAGCAGTGGGAGACCGGCTGGCCGATCGTCCTGGGGCTGTTGTTGCTGGCGGTGGTTACATTGCGCCCCACGGGTGTCATCGGGATATTTGTGTCGGAACGCGAGCGGGTGGGGTCTTTTGGAAAACCTGATCTGAGCGATTCGAGAGCCGAGGTTTCAGGCAACGAACCGGGAAAACCATGATCTTGCTCCGCGTACAGGGCGTCAGAAAGGTATACGCCACGCTCACCGCATTGGATGGGGTCGATCTGACGGTAATGAAGAATTCCTTCCACGGCCTGATCGGCCCGAACGGATCCGGCAAAAGCACGCTTCTGAAATGCATTGCCGGTGCCGAGTTCGCGAATCAGGGGTCGGTAACATTTGCAGGCCGAGACATCACCCGTGCGACTCCTGCGGCGCGGTCCCGCGCCGGTATGAGCCTGAAATTCCAAATTACCAGCGTGCTGCCCAGCCTGAGCGTGTACGACAACATTCTGCTGGCGCTTCAAGCTCAAGAGGTCATGGGAACTCTCGCATTATCCCGGTCGCGCGGCCGATTGCACGGTCGCGTGATCGATCTGCTCGCGCAGTTCAGCCTTTTCGAAAAGCGGCACGATCTTGCGGGTTCGCTTTCGCACGGCCAGCAGCAATGGCTGGAAATCGCCATGGCGATTTCGCGCGATCCGGCCCTGCTGCTTCTGGACGAACCCACTGCCGGCATGAGCCGGCAGGAGCGCCATATCACCGGTGAGCTGCTGATTCCGATCAAGCAACGCTGCTCCGTTCTCATCGTCGAACACGACGTGGATTTCATCAAGGATATCTGCGACACCTTGACGGTGCTCGATCAAGGTACGGTTGTCGAGAGTGGCACCACGCAACACGTCCAGAACAGCGAACGGGTAAGGGAGGCTTACCTCACCCATGTCTGAGGCGAACCTTCTGGAAGCTAGCGGGCTTTGTACTCACTACGGTACCAGCCAGGCATTGTTCGACGTGGGTCTTGCCGTGCCCGCAAGGGGCGGCGTCGCCGTGCTGGGCCGTAATGGTGCGGGCAAGACCACACTACTCAAGACTCTGGCGGGCGAACTCAAGCCCTCGCGCGGGCGCGTGTATTTTGACGGCGTAGACGCCATGCGCCTATCCACCGAGCAGCGCATTCGGCGCGGAATCGGTTACGTACCACAGGAGCAAGGGACGTTTTCCCGGCTGACCGTGAAGGAAAATCTGCTTATCGGCGCCATGGGTGCCCCCGGGGGCGACCGCCGGATCGACGAAGTGGTCGAGCTGTTTCCTCAACTGGGACAACGGCTCCGGCAGCAGGCTGGCACGCTGTCGGGAGGCGAGCGCAAAATGCTGGCGATCGGCCGCGCGCTACTCGGCAGACCACATCTGCTCATGCTGGATGAGCCTACGGAGGGCGTATGGCACGGTGTCATCGAGGAGATTGCCGAACGGCTCGAGCGCTTGGCAAAAGAGATCGCGTTGGTGCTAGTGGAGCAGAACATCAGACTGGCATTGCGTATCTGCCGCTATTGTTACGTGATGGATCGGGGCCACATCGGACTCGAGGGGCCTGCAGGTCGGATCGGGGATGATCCGGAACTGGTGCGGTTGCTGGCGCCATAGATTCCCGGGCAAACACAAGCACCCGGCAATTGCAATCCTTGTGCTGTTTCTCACGACAAAAGGAGACTGAAAATGGCCGTACAAATACCTACACCGCAACAGGTCCGGGAGGCCGCCGCGGAAGTCGGACTCTCGCTCACCGACGCGGATGTTCAATCGTACATCGGTCTGATGAAAGGCAACATCGCTGCCTACAATCTTGTAGACGCCATGCCCGACAACCTTCCGGCCGTGAAATATCCGCGCACGCCGGGATACTTTCCCCCGCCGGAGGAAAACAAACACAACGCGTGGTACGTGAAAACGTCGATCAAGGGAGCAGAGTCCGGTCCGCTTCGGGGAAGGAGAGTGGCAGTCAAGGACAACGTGATGGTGGCCGGGGTCCCGATGATGAACGGGTGCTCGATCATGGAGGGCTATGTTCCGGAAGTCGATGCGACCGTGGTAGCCCGGCTTCTCGACGCGGGCGCCGAGATCGTGGGCAAAACGCATTGCGAGTCCTATTGCATTTCGGGTGGCAGCCATACCGGGTCAAAAGGCCCGGTGCACAATCCTTACAAGATGGGTTACTCGGCCGGCGGCTCATCGGCCGGAAGCGGCGTAGTGGTGGCGCTCGGCGAAGCCGACATGGCGCTCGGCTGCGACCAGGGCGGTTCGATCCGCATGCCCTCCGGATGGTGCGGCATCTACGGCATGAAGCCCACGCACGGCCTGGTTCCATACACAGGCATCATGCCCATCGAAATCTTTGTGGACCATGTCGGCCCGATGACGCGCACCGTGAAGGACAATGCGCTGATGCTGGAAGTCATTGCCGGCCCCGACGGCTACGACCCCAGGCAATACGCGCCGAAAGTGCACAAGTATTCGCAGATGCTCGATGCCGGCGTCAAAGGCATGAAGATCGCGGTCGTCAAGGAAGGTTTCGGTCGCCCCGAATCCGAATCGACGGTGGACGAGAAGGTGAAGAAGGGGGCCGAACTATTCAGGAAGCTCGGCGCCACGGTCGACGAAGTATCGATCCCGATGCACCTGATGGGCCCGGTGATTTGGACTCCGATTGGCGTAGAAGGCATCGCCCAGACAATGATGTTCGGCGACGGTTATGCGCAATCCCGGCCCGATCTTTACATTGTCAGTCTGATGGACAAACTTCACGGATGGACCGCACGCGCCGGCGAACTTTCCGAGACAACGAAAATCCTTACGACGCTGGGGGTTTACATCAAGAAATATCATGGCAGCCGTTACTACGGCAAAGCGATGAACGTCACGCGCCGCCTGGTCGAGGCCTATGACAAGGTACTCGAGAAATACAGCCTTTTGTTGATGCCGACACTACCGATGAAACCCACGCCGTTACCACCGCCGGATGCAAACCGTGAGCTCTATGTGCAACGCGCGTTGGAGATGATCGGCAATACCTGCCCCTTCGATATTACCCACCATCCGGCCATGACGCTGCCGTGCGGCATGATCGATGGGCTTCCGGTGGGCCTGATGCTGGTAGGGAAACACTACGACGAACCCACAATTTACCGCGCCGCCCAAGCGTTCGAGCAAACGGGTGACTGGAAAAAGATGTAGAACGCGACGCGTTCCCTTTGCAGGGAGAATCGGGATTTCTATTTGTTGCCTTTCCGAAGGAACGGCAGCAAATCCCCGAGCAGTTCGTCCGGCGCTTCTTCGGGAATGAAATGGCCGCACGGCACCGGGTGGCCGCGTACGTTGGCGGCTTTCTCCTTCCAGGTGCCGAGCACGTCGAACAGGGTGTGCATCTTGCCGTACTCGCCCCAGATCGCCAGCACCGGGCAGGCGAGCTTTTTCCCCAGGTCGCGTTCGTCGTCGGCAATATCCACGGTCGCCGCCGCGCGATAGTCCTCGAGACCTGCGCGGATCGTCCCGGGCAGCCTGAAGGCGCGCAGGTATTCCTGGAACATCGGCTCCTCGATGGAGTCCTGGCGAAAGCACAACGCCCGGAACATATGCCGCAGAAATGGCTCGGCGCTAGCGGCAAGCATGATCTCGGGCAGATCCGGCACCTGGAAGAAGAACCAATGCCAGTACGCGGCGGCGAGTTCCTTGCCGGTGTCCCGGAAAACGGTATGCGTGGGCACGATGTCGAGAACGGCGAGGTTTTTCACCTCGCCCGGGTAATCCATCGCCAGCCGGTGCGCCACCCGCGCGCCGCGGTCGTGTCCGACCAGTCCATAGCTTTCGAATCCCAGCGCGGACATCACTTCGCGGATGTCTTTCGCCATGCTGCGCTTGTCGTAACCGTCGCGCGGCTTGTCGGAGTCGCCGTACCCGCGCAAGTCGGGGCACACCACCGCGAACTGATCGAGCAGGGTGGGCACGACTTTGCGCCACATCTGTCCGGTCTGCGGATAACCGTGGAGCAGCACCACCGGATCGCCTTTGCCGCCCACCCATGCGTTGATGCGCACGCCGTTGGCGCGAATGGTCTGCTGCTGCATTCCCGGCATAAAGGACATAGGTCAGTGAATGAGTGAAGGTGTGAAGGTGTGAAGGGTGAAGGGTGAAGGGTAATAGCTCTAGAATTTTCTCCGCTTTTCGCCGAATCACGCAACTGAGCGATAGGGTTTCTGTTTTTACCCCTTCACACATTCACCCTTCACGCCTTCACTTAGAACCCAGATATTTGCGCAACCGCTCCACGCCTTCGGCAAGTACAGGGATCGACTTCGGATACGAGAAGCGCACGTGCTGCTTCGCCCGATACTCGCCGAAGTCGATTCCCGGCGCGATCGCCACGCCAGCTTTCTCCAGCACGTCCCGGCAGAACTGATAGCTGTCGGACACGAGGCGTTCGCAGTTCGCATAGATATAGAACGCCCCCTCCGGCATCACCGGGATGTCGAAGCCCAGGCTGCGCAGTTCCGGCACCAGGAAATCGCGCTGCGCGCGGAAAGCATCGCGGCGTTGGTCGAGTAGTGCGGTGGTATCGGGGTGGAACGCGGCGAGCGCGGCCTTCTGCGCCACTTCCGAGGAAGAGATGAACAGGTTCTGCGCCAGCTTGTCCACCGCCGGCATGATTGCCTCAGGCACCACCATCCACCCCAGGCGCCAGCCGGTCATGCCGAAATACTTGGAGAAGCTGTTGATGATGAAGACATCATCGGCGAACTCGAGCGCACTGCGGTCGCGCTGTCCGTACGTAAGGCCGTGGTAGATCTCGTCCACGATCAGCACTCCGCCGCGCGCGCGCACCACCGCGTGAATGCGCTGGAGCTCATCGTGCGCGATCAGCGTGCCGGTCGGATTCGAGGGCGAAGCGATCAGCACCGCCGCCGTTTTCGGCGTCCAATGCTTCTCCACCAATTTGGCGGTGAGCTGGTAGGCGGTCGAAGCATCGACAGGGACGCCGACCGGATCGCCCTCCATGGTGCGCACGAAGTGCCGGTTGCACGGATAGCCGGGATCGGTCATCAGCACCCTCTCTCCGGGCGAAAGAATCGCACCCATCGTCAGCAGCAGCGCGCCCGAAGAGCCGGTGGTCACGGCAATGCGCGAACGCGGCACATCCACGCCGTAGCGCGTGCGGTACCACTCCGAGATCGCGTCCCTCAATTCGGTAATGCCCAGCGACTGGGTATAGCCGACCCGGCCGGCCTGGATCGCACGGACGCCGGCCTCTGCAATCAACGGCGGGGTGGGTGCATCGGGCTCGCCCACCACCATGTTCGAGATGCTCCGCCCCTGCGCCTCCAGCTCCTTTGCCCGCGCGATGAGTGCCATCACGTGGAACGGCTCGATGCCGCCCATGCGCGAAGCGATGTGCGGGCTGGCATTGCGGGGAAGCTTTTCGGGGCGATTCATCCGGTCCTCGGATTGTTGCGCTGTCCGCGCCATGCTCGATTGCCGGTTCGGCGGACTGAGGCTCGAATTTTATGCCCCCCCAGGCGTCCGCCGCAACGAAGCCGGTTCAAAAAACAGCGCCGAGCGTCTACCATGTCGATCCTCTCAACATTTGATCTGAACGGGAAACCGGCAATGAAGATCGCGATCATCGGCAGCGGCGGGGTCGGCGGCTATTTCGGAGCCCGCCTGGCTGGGAGCGGACAGGATGTCACTTTCGTTGCCCGCGGTGCGCACCTCGAAGCCCTGCAGAAAAACGGCCTCAAGGTGTTGAGCGCGCTCGGCGACCTGCATCTACCCGAAGTGAAGGCCACCAAAGATACGACGGTCATCGGTCCCGTTGACGTGGTCATGATCGCGGTAAAGCTCTGGGGCACCGAGGAAGCGGCGCAGTCCGCCAAGCCGCTGATCGGCCCTAACACCGTCGCGGTGTCTTTCCAGAACGGCGTGGTCGCCGTGGATACGCTGCTGCCGATCCTGGGCAAGGAACACGTCATGGGTGGGGTGGCGAACATCGCCGCGCTCATCGAAGCGCCTGGCGTGATCCGCCACAACGGCAACATGGCCAACCTGTTCTTCGGAGAACTCGACGGCAAACCCTCCCCACGATCGCAGGCGCTTCTCGTTGCCTGCAAAATAGCCAACATCCAGGCCGAGCTGGTCACCGATATCAACGGGGCGATCTGGGAAAAGTTCGTGCGCCTGGTTACGCTGTCGGCACTGACTTCGCTGACCCGCATGCCGGTCGGACCGATCCGCTCCGACCCCGATACCCGCGTACTGATGCAGCAGGTAATGGAAGAAGTGGTGGCGATCGGCAAAGCCAGAGGCGTTAAATTCGATACCGGGATCATCGCCGAGCAGATGGCTCGGGTCGATGGCTATCCGGCTACGATGGTCGCATCGATGTGCGGCGATCTGCGCCGCGGCAACCGGCTGGAACTGCCGTGGCTGTCCGGCACAGTGGCCAAGCTCGGCGAGGAACTCGGCATCCCGACACCGGCGAATCATTTCGTGTATGCGGCGCTCAAGCTTTACGCCAACGGCCGCCCCGCCGATGCGCAGGTCTGAATCTGTTACCACAGAGACACAGAGGCACAGAGGCACAGAGGCACAGAGAAAATCTTGTATACGTGCAAAAACTGCGAATCCATGTTAGCGGGAGAACTATCTTGGGCATTCCCAAACTTTTTTTCCATCGCATGGCTTGGTTCCATGTTTCTCTCTGTGCCTCTGTGTCTCTGTGGTGAAAGACTTTTGCGGGGAGGTTGAAATGAAACTGAAAATAAAGAACATCCGTGCCAGGGCAGTGATGGTGCCGCTGAAGCGCCCGCCGGTATCGGCGTCGGGCGCGCTGCCGGAAGCGGCGCTGGTGCTGGTGGACGTTGAAACCGGCGAAGGCATCACCGGGCATTCGTATCTGGCGGCGTACGGCAAGCCGATGCTGAAGCCCCTGGTCAGCACCACCGAAGCCGTGGCCGAAATGATCAAGGGCGATGCGCTGGTGCCGTACGAGATCGACGCCAAGCTTCGCAAGCGCTTCACGTTGTTCGACACGCCCGGGCTGTTGGGCCTTGCGCTCGCGGGTATCGACATGGCGGCATGGGACGCCTACACCAAGGGACTCGGCGTGCCGCTGGTCTGCGCGCTGGGCGGACAGATCAAGCCGGTGCGCGCCTACAACAGTTGCGGTTTGTGGATCAAGGATCCGGCGTTGCTCGCGGACGAAGCGGCGGAACTGCTTGCGGAGGGCGGCTACAGCGCGGTCAAGCTGCGCATCGGCCGGCCGAATTTCAAGGATGACCTGACCGCCGTGCGCAATGTGAAGAAGCGCATCGGCGGCGACATTTCTCTGATGACCGACTTCAACCAGAGCCAGACGGTAACCGAGGCCATCCTGCGCGGTCGCGCGCTCGACGATGAAGGCCTGTACTGGATTGAGGAACCGGTCCGCCACGACAACTACGCCGGTTGCGCGAAGATTGCGCTGGAGGTGAACACGCCTATCCAGATTGGCGAGAACCTGCTCAACACCTTCGAGATGCAGAAGGCGATCGAAGCAAAAGCTGCCGAGTACTACATGCCCGACGTTCAGCGCATCGGCGGCGTCACCGGCTGGATGCGTGCCGCCGCGCTTGCGCACGCGCACCACCTCGAGATGTCCAGCCACCTGTTTCCGGAAATCAGCGCCCATCTGCTGGCGGTGACGCCGACCTGCCACTGGCTGGAGTACATGGACTGGGCCAATCCGATCCTGCGGGAGCCGTTCGAGGTGAAAAACGGCAACGTGATCATCCCCGACCGTCCGGGCGCCGGCATAGCCTGGAATGAGGACGCTGTCCAACGGTACGCTCCTGCGTAAAACCGGCTGACAGTTATCGGATAGGGCGCGGGATCGGAGGCAGGCACGAATCCAAATCCTTCTCGCGGTAGACCGCTACGTCTTCTCGCGTAGGCCCCTGACGTATCCCCTCCTTCGTCCTACACGGTTTCGAAGGAGGGAACGCGTGGCCGGGCTGGCGGTATCTCGGTCCGCCTGCCTGACCCGTAGGCACTGTTCGCAGCAGTCGAAAACCGCTGAATTCCCCGTCCGCGCGCTCCCGGCAATGAACTTACGCCGTCAGGGTGAAATTTCGTTGACGGTGCATTTTTGGCAAGCGTAGAGTTCACCACACGGGTAGCCTGATCGCCGGGGTCTCGTTGCCTGATTCAGACGAGCGTTGACGCGCCGCAGCAGACCGCGACTACGGACGCGAACTTGAGTGAACGCGCTTCGGCATTGAACGCGGCAGACCGTTTACGCAAGCCTCTGCTGAATTCCCGACGGATCGGACCCAACTTTTCGCGGGCTGCGTATTTTTCAACTCGGGAGGAGAAAAAAATATGATGCGACTCGGCTTTTTACTTGCCCTGCCTCTGGTGCTCGCCTCACTGTCTTTTGCCGCGGACGATTCGAAGAAAACGCGAGTCGGCACATGCACGGATGCCAAGAGCCAGATGGAATACTTCTGCAATCCCGCCAATGCGGCGAGCGACAGCATGGTAGCTATCGGCACCGCCTGCACGAATGCCAGGAACAACGTCAAAGAAGCCTGTGAAGGGATTGTCGAGCCGGACAAGAAGTATGAGTTCGATGACAAGAAGAAGGAGTAATTACCCCGGCGCCGCAACTTGAATTGCACTGCCGAAGGTTCTGTCATGAAAAGGAGGTACCTTTGAAAGCACATTCCTTGATCACCGCATTGGTCCTCGGACTTGCCGCGACCGTCGCATTTGCGGCGGAAAAAGACACGCGAGGCGGCACGTGCGATGACGCGAAGAAACAGCACGAGTACTACTGTGAAGGCAAGAATGATCCCAACGATATTTTCACCCAGGCGAATATCGCTTGTAACAACGCCAAGAGGAATATGGCCGCAGCCTGCGAAGGCAAGGTCGCGCCGGATGCCGAGTACAAGTTCGAG
>DASQOP010000159.1:0-3205 GCA_035644415.1 Burkholderiales bacterium
AACAAGCCCGCTCATCGAGCGGGCTTGTTCGCAGCGGCGAACGTCACACCTGCGGGTTCAGACGTTCCAGCTTGGAATGCAGCTTGTTGAGCGCATTCAGATAGGCCTTCGCCGAAGCCACGACGATGTCTGTGTCCGCGCCCTGCCCGTTGACGATGCGGCCCGACTTGGACAGCCGCACGCTGACCTCGCCCTGCGAATCGGTGCCGCTGGTGATGTTGTTCACCGAGAACAGTTGCAGATCCGCGCCGCTGGCGACGATGGTTTCGATCGCCTTGAAGGTCGCATCCACCGGACCGCTGCCGCGCGATTCGGCCTGCTTTTCCCTGCCGTCCTCGGAAACCACGATGCGGGCGACCGGTTTTTCGCCGGTCTCGGAATGCGCCAGCAGCGACACCAGCTTGAAATGCTCCTGGGTCACGGCATCGTCGGAAGCGAGCATCAGCAGGTCGTCATCGAAGATCTCGTGCTTCTTGTCGGCGAGTTCCTTGAAGCGCATGAACGCGGCATTGAGAGCCTCTTCGGACTCCAGTTCGATTCCCAGTTGCTGCAGGCGGCTCTTGAAGGCGTTGCGCCCGGAGTGCTTGCCCAGCACCAGCTTGTTGGTGCTCCAGCCCACATCCTCCGCGCGCATGATTTCGTAAGTCTCGCGGCTCTTGAGGACGCCGTCCTGGTGAATTCCGGATTCGTGCGCAAAAGCGTTCGCGCCGACGATGGCCTTGTTCGGCTGCACCGCGAAGCCGGTGACCGCCGCGACCATCTTGCTGGCCGGTACGATCTGCGTGGCATCGATGCGGGTGTCGCAGTTGAAGAAATCCTGGCGGGTGCGCACCGCCATCACCACTTCTTCCAGCGAGGCGTTGCCGGCACGCTCGCCCAGGCCGTTGATGGTGCACTCGACCTGGCGCGCGCCCGCCATCACCGCCGACAGCGAGTTCGCCACCGCCAGACCGAGGTCGTTGTGGCAGTGCACCGACCACACCACTTTATCGGCATTGGGAATGCGTTCGCGCAGTTGCCGAATCATGGCTGAAAACTGCTCCGGCATGGTGTAGCCCACTGTGTCCGGAATGTTGATGGTCCGGGCACCGGCGGCAATCACCTTCTCCAGGATGCGGCACAGGAAATCGATCTCGGAACGCCCGGCGTCCTCGGGCGAGAACTCGACGTCCTCGCACAACGATCGCGCCAGCTTGACCGACTTCACCGCCTGCTCGATCACCTGATCGGGCTGCATGCGCAGCTTCTTTTGCATGTGAATCGGCGAAGTGGCGATGAAAGTGTGGATGCGCGAGGCGTTGGCGGGCTTTACCGCCTCCCCGGCGCGGCGGATGTCGTTTTCGGTGGCGCGCGCGAGGCCGCACACGATGCTGTCCTTCACGGCCTGCGCAACCGCTTTCACCGACTCGAAGTCACCGTTGCTCGCGGCGGGGAAGCCGGCCTCGATGACGTTTACGCGCATTCGCTCCAGTTGCCGGCCGATGCGCAGCTTTTCCTCGCGGGTCATCGAAGCGCCCGGACTCTGCTCGCCGTCGCGCATGGTGGTATCAAAAATGATCAATTGTTCTTTCATGGTCGTTCTCCGCTGCGAAATCGTTTCGGACTGGCGCCTCGCTGTCGGATTGCCGGACGCGGGCGTATTGGTGCCTGTTTTTCCTGCTTCGGGCTTTTTGCAGAAACCCGGCAAACTGTTGGGGAAGTAGGTTTTTAGCGCCCGGGGCGCAGCAGCAGGCCGCCCAGCAGAATGCCGGGAAGAAGGGAAGCGAGTTGGCCAAGCTGTTGGGGAAGCATGTGGCGGACTATAAGGAGTTTTCCCCGGCGCTGCAAGCTTTTACAGATCCGAACCGGACGACGCAGGCGGTGGGGCGGTCGGCTTTTTGCGCAGGTGTTCCCACGCCCACATGGCATAGCCGGATGCGGCGTAGATCGCGAACAGGCTGAACAGCAGCTCCGGCAGGTTGTTGGCGACCTGCATCAGCGCCACCACCGCAAGCGCGATCATCACCACCACCCCGAAGGACACGCTCTTGCGCATGTTGATGTCCTTGCCGCTGTAGAAGCGGATGTTGCTCACCATGGTGAAGCCCGCGAACAGCGTGAGCACCCACGCCAGCCAGGGCACGTCGGCGCGCGCCACGTCGTAGGCCTCCATCGCCCACACCAGTCCCGCCAACAATCCCGCGGCAGCCGGGCTCGGCAGCCCCTGGAAGTAGCGCTTGTCCACCACGTCGATGTTGGTGT
The DNA here is from genome assembly GCA_035644415.1 of Burkholderiales bacterium. Lineage (GTDB taxonomy): Bacteria > Pseudomonadota > Gammaproteobacteria > Burkholderiales > JACQAP01 > JACQAP01. The sequence goes on from DASQOP010000159.1 coordinate 2,242, forward strand.
TGAAGCGCGCGAGCCGCAACGCTGCGCAGGCGCAATAGATGAAGGCGGCGACCCAGCCGAGCCTTCCCATGCCCTTGAGCGACCATTCGTAGATCACCAGGGCGGGCGCCGCACCGAAGGACACCATGTCGGAAAGACTGTCGTACTCGGCGCCGAATTCGCTTTGCGTGCGGGTGAGCCGCGCGACGCGGCCATCGAGCGCATCGAACAGCATGGCGGCGAACACCCCTGCCGCGGCCAGTTCGAAGCGCAGGTTCATCGCCTGGACAATGGCATAAAAGCCGGCGAACAACGCGCAGGTGGTAATGGCGTTGGGAAGCCAGTAAATGCCGCGGTGGCGAATGCCGGTGCGGGTGAGCCACTGCGGTTTGGGTGCCGGGTGATTCATGTCCGATTAGTTGGCCGGAAACCACGCCAGAATGGTTTCCCCAGCATACACCTTGTCGCCGACCGCGGCACGCGGGGTCGCGCCGGGCGGCAAATAGACGTCCACCCGCGAACCGAAGCGGATGAAGCCGAAGCGCTGCCCGCGTGTGAGTTTTTCATGCGGCTTGACGTAGCACAGGATGCGGCGGGCGATCAGCCCGGCCACCTGCACGCAGGTGATGTCCACGCCGCGGTCGGCACGGATCCACAGCGCATTGCGTTCGTTTTCGAGCGAAGCCTTGTCGAGCGCGGCATTGAGGAACGTGCCGCCGTAGTACCAGACCTTCTTCACCTCGCCATCCACCGGGCTGCGGTTGGAGTGCACGTCGAACACGTTCATGAACACGCTGATTTTCAGTGAATCGCGGTCGAGATAGGGGTCGCGGGATTTTTCCACCGCGACGATGCGCCCGTCGGCGGGCGAGACCACGGCGTCGGGATCGTTCGGAACATTGCGCGGCGGGTCGCGGAAGAACTGCAGGATGAAAAGCGCCGCCAGCCAGAACGGAACCGACCACCATCCCCAGAAGTACCCGAC
>DASQOP010000160.1:0-2717 GCA_035644415.1 Burkholderiales bacterium
GCCGGTCTCGCAGTCGTGAAAAATGAGGTCGGCGCTCGCGTAGCAGGCGGCCAAGTGCCCCGGAGTAAACTGGGTATCCGTTGTGAGGAACGTTCGATGGCCGTCGTGCTCGATCAACAGGCCGTAGCTGTGGACAGTCGCGCGCGGGCTGGAAACATGGACTGCGGGGACGGGTTCAAGGCGGGCGCCTTCCCATTCGAACGGCTGATTCGCGGTGACGATGCGCACGTCGAAGAAGGTATCGAGTTCAGTCTCGGTGCCGGAAATGACGCCCATGCCTCCGCGCAGCGAGCAGTTCCAGAGCGGAGCGGCCAGAGACGCTTCGATGTAGAGACGGGGACGCTCGCAACGCGGGTCGAATTTCGTCTGGAATCCAACGTATTCGAGCCCGCCGATGTGATCCGCATGCAGATGGCTGATGTAGATGTCGGTAACATCCCGGTGGGAAAGACCTTGTCTCGCCAGCGACCAGCGAACATCCGAACCGCAGTCGATCAGCAGGCGCCGGCCGCTGTCGGCGATCAGCATCATGTTCGATTGGAAGTTATCGGCGCCCACGGTATGCGCGGAGCCTGAACCGAGGAAGAGGAGTTGCATGTGCCGAAGTCTAACAAGCCGTATGCAGGCTTTCCTATGAACTGCTTCACAGACGCAGGCCAAGAACCGTGGCGGATACGCTGATCGACAGCCTGGCGCGCGTCTGGCTCTTCAACGCGCTCGCAAACGACGATCTCGTCCGCCTGTCGCAACTGGCAAAAACCAGGGTGTACAAGCCGAGGGAGACGATCGTCGCCAAGGGCGACCCGGCCACCGAGTTCTTCGTGCTGCTGCGCGGCCGCGCGAAAGTCACTGCGCAGGGCGCCGACGGGGCCGACACCGCAATTAACGTCATGGGTCCCGGAGAAGTCTTCGGCGAAATCGGCATTCTCGACGGCCAGCCCCGTTCCGCCAGTGTAACCACGCTGGAGGAGTGCGAGATGGCGGTGGTGGACAAACGCGCATTCGACGGTCTGCTCGCAGCCTCGCCGCCAGTCGCGATCAAGCTCCTAGCCGTGCTCGCAGGCCGCATCAGGGAACTCACCATCCGCATCGAGGATCGCGCCTTCCTGGACGTTCCCGCCAGGCTGGCGAAGCAACTGCTATGGCTGGCGAGCAATCACGGGACCGAGAGCGGCGGGAGAGTGCGGATCGATCTCAAGCTGTCGCAGCAGGAACTGGGCGACTTCATCGGCGCGACGCGGGAAAGCGTGAACAAAAACCTGCGCGACTGGTCTCGAAGCGGGTTCATCAAGCACGAGCGCGATTACCTCGAAATTCTGGACCTTGACGCGCTGCGCGCGATTGCCGAACGCCGGTAAACCGGGCCTTACATCGCCTCGAACATCTCTGCCAGCGATTTTTTCCCCCGCAAATCTTCCATCTTCGATTTGGTGTAGCGATAGCCGACTTCGGCGATCTCGTCGAGCGACTCGAACTGCAGGACGCCGTACGCGTCGATCGGCGGTCTGAGGCAAACGTCGGCGTTTCTCTTGACGTCGCGCGTCTTCTGGCTGCTGCTGACATCGGTCGTGCGGATGAGCACGTCGACGATGTGCGGGACTTCGATTCGCGCTGCGAATGGGAGGATGCGGCTGCGAAGGAACTGCCAGGGCGAAGGAAACTCAGGCAGATTGAAGGTGAATTCGTGCTCCGATCCGACGTCGACCACGATCAGCGTCCGGCAGGCCCGCTCGCGCATGACGTCCCCGGGCAGGTTGTTGACCAGCCCTCCATCCACCAGGATGTTGCCGTTGCTCAGGACCGGCACGAACACTCCGGGCAGCGAGGCGCTGGCGCGAATCGCTTTCCACAGCAATCCGCGTTCGTGGATCATTGTGGAGCTGGTGGAGAGGTTGCAGGACACGCAGAAAAAACTGATCCACAGGTCTTCGATCTCGATCTCGCCCCAGATTTTTTTTGCCATGCTGTCCAGCCGCCGGCTGCGGATCAGCGAGATGAACGGCAGCGAATATTCCTTGTGCGGTTTCCTGCGCAGCCACGCCTCCCGGTTGGTCTCCAGCATCTGATCCCAGTCCTGGTCCATCGCCACTAGCGAAGCCATCACCGCCCCCATGCTGGTGCCGCCGATCATGTCGATCGGCACTCCCGCTTCGCGCAGCGCGCGAACCACGCCGATATGCGCCAGTCCGCGCGCACCGCCGCCGCCGAGAACCAGTGCGATTGCGGCATCTCCCAGGCAGCGCGCCACGCGCCCGAAATCGTTCTCCGCGTCGAGGCGGACGTGGAAATTGCGCTGGACATTGCGGTTCGCGAACCAACGCGAGGTCCCTGACGGCAAACGGCTGCCGTCGGGGTGCAACAGAACCAGGTTCTGCCGGGCCTTTGAGATGCCGTCCTTCGTATCAAGAAGGGTCTTTTCCACTGTGCCGGGCGCCGGGTCCGAACCGGCGTGCGCTACCAGCAGAATCTCGTCCGCCTGGCGGAGGCAACGCCGCGTCCAGAGGGAGGGCGTGCCATCGGTTTCGTAGATGAGGAACTGGTGATGCGATTCCTGTTCGTCCAACCATGCCGTCAGCCGGATGCCGGCCGCATCCTCCTCTTCGGCTGCGGCGATTCCGGGCCGGTTCAGCAGCGCGTCCAGCCGCTGCGCCGACAAATGCAGCGTGGGGCCGATACGTTCGAGCGCTTTCACCAGCCGCTCGGTAAAGTCCGCGCTC
>DASQOP010000161.1:0-5679 GCA_035644415.1 Burkholderiales bacterium
GGCTGGTGGTGGTCGGCGGCTGGTATGTCAGCGGGCACATCGGCCACCTGGCTGAAGACCCGAACACGCTGCAGGAGGCTTTCGTCGCCACCAATTCCGGGCGCATGGAATCGTTCTCGTTCGTCTCGCCGATGGCGTACACGCTCGACTACCTGATGCTGTGGACCGACAAGTCGAAGATCATCACCTACGGCATCGCCTCCGCGGCCGGCGTGATCGCCGGCTCCGCCGCGTATGCGCTCGCCACACGGACCTTCCGCTGGGAAGGTTTCCGCGATGCCGAGGACACCGCGAGCCACATCATCGGCGGAATGCTGATGGGCTTCGGCGGCATCTGCGCGCTCGGCTGCACCATCGGCCAGGCGATCTCCGGCGTCTCGACCCTCGCGCTGGGCTCGATCATCACTTTCGTGTTCATCGTGCTCGGCTCCGCCGCGACGATGAAGCTCCAGTACTGGCGAATGGCCCGCGAGGACTGATAAAATTTCGCCCTTTCCCGCGGGTCGTTAGCTCAGCTGGTAGAGCAGCGGACTTTTAATCCGTTGGTCGGCGGTTCGAATCCGCCACGACCTACCAATCTCTTTCAAGCGGTTGCCGCAGAGCTGGATGAACGCCGCATGGTACGAAAAGCAGGGTCCAGCCCGACACGTTCTCGTCGTCGGCACGCTGCCGGACCCTGAGCCGGAGCCAGGCGAGGTGCGTATCCGGGTCGCTGCATCCGGAATCAATCCGGGTGACGTTAAGAAGCGACAGAACGCTTTCGGCTACGGCATGCCGTTCCCGCGCGTGATTCCCCACAGCGATGGAGCGGGGACCATCGACCGCATTGGGCAAGGCGTCGCGCGCCCGCGAATCGGCGAGCGCGTGTGGTGCTACGGGGCGCAGTCCTATCGCGCGTTCGGCACCGCGGCCGAGTATGTCGTCGTGCCCTCCTCGCAGGCCGTACCTTTGCCGGACGGCGTTGCGTTCGAGCAAGGCGCTTGCCTCGGCATACCGGGCATCACCGCGCATCGAGCGGTTCATGCGGCGGGGCCAGTTGCTGGGCGTACGCTCCTGGTCCAGGGTGGCGCCGGTGCAGTCGGCGTCTGCGCGGTCGGTCTGGCGCGGCTCGCAGGCGCTCGGGTACTCGCCACCGTGCGTTCCGATGCCGACGCCGCGGTAGCTCGTGCGGCCGGCGCGCACGAGGTTGTCCAGTTCGGCGGGTGTTCCCGCGATGAGTTCATTCGAGATCTGCGCGCTCTTGCGCCGGGCGGGATGGATCACGTAGTGGAAGTGGCCTTCGGCGCAAACATCGAGGCGGACTGCGAAGTTCTGGCGAATGACGGTTCGATTGCTGCCTACGCGACGGAGACGGCCACGCCGGCAATCCCATTCTGGCCGCTGGTCTTCAAGAATGTCCGGATCTTCTTTCTCGGCAGCGACGACTTTCCCCAGGCCGCGAAAGCCGCTGCCGCTGAAAGCATCAACGCCATGCTGGCTGGCGGATGGCCGGGATTCAGGATCGACAAGCGGGTTTCGCTCGCCAACATCGCGGAGGCGCATGAGTATCTCGAGCAGCGCCACAGCAACGGACGAGCAGTCGTAATTACCGCCAGCAGCGAATAAGACGTGGGGAAGGCCGCCAGCTTTTAATCCGTTGGTCGGCGGTTCGAATCCGCCACGACCTACCAATCCTCTTCTCAAGCCGCTTCCGGCACCACTGCGAAGGCGCTGCCGAAGGCGGAACTCATCGCCGTTGGAAATATCGCCGTGCGCGGGCTCGCCGAACCAGTCAGCGTCTTTTCGATATTGCCAAAGCCGCGCGCCCTGTGCGACTACGGGATGTAGGAGTAGTCCTCCGGCATGATCACGATCGGAAATTCAAAGAAGCGGGCCGGTTCGGGGTGGTTGATGGTGGTCCCGCCCGAGACAAAGAACTGGGCGATCGTCGCCTGACCGCCGCGGGCGATCTGACCGGTGATGCCGGCGGTCGTGAGCGGCTGCAGGAAGGTATGGGGATCCTTGGGTACCGTTGTTGGATCCTCGGCAAAGGCGATGTCGTTGCGGAAGAAGATCGTCTTTTCGCGCAGCACGCCAGCGCGTACCAAGGCCGTGGTCCTGGGATTGGGAGCCGTCATGTCGCCCTTGGCGTACAGGACGAGGATGGATTTCGCGGGAACACCGGTCAGAGGCTCGAATTCGAGGTGGGGAGCCTGCGTGGCCGCGTCACTGCTCGCCTGCACCCACTCGATGCGGTCGAAGTACTCCTGGATTGCCATTGCACCGGGGATCGTGTTGGTCACGGGCGCAAGATCGCGCAGCGGGATGTTCTCATTGTAGAACGGCGCAGTGGCAGGGATGCCGCCGAGAGATGTCAGACCATAGGCCGCGTTCAGAAGCGACGGAGTGCGCGCGGCGAGCCCAGCGCCGACCATCGTGCGTCCCGAGGGGCGCATGCTGAGCAGGTCGAAGCGGCCGGGAAGTCCGCCGGGCGAGCCAACCGCGGCAATGCCGACGTCGGGCTCGACCGCGAGGAAGCACATCTCATAGCCGACCGCGAACGAGTTGCCGAGAAACACCATGTTCGAGGCGTCGAGGTCGGGTGAGCCGTCATTGTCGACGTCAATTCCAACCTGGATGACACGGACGAGTTGCATGTAGTCGATAGCGACCTGTCGCACAGAGTCCCGCTGGCCGACGATCAGGTAGGGCGCCTGCGCAGCCGCGCCTTCCTGGTTCACATAGACGCCGTTTCCGTCCTGATCGATCGTTCGTCCGCCAGCGTTGATTTCGACCGTCGTCCCGTCGGTTTTCTTGATAATCAACGTGCCCAGCGGACCAAAGCCACGGCCGATGGCATTGATGGCGATCGAGGCAAAACCGTGGGCCGCGAGCGAGCTGGCAAAGTTCCAAACCGCGGCGGTGTGGATATTGGTGGTGCCACCGTGCCCGAGGAAGGCGACCGGCCAACCAGACGCGGGGCGTGTGCCGCTGGGCAGGAATAGCACGAACTCGAGGGTTGCCTCACCGAGCTGCGTCGGCACCTCAAGCGTCCCGTGGGCGGTCATCACCGCATTGCTGTCGATGAACTGCGGAGAGACGAAGGTTCCCCACGCGACGGTGCTCACGGCTCCGGTGGTGTAGGCGTTCAGAGCGGGGAGCGGCACTGTCGCGTTCACGAAAGGGATCGTCCCCCCCATCTGCTGCCTGAAGGTGATGGTTTGGAGCGATGACCGGGCGAAGACCGCGCGTGACCCGAGGGGACCGATATCAAATTTGGCGGGAGGTGGGGGCGGGGAGCCCTTCAGGTAATCGCGAACGTTCTCGAGCGTTGCGGTGGCGGTCTGGGTAGTGAAAACGCTAAGCGCCACCACGTCTCGCTTGGAGACGCCCAACCGTTCGACGGCCGCCAGAGTCGTAATCAGCGCTTTTCGGTACTCCTTGAGCTCCTCGCTCCTGGTCTGTCCATAATTGAGGTCGTGCCTGAAATCGTCGAAGGCGTCCGATGCTTGCACCGGCCGCCCCGACGCGTCATGGATCCCGTTGGTGACGATCACTGCGTAGCGGGCGGTTTGGCGGAGCACTTCATCGGACTCGACGTGCAGGGTGAGTGTCGCCGGATTCCAGACAACCTGGTTGATTCCAACAGTCTTGACGACGATTGCCTCCTCTCCTTCCTGCGCCAACTCGGCTATGAACATGGAGCTGGAGGAAACGCTCTCGGCATCGATATCGCCGTCAAACGGGACGGAGATGCGCGGCATCTGGTTGAAGCCGTCCAGCGTGTTCACCACGGCGAGATCATTGCAATCCGACGGTCGTGCCGAGCAACCCGGAAGCGGCAGGTTCACCCTTCGTCCCGTTCTATTGCTCGGGTCCGCAATGGTGTAGAGATCGCTCGGGAAAGGGGCGCCGCTGACGGAAGCCAAGTCAAACCGGGCATGGACAGCTGGGCTGTGCTGTGCCCACGCCGACGAAGTCAGCGTGAAGATCATCAGCGCCGAAAGGAGCGCTCGTTTCATGGTTCGCCTCCCCCCCGGCGGCGATCTTGTCCCTTTCACCTTATGCAGTCCAATGCAAAATTAGGCGGGATCATGCAGAATTCGCATGGTTGGAAACGGAGCTCCCGTGAGCCTCAATCCGAAAGCGCTCGTTGCCCTGGGGGCGGTGATCACTGAAGGCACGGTCACAGCGGCGGCGCAGCGCATGCACCGCACGCAGCCGGTCGTGAGCCGCCTGATCGCGCAGCTCGAATCGGCGGTCGGGTTTGCGCTCTTCCGGCGCGAGGGCGGGCGGCTCCTGCCTACGGCGGAGGGCCTGAGCTTTTACCGCGAAAGCGAGCGCGCCTTTGCCGTCCTCTCCGAAATCGAATCGGCGGCGCGGAACATCCGCGAGCGGCGCGATGTACCGCTGCGCATCCTTGCGCAGGCGCATGTCGCCCACGGCTTGCTGCAGCTGGCGCTGGGGCCTTTCTGCGCCCGCAACCCCGGTTTTCGCTTCTCCATCGAGATCCGCCTGCGCGAGTACATCAACCACTGGATCGCAAACCGGCAGTTCGACGTGGGATTTGCGCCGCAGCCGCTGAATGATCCCAGGGTCGACGCGGAGCCGCTGGTAAAGGCGCCGGTATGCGTGGTCCTGCCCGGCCGGCATCCGCTAGCCCGGAAGCAGCGCATCGGCATCGCCGACATCGGGAAGGAGCCGATCATCGCGACCCGCCCCGGGTCTCCCCTACGCACCCGCCTGGATGCGCTGTTTGCCGCCGCCGGCATGAGGCCAGTCGTGCGCGGCGAAACCGCAACATCGCTTTCCGCGTGCCAGCTCGCCGGTCAGGGTGCGGGCGCGACGATTGCCGAACCGTTCATCTGCAACCTTTTCATCGAAGACCCGACGATCTGCATCCGCCTGTTGCATCCCCGCATGGACATCGAATATTCCGTGCTTCGCCCTTCCGGGCAGGTCCCCAGTCCGATCGTCCAGCAGTTCATAGAAAGCGTAAGACAGACGGCCCGGGAGGTGGTCGAGGCCGTCGTGCGCCACGCGGCTGGACGGCGCCGGAGCCGATAAGCCGCCGTGGTCGTCCAGCTGGATGTTCAGTCGAACTTCACCCCGGAAACCCTCACGACTTCGGACCACTTGCCGACCTCGGCGCGGAAAAAGGCGGCGAACTGCGCCGGCGTGCTGCCGACGACGCTGGCGCCTTCGGCCGCCAGGCGCTTTGCCATATCCGGCGCGGCGAGCGCCGTCGCGACCTCGCGGTACAGGCGATCGACGACGGGCGCCGGCGTTTTCGCCGGAACGAAGAAGCCGTGCCATTGCAGCGCCTCGTAGCCGGTGATTCCGGCTTCCTGGAGCGTCGGCACCTCGGAAAACATCGGCGAACGCGCGGTGGAAGACACTGCCAGGGCGCGCAAACTTCCCGTCTTCACGTGGCCCTGGACCAGCGGCGGCACCAGAAACGCCGTGTCGACTTCTCCGCCGAGCAGCGCGGTCTGAGCCGGGGCCGCCCCGCGATACGGGACGTGATGCAGGTCGATCTGCGCCTGCAGCTTGAGCAACTCCATCGCCAGATGCAGCGGCGAGCCGGGCCCGGCGGAGCCGAAATTGAGGGCTCCCGGTCTCGCCCTGGCGAGTTCGATCAGGTCGCTCATCCGCCGCGCAGGGACGGACGGGTGGACCACCAGCACATAGGGAATCGAA
>DASQOP010000162.1:0-4280 GCA_035644415.1 Burkholderiales bacterium
GGATGTGCACCGGCTTGGCGGCGCCCAGCAGAATCGGCCCCACGGTCACCCCTTCGCCGCCGGTCATTTTCAGCAGATTGAAGGAAATGTTCGCGGCGTCGATATTGGGCATGATCAGCAGGTTCGCTTCGCCCTTCAGCCGGGATTCCGGATGCACGTGGTTGCGGATCGATTCCGAAAGCGCGGCATCTCCGTGCATTTCGCCTTCGACCTCGAGATCCGGGGCAAGCTTCTCGATCAGGTCGCGGGCCCGGCTCATTTTCAGCGCGGCGGGTGAGTCATCGCTGCCGAAGTTCGAATGGGACAGCAGGGCGACCCTGGGCGCGACCCCGAAGCGCTTCACTTCTTCGGCCGCCATGATTGCGATCTCGGCCAGTTGTTCGACGCCCGGGTCTTCGTTGACATAGGTGTCCGAGATGAACAGCGTGCGTTTTGCCAGCAGCAGCACGTTCATCGCGGCGAATATGCTCGCGCCGGTTTTCAGGCCGATGACGTTGGCGATATGGCGCAGGTGGTCCTTGTGGCGGCCGAACGTGCCGCACAGCATGGCGTCGCCGTCGCCCCTGCGCAGCAGCATGGCGCCGATCAGCGTCGTGGACTGGCGTACGTGCACCCTGGCGTCGTCGGGGGAAACGCCTTTGCGGTTCATCGCTTTGTAGTATTCGGTCCATACTTCCCGGTAACGCGCGTCGCTCTCCGGGTTGACAAGCTCGAAATCCTTCCCCGGCTTGATGCGCAGCCCGAAACGTTCGAGCCGCATTTCCACCACTTCCGGCCGCCCGATGAGGATCGGATTGGCGAGGCGCTCGTCCACCACCACTTGCACGGCGCGCAGCACGCGCTCATCCTCGCCCTCCGCGTAAATCACCCGCCGCGGTGCGGCCTTCGCCGCGGCGAACACTGGCTTCATCACGAACCCGGAGTGGTAAACGAAGTTGTTGAGCTGCTGGCGGTAAGCGTCGAAATCCGTGATCGGGCGCGTTGCCACGCCGCTGTCCATTGCCGCTCTCGCCACCGCCGGTGCGATCCGGGTGATGAGCCGCGGATCGAAAGGCTTGGGAATGATGTACTCCGGACCGAATGACAATTCCTCGCCTTCGTAGGCCATGGCCACCACGTCCGACTGCTCGGCCTGGGTGAGTTCGGCGATCGCCTTCACGCAGGCCAGTTTCATTTCCTCGGTGATCTTGGTTGCGCCGACGTCGAGTGCGCCGCGGAAGATGAACGGGAAGCACAGCACGTTGTTCACCTGGTTGGGATAATCGGAGCGGCCGGTGGCGATCACCGCATCGGGTCGCACCGCTTTCACTTCCTCTGGCAGGATTTCCGGCGTCGGGTTGGCGAGCGCCAGCACCAGCGGCTTCGCCGCCATGGTCTTGATCCACTCCTGTTTCATTGCGCCCGGACCCGAGAGTCCGAGGAAGATGTCCGCGCCGGGCATCACCTCGGCAAGCCTGCACGCGTCGGTCTTGCGCGCGTAACGCGCCTTGTTCGGCTCCATGCTCTTGTCGCGGCCTTCGAATATGACGCCTTTCGAGTCGCAGACGATGATGTTCTCGCGTTTCAGCCCGAGTTTCACCAACAGGTCGAGGCAGGCGATCGCCGAAGCGCCGGCGCCGGAGCACACCAGTTTTACCTTCGCAATGTCCTTGCCCACCACCTTGAGCCCGTTGGTCACCGCCGCGCCGACGATGATCGCGGTACCGTGCTGGTCGTCGTGAAACACCGGAATCTTCATGCGCTCGCGCAGTTTGCTTTCTATATAGAAGCACTCGGGCGCCTTGATGTCCTCGAGATTGATGCCGCCCAAAGTGGGTTCCAGCGCGGCGATCATGTCGACCAGCTTGTCCGGGTCGTTCTCGGCCAGCTCGATGTCGAATACGTCGATGCCGGCGAATTTCTTGAACAGGCACGCCTTGCCTTCCATCACCGGCTTGCCTGCCAGCGGGCCGATGTTGCCCAGGCCGAGCACCGCGGTGCCGTTAGTCACCACGCCGACCAGATTGGCGCGTGAGGTCAGTTGTGCCGCGCGCGAGGGATCCGCTTCGATGGCCTTGCAGGCGAACGCGACGCCCGGCGAATACGCGAGCGCGAGGTCGCGCTGATTGGTGAGGCCCTTGGTGGGAACGACGGAGATTTTCCCCGGGGTCGGCTGCTCGTGGTATTCGATCGCCGCTGACTCAAGTTCCAAATCCATTCTTGTCTCCTCTGGGTATCGTTGTAGGTTCGCTGCACCAACGGTCGGCGAAACCATCTTTTTCGGCTGTCTGCAGCCGATAAGATACTGCGGGTTGCGGTCCGATGGGTGGCTTCGTTGTCCCGGACGGCGAAATGCGCGGGATCGAGGTTTATGATGCGCAGGGTCAGAATGCGCGGACAGGTGCCCGGATAGCCGAGCCGATGAAACTTGAGACCCCGGAACAAGTCACGACGGCGAAGCCGGCGGCGCTCGCGCGCCTGCGCGCGCTGGCGGTGCTGTGGCGCTTCGCTACGCCATACCGCGCGCGCATGCTGGTGTTCGCGCTGGCGCTGGTGGTCGCGGCAGCATGTTTCCTGGTGATCGGCCAGGGACTCAAGCAAGTCATCGACCGGGGATTCGCGGGCGGCGATCCGCAGGCGCTAAATCAGGCGCTGTTCTTCCTGCTGGGCGTGATCGTGGTGATGTCGGTCGCAACCTGGGTGCGCTTCTATCTGATTTCATGGCTGGGCGAGCGGGTGATCGCCGACATCCGCCGCGCGGTCTTCTCGCGCCTGCTGAGCCTGTCGCCAGGCTGGTTCGAGCAGGCGCGCACCGGCGACGTGATTTCGCGGCTGACCACCGATACCGCGCTGCTGGAACAGGTGGTCGGCACCAGCGTGTCGATGGCGCTGCGCAACGGGCTGCTGGGGCTGGGCGCGCTGGCGATGCTGATGCTGACCAGCTGGAAGCTTACGGCTCTGGTGCTGTTGATGGTGCCCGTGGTGATCGGGCCGATTGTGGTCTTCGGCCGACAAGTGCGTAAACTCGCCCGAGCCAGCCAGGATCGCGTGGCGGATCTTGGCAGTTATGTGGGCGAGGCCCTGCATGAAGTGCGCACGGTGCAGGCCTACGGGCACGAAGACGAGGACCGGCGCCTGTTCGGGAGCCGCGCCGAAGCGGCGTTCGATACCGCGCGCAGCCGCATCCGGGTGCGCGCTTCGCTGATCTCCGCGGTGATCGTGCTGGTGTTCACAGGCATCGGAGTCATTCTCTGGATCGGCGGGCATGACGTGCTGACGGGCAGCATTACGCCCGGCGAACTGTCGGCCTTCGTGTTTTACGCCGCGATGGTGGCGAGCGCTGCCGGCGCGCTGAGCGAGGTGATCGGCGACTTGCAGCGCGGCGCCGGTGCGGCCGAGCGGCTGATCGAGATCCTCGACACGCGTCCGGAGATCACCGCGCCGGCCCAGCCGCTCGCGCTGCCCGAGCCGCCGATCGGATCGGTACAACTGCAGGCGGTGACTTTCCACTACCCGTCGCGTCCCAACCAGGCGGCATTGCAGGATTTTTCGCTCGATGTCCGGCCGGGAGAGAGTCTCGCGCTGGTCGGCCCTTCGGGCGCGGGCAAGTCCACGGTGTTTCAACTGCTGCTGCGCTTCTACGATCCCGAGCGCGGGACGGTGCGAGTCGACGGCGTGGACGTAAAGCGTGTCGATCCCCAGGCGTTGCGCAAGCGTATCGCGCTGGTGGCGCAGGAGCCCGCCATTTTCGCGGCCAGCGTTGCCGAGAATGTACGCTACGGCCGCCCGGACGCCTCCGACGAAGAAGTCCGGCGTGCCTGCCATGCGGCATTCGCGACAGAGTTCGTCGAGATGCTGCCTCAGGGATTCGATACCTGGCTGGGCGAACGCGGCGTGCGGCTTTCCGGCGGCCAGCGCCAGCGCATCGCAATCGCGCGCGCCATCCTGCGCAGCCCCGCCCTGCTGCTGCTCGACGAGGCCACATCCGCCCTCGACGCGGAAAGCGAACAGGTGGTCCAGAAGGCGCTGGAACGCCTGATGGAAGGCCGCACCACCATCGTCATCGCCCACCGCCTGGCAACGGTGCAGAAATGCGATCGCATCGTGGTGATGGATCATGGCCGGATCGTCGCCGTCGGGAGCCATGGCGAGTTGGTGCGCCAGGGCGGACTCTACGCCCGGCTTGCCGCCTTGCAGTTCGACCAGCCTCTCGAGTTGACGCCGCGCTCTAGCGCTGATCCAGTTTGAGTTCGATGCGCCGATTGCGACGCAAGATATCATCGCTGTCGCCTTCGGCCAGG
>DASQOP010000163.1:0-3347 GCA_035644415.1 Burkholderiales bacterium
CGTCCCCCGATGCCAGACTGATACGAAAGCAGTTGCGGCAGCGTGCGGGCTGGAGAATGTCGGATTTCTTCGGAAGTGATGACGGTCATGTTCAGCGGCTTGTCGCTCGAGATATCCTCGAATCGCGTAGCCGTGACGACTACCTCGTCGATGAGCAGGTCAGAATGGGTTTGCGAATAAGCCGGAACGATGATGCTGAAACTGGCAGCGGTTGCCAGAAATTGGCGTCTCATTGAGATCTCCCTGATTTGCATGCCCGCCGCATGCGGGTTGATGACAGGGAGTTCCCGGGGGATGAGGGACGAGCGGCAGGTGCAGCTCCGCTCCGGATACCCGCCCCGCGCGGAAACTCCGTTCGCGTTCCAGGGCCGGTATCCGGGCTTGCGAACCGGGCGTGCCGCCTTCCCATGGGATATTCCGGCTTTCAGTCAGCCGGCGTCGCCCACAGTGGCATCGTGGCACGCCCCTACGGTCGCTTACCGTTGCGGGGGCAGCACAGGAATAAGGTGACCACTCGGTTCCGCCAACGTTCCGACTTCGGCAGCCCGTCGTACCGGTACTACCGGCGACGGGCCGCGGCGGTGCTTGCAGTGCGAGTGGTCACCCGCACCTGTTTCCCGTTGAACCCCCCCGGAGAAACCGGATGGGGCACCCGAGAACAGCGGAGATTCTACCGCATCGGAGTGGGTTCAAAGCCAGGGAAAGCGGATCGGAAAGATCCCCGGGAGGCCTTGGGTACCCCCAATTTCGGGGTGGGCGGAGAGCCCGTGCGGATATGTCAAAGCACATTCAAAAAAAACCGTTAGCAGTTGACTTAACAAGATTTTTATCACTATAGTGTACTCATGGAAGCCGAGCTTAACGCCCTCGACGACAAAGTTACCCAACTCGCTCAGTTGTGCCAGAAACTCCGCAAGGACAACAACCAGTTGCGGCAGCAGCTGGTCACGGCACAGAGCGAGAGCAAGCGCTTGGCGGAAAAGGTAAACACCGCCACGACCCGCCTCGAAGGTTTGCTCAACCAGATTCCCGATGGAGCCGAATGAGCAAGGAAGCCAGGGGGCTCGACGTGAACATCATGGGACGCGAATTTCGCGTTTCATGCACGGAGGAAGAGCGGCGCGACCTGCTCAAGGCAGTCGACTATCTGAACGACAAGATGCGCGAGATTCGCGACACCGGAAAAGTCATCGGCGTGGAACGCATCGCCATCATGGCGGCGCTGAACATCAGCCACGAGTTTCTCTCGACCCACATGAATGGCGGGTTTGACGTCGGCGAGTTCAAGCGTAGAATGTTGAGCATGCAGGCAATCATCGACCAGGCGATGAACGGCCAGGACGAGTTGTTCTGAGGGTTTTTGCGACGATCAATGTCCCCTGCGGTGTTGTTGGGCTCTACATTCTTTGAACCAATGCTCCTTGCCTTGGTTGCGGCCTAAAGCAGCACTGTTGTGCGCGTCCCAGCGGGAAGCGCCTGATGTGCTCGGAAAGCGACCACCTTGAACCCTAGGTTCAGGATGCCAGCCTGACGGCAATCGCGGGGGGCACCCCCTTCCGGATCAGCGACAACAATAGGACCCGAGCGGCACTGCCGCTTTTTTTGTTTTCACGCATGCACCACAACGAGATAGAGTTCCAGCGCAGCGGGACTCTATTTTTTTGCCTGTCGGGATGATGAATTACTGGCTGATGAAATCCGAGCCGGACGTATTCGGCATCGATCACCTCGCGGCTGCGCCGGAGCAGACCGCCGCCTGGTGGGGCGTACGCAACTACCAGGCGCGCAATTTCATGCGCGACCGGATGAAAGTCGGCGACCGCGCGTTCTTCTATCACTCCAGCTGCGCAGAGCCCGGCCTCGCCGGCATCGTACGGGTGTCCAGACCTGCGCATCCGGACATGACGCAGTTCGACCGCAAGAGCACGTACTTCGATCCGAAGGCCACACGGGACAGTCCACGCTGGTTCAACGTCGACGTCACCCTGGTGAAAAAGACGCGCCTGGTCGGCCTTGGAGAACTGCGTTCCCATCCGGGGCTTGCTTCGATGCGGGTGCTGCAGCGCGGCAACCGCCTGTCGATCACCCCGGTAGAGGCGCGCGAGTGGGATTTCATCATGGGCATTCTCTAGAAGCGCGACGACCGCAATGGAATGGTGGATCGTCTATCTGCTGATGGGCCTGTTTGTCGGCTTCTTCGCCGGCATGCTCGGGGTCGGCGGTGGATTGATCCTCGTCACACTGATGGTGTTTCTGTTCAGCCTGCAGGGATTTCCCGCGGACCGCGTCGTGCACATCGCGCTCGGCACGTCGCTGACCAGCATCGTCTTTACTTCGATCTCCAGCCTGCGCGCGCATCACCGCCACGGCGCGGTGCGCTGGGACATCGTCAAAATGGCCACGCCCGGGCTGGTCGCGGGCACGCTGCTCGGCACCTTCGTCGCTGACCGGATGGCATCGAAGTATCTGGCAATCTTCTTCGTTGCCTTCGTGTACTACTCCGCGGTGCAGATGTTCGCGGACATGAGGCCCAAGCCGACACGCACTCTTCCCGGGCTGGCGGGAATGTCGGTGGCAGCAATCATCACTGGTATCATTTCGAGCCTGGTGGGCGCCGGCGGCGGCTTGCTGTCGATTCCGCTGATGACCATGTGCAACGTGCCGATGCGCAACGCGGTCGGCACCTCGGCCGCACTGGGGCTGCCGATCGCGATCGCCGGCGCAGCGGGCTACATCTATAACGGGCTAGGCCAGGATCACCTGCCGCCGCTTACGCTCGGCTACGTTTACGTCCCGGCGCTGGTCGGGATCGTAATCGGCACTTTCGTCACCGTCCCGGCGGGCGCGAAGGCAGCGCACACCATGCCGGTGCCGCGGCTGAAAAAGATTTTTTCCGTGATCCTGTTCCTGATGGCGACCAAGATGTTGTGGACGCTGTTCTGATATTTACGATCTGGTCTTAAACCAGCCTGCGAGGCTCAGCCGTTCACGCTTTCCGGGCAGGACTTCGTGGGCAAAGCGCTCGCTCAGAAAAAGCACCAGCGTCCCGCCGACCGGCAGTACGTCCTTGAATTTTCCCGCTTCCCCGGCGTCGAGATAGAGCCGCAGTTCACCGCCATCCTCGCGCCCCCAGTTCTCGTTCAGATAGAGCGCGCAGGAAAGCCGGCGGCGGCGGTCGCCACGAAACTGGTCGAGATGTTTCCGGTAGAAGGCGCCCTGCGCGTAGCGCGAGAAATGGCATTCGAACTCGAGCAACCCGAGCTGCAACTCGCGGTTGAGCGCCAGCCGCAACGTCTCGAAGTGCGCAAGACAGCGGCGCTGTGGCGCAGTCGCATCCGCTAAGTCCA
>DASQOP010000164.1:0-6825 GCA_035644415.1 Burkholderiales bacterium
GATGCCGGTTGGCATCGATGCGGTCGAGAAACAAGGTGGCGATTTCCAGCGCCGACATTGCCCGCTGCCTGACCTGATGAGCGATCTGCACCACACCGGCAAAGAACAGGTCCGAGGACATCGACACCGGCTGGTAGGTACCGGGCTCGAAGCCGAGGTACTGGGGAGGGCGCGGCGGGGAAAGCATCGGATCGCCCGCGACCTGCGCCTCGAACACCTGCTCGATATCTGCCAGCCCGAAAGCGAAGCGCTCTATCCAGGCTTCGGTGCGTTCAGGATGGACATAACGGCGAAATGCCGCGACGGCACGCAGAAACTCGGGAGTGGGGCGTTTTGACATGGGAATCCGTGACTATCGTGACGACGTGACTATCGTGACTCGTAATCTATCAAGATGTTTTGCGAGGTGGAATCATCTTGCTTCCAGCGTACACCGAAACGCGCTTTCCGCGCTTTTGCGATAGTCACGATAGTCACGTCGTCACGCCAGTCACGTCTTCTACAAAAACAACGTGAGAACGCCGGTATACCCATACAGCCTGTTGTGGGAAATCTCGCCGTTGCAGAAAAATCCAACCAGCGGAAAATCACCGAGCGCCTGACGGATCATGCCGACCTCCTCGGACTCGTCGCCGAAGAGATTCGGACCGCGGGCTACACAGGAATAATACAGGCCGCCGCGCGGACGCCCGAACAGCCCGCTCCTGATGCTGTCCAGCATGCGCGCCATGTCCTCGGTTGCGCTGGTTTCGTCGCGGCGGCAGAACATGATCTCGCCCCCGGCCTGCGGCACGTCGCCGATCGCCAGCAGCTTGTGCACCGGGTCGATGCCCACGACATTGCGCACCAGGTAGTCGCCGGTGCCGGAGCCGCCGACGCGCAGCCCGGCAAAAATGGTGCCGCCGACCTGCGTCAGGTTGCGCGACAGCAGCTCGCCTACATCCTCCCTGAAAACATCGAGCGCTGCGCGCCCGTCGAGCGAGATCAGGATGTTCTGGCGGCTGCCGGTGATAGTGTGACGGGGACCGATCGGCGAACAACCCTGGGTAAGCCGCGTGGACACCACGACCTCATCGGAGAACAGCACGCCGGAAAGGCCGCCTTTGGCAATGCCGTCGGCAATCTGCACCACTTCGCGGCGCGAGCTGGTCAGCCCTCCGGCAATGAATCCGCTTTCCATGACTCCGGCGAAGTCGCCGATCAGACGCCCCAGCTGGGCGTTGCGCGGGTCGCCGTGGACGATGGCGAAGTTGGCCGGCAGCCCGCCGAAGTGCAGCGGCTGCCGCTCCAGGTCCTGGGGCGCGCGCACCCCGGAGAAGACCCGGAAGCTTGCGTCGTCGAACGCGCACAGCATGATCGCCAGCGCCGGCTCGTCGAAGTACTCGCGCCCAGTGGCAACCACGCCCATTCCCACGGTGCCGGTCCAGTGCAGGATGCCGGTATTGGTGCGGAAGTAGGCCAGAATGCCCGCGACTTCGCCGGCGAAGTTGTCGGTGATGTAAAGAAAGCCGAGGTTCGCCCCCGCCGGTCCCTTGCCGGCCTGCTGCAGGCACTGCGCGGCCGCATCACGCCAGTTGGGCGAAGTAGCGTGGCCGCAGGAAAAAGTTTGGGTCATCAGCGGATGAGCACGGTCGCCAGCCCGAGGAACAGGCCCATGCTGGCGACGTCGGTTGCAGTCGTGAGAAAGATGCTGGAGGCCGTGGCGGGGTCGGCCCCCAGCCGCTTCAGCGTCAGCGGGATCATGGCGCCGGAGATGCCGCTTACCACGCAACTGCCGATCATCGCCAGAAAGACGATGAAGCCGAGCAGCAGTGCCTGCGGGTTGTGCTGTGAGCGCGCGGCGATATACATGCCCAGCCCGGCGGTGATGCCGACCAGCGCGCCATTGAGCAGTCCGAGCGAAGCCTCTTTTAGCACCAGCGCAGCCTCCCTGCCGGCGCGCAACTCTCCGAGTGTAATGCCGCGCAACGTCACGGCCAGAGCCTGACAGCCGGTATTGCCCGACTGTCCGGCCAGCACCGGCAGGAACAGCGCCAGGATCACCCATTTGTCGAGCGTGTCCTGGAAGATGCCGACCACGGCAGCGGCCAGGAATGCAGTCAGCAGATTCAATTGCAGCCACGGGTGGCGGAATTTCAGGCTTTGTGACCAGGGCGTGGTGAGCCGCTCCTCCTCGACGCCCACCATGGTGGCCGGCTGGGCGCTGATCTCCAGGGTCTGCTCCTCGAACATGATCGATCCGCGCACCAGACCGACCAGTGTGCCCCGTTCGTCGCACACCGGATAAACCGGGTAATGGCGGGTCAGTACCGGCCTCATGGCGTCCGCGAGTTGCATTTCTGTACCCAGGCTGAACGGCGCCTCGAGCATGATCTCGGCCAGGGTGCGCTCGTGCGGAGCGAACAGCAGGTCGCGCATGGTGATCAGCCCCACCAGTTTGCCGTTCTCGTCGGTGATGTAGCCATAGGTGACGAACGAAGTCTTGATCAGGCTGCGCAGCCGCTCGATGGCATGGCCGACGCTGATGTGCGGCGGGAACACCGCGATCGCCGGATCCATCATGCGGCTCACGCTGCCATGCGGGTAAACCTGGTTACGCGCCCACTGGCGGGCATACTCGGTCGGGACGGTGGCCAGAACCCGCGCACCGAAATCCTCCGACACGCGCTCCAGGATGTCGCTGGTCTGCCCCGGATTGAGCTCGAGCAGCACCTGTCCCGCGACGTGGGGCAGTTCGCTCATCAGCAGCTTCGCGGCTTCGCGCGCATCGCGCTGCCTGACCGCGGTGATCAACGACCGGCGGCGCAGCTGCTCGTTGGCGAATGCAGAGTTGGTATGGTTTTCGTCCATCGGCCGCACCTGTCTGGGAATATCCGAAGTGCTTCGAGTTTACCGCGGGCCGCTCGCCGGGGGCGCTAGGCCGGTGCAGAGTGCGGCGGTATCCGTATAGCCAGCGTCCTTTTACTGCGGAAATCCGGCCATGAATCTCGACCGCGTCACATCAGGGCGGAGTCTACCCGACGACTTCAATGTGATCATCGAAATTCCAATGAACGCAGACCCGATCAAGTACGAGGTGGACAAGGATACCGGCGCGCTGTTCGTGGACCGCTTCATGATGACCGCCATGCACTACCCCTACAATTACGGCTACATCCCCCTCAAATTGGGTTCCCTGCAGGGCAAGGTCGCGGTACACTCTGCGCCGTGACTGTCACCCGATCGCCGTGACGCCGCAGGCCCGCGCTGCCAACCAGCGCCCGCGAGAGCGGGAACGCCTGCTGCTCTACCTGATCCCAGGGCTCGCCGCCCTGCTGGTCGCCACCCTCTTCACCCTTGCTGCTTTCAATCTGTCGAAAGCGCGCCAGGCCGATCTGAATGACGCCGGGCGCGCCACCCAGAACCTGGCCCAGGTGCTGGAAGAACAGACCGCGCGCGCGTTGCAGGCGGTGGACGTGGTGCTGCTCAACCTTGCCGACACGTGGGCGCAGGTACCGGCGCTGCGCGCAAGCAGCAACCCGCAGATGCACGCCGTGCTGCAGCAGAAGCTCGCCACGCTTACCTTTGCCCGCGCCCTGTTCATCGTCGATTCCCGCGGCGTGATCACGCACCACTCCGACCCGCTCCCGGCCGCGACCCAGCACTTTTCCGATCGCGAGTATTTCAGGTGGCACCGCACGCGGCCACACGGACTTTATGTCGGCAAGCCGATCGTCAGCCGCACCACGGGGGCGTGGTTCGTCGCGGCAAGCCGCCGTTTGCCCACTGCGGACGGCAGTTTCGGCGGCGTGATCGTGGTGGCGCTGGAGCCGCGCGCGTTCCAGGCCTTTTACCGAAATGTAGACGTCGGCCACGGCGGCGCCATCGAGTTGCTGCATCAGGATGGCGAGTTGATCGCCCGCACTCCGGCCGCTCCCACCTGGGTAGGCATGGCTACCGGCAGCAACCTGACGCTGAAGGACCTCGCCCGCTCTGGCAGCCTCACCTTCCGCACGGTAAGCCCGGTGGACGGCGAGGCACGCATCTACAGCGCGCGCCCGGTGGCGGGCGCCCCGCTGATGGTGCAGGTGGGACTGTCAGAAGAGGAGGCGCTGGCCGGCTGGCGCGAGCAGAAGAGCGTGACCATCATCGTGCTGACCGGCTTTACCCTGGCCATCGCGGTGCTCGCCTGGCTGCTGATGCAGGAGCTGCGGCGCAGGAGCGAGCTGACGCGCTCGGCTGCGCAAAGCGAAGGGCTGCTGCGCCAGGTAATCGACATCCTGCCGGTCGGCGTGTGGGTCGCCGACGGCGATGGCACTGTGGTGCTGGGCAATGCCGCAAGCAAAAAAATCTGGGGACAGACGCCTCCGGCGGGCACGCACCAAAACGGCGGGCTGAAGGGCTGGCGCAAGGATACGGGCAAGCGCCTGGAGTGGTCCGACTGGGGCCTGGCACGAGCACTCGCCAAGGGGGAAACGACCGGAGACCAGGTCATCGACATCGAGTCCTGCGACGGCAGCCGCAAGACCATCCTCGATTCTGCCGCGCCGATTCTGTCCACGGACGGCGAGGTTCTTGGCGCCATATCGCTGAGCGAAGACATCACCGAACGGCGCGTGCTGACGGAAACGTTGTGCGAGAGCGAAGCTCGCTACCGGGCACTGTTCGGGCATAGCATCGACGCGATTCTCCTGACCCGGCCTGGCGGCGCCATCCTGGCCGCCAACGACGCGGCCTGCCGGCTGCTGGACTATGGCGAGGAGGAACTGCGTGCAATTGGTCGCGACGACATCGTGGACGGGACCGATCCCCGGGCGCAGGCGCTGCTGCACGCGGGGGACCCCGCCGGCGCGGCGCGCGGCGAAGTGAGGCTGCGCCGCAAGGATGGCGCCCTGGTACCGGTGGAGTTCGCCTGCGCCCCCTTCAGTGACCGCAACGGCGAGGCGTGTGCCAGCCTGATCATCCGCGACATCACCGACCGCAAGCGGGCCGAAGAGCATATCGAATATCTTGCCTACCACGACGAACTGACCGGCATTCCCAACCGCGCCTACTTCCACCGGGCCTTTGAGCACGCTCTCGCCACCACCCAGCGTTACGGATTGCGCTGCGCGCTGATGCTGGTGGACCTGGACCGCTTCAAGAACATAAACGACACCATCGGCCACGAAGCCGGCGACCAGTTGCTCAAGCAGGTGGCGGCACGGCTGCGCGCGTGCCTGCGCGACAGCGACATCATCGCCAGGCTCGGCGGCGACGAGTTCGTGATCCTGATGCAGGACGCCTCCACCGTCGACGCCGTAAACGCGGTAGCCCTCAAGATCCTGGAGGCCACCTCCCGGCCCCTGCTGATCGACGACCAGGAGTTCCTGATCACCGCCAGCATCGGCATCAGCACCTATCCGCACGATGGAGCCGACATGCAGACGCTGCTCAAGAACAGCGACGTGGCGATGTACCGCGCCAAGGAGTCAGGCAAGAACGGGTTCCAGTACTTCTCGCCGGAAATGAACGTGCATACCCGCGAGCGGCTGTCGATCGAGTCGGCGTTGCGGCGGGGGCTGGAGCGCAAGGAGTTCACGGTGCACTTCCAGCCCAAGGTGCGGGTTTCCTCGCGCACGGTGGCGGGCATGGAAGCGCTGGTGCGCTGGCGCAACCCGGAAAAGGGCCTGATGCAGCCGAGCGAATTCATCCCGATCGCGGAGGAGACCGGAATCGTCGTGCAGATCGGTGACTGGGTGCTGGAAGAGGCCTGCCGCCAGGGCCAGATGCTGCGCGAGTCCGGGCACATCAGCCTGCGCGTGTCGGTGAACCTGTCCGTGCGGCAATTGTTCGACCACGGCTTCGCGCAGCGCGTTGCCGACATTCTCGAGCAGACCGGGTTTCCGGCGCAGTATCTCGAGCTGGAAATCACCGAGAGCATGGTAATGCGCGACGCCGAGCGCGCAGTGACACTTCTGCAGGCCCTGCGTGACACCGGGGTGCGCCTGGCGATCGACGACTTCGGCACCGGCTACTCGTCGCTCGCCTACCTGAAGCGCTTCCCGATCGACTGCGTGAAGATCGACCGCTCCTTCATCCGCGACCTGCCGGAAGACCGCGACGACGCCTCGATCACCCGCAGCATCATCGCCATGGCGCACAACATGAAACTCGACGTGGTCGCGGAAGGCGTGGAAACGCCGGAGCAGCTCGAATTCCTGCACGCCTACGGCTGCGACGAGATCCAGGGCTTCCTGTTCAGCGAGCCGCTCGCGGCGGATGCATTCGAGCGTTTCCTCGGCGCTCCGGCCCAGCACGCGCCTGCGACCTACCTGCACGCCTAGAAAACCCCGCTGCTGGCGCCTATAATTCATGCTCCGGGAGGGGCACAGCGGAGAATTCCATGTCTGCCGTACTGCAAGCGAGCAATGAACCGGTGCTAGTGCGCAATGACGCGGGCGGAATCGCCACCGTCACGCTCAACCGTCCGAAACAGTACAACGCGCTCTCCGAAGAACTGCTGACCGAACTGCAGTCCGCACTCGATTCGATTGAAAAGGACCCATCGGTACGTGTGGTGGTCATTGCCGGCAACGGCGCAGCTTTCTGCGCCGGTCATGACCTCAAGCAAATGCGCGCCAACCCGAAAAAAGCGTATTACAAGAAGCTTTTCGCCCAGTGCAGCGAGATGATGATGACCCTCACCCGTTTGCCGCAGCCGGTGATCGCCCGGGTGCACGGCATCGCCACCGCCGCCGGCTGCCAGTTGGTGGCGCAGTGCGACCTGGCGGTGGCCTCGGACAATGCGCGCTTCGCCGTGTCCGGAATCAATGTCGCCCTGTTCTGCTCGACGCCCAGCGTGCC
>DASQOP010000165.1:0-10871 GCA_035644415.1 Burkholderiales bacterium
GCGACCAACGTTGTCGAAGTCATGAATGCCTGCATCAGATCGTTCGTGGCAAAAAAGGCGCCATTGTAGCGTTTTGCCCGCTCCGGGCGCATTTTCAAGCGCGTACTCCGGAGGAAACCTGCAAGTTTTGAATCACACAGAAATCCTTGCCTCGTTTTTTCTCTGTGCCCTCTGTGTTCTCTGTGGCGCAAGGTTTTGATTTTTCTTTCAGTCAACCGGTGTTTCGCATTGCCTGCTAACTTCTTGCCGAGAGCCGGCTGTTCGCCCAGGTCAGCCGGTCGATGAGGATGCGCAGAAACGCCTGATTGAACTGCTTCTGGCAGGCGTCGGTGGCTTTCTGTAACGCCGCGGCCTTGATCTCGATGAGCGCGAGAGCCGTGGTCGAGGAAATCGTGGTGATCCGCCGCGCGCGGGTATCCTCGAAATAGAGTATTTCTCCGAAGCAATCGCCGGCACGCAGCGTGTCGAGCAGGTTCCCCGCCTTGGCTACCCGCGCCTCGCCGGTGGCTATGATGAAAAAACTCTCGCCGACATCGCCCTCGCGGATTACCGTCTTGCCGGGCTGGATGCGGCGGAAGGAGGCAATCCGCACCGTCTCCCAGATCTCCACGTCGCGGAAATCCCGGAAAAAGGGCAGCGCCTTGATGGCATTGAATTTCTCGGTGTCTGAAATCGACTCCGGCGGCAATTTCAGGTGGCGGTAAGTCTGGGTAAGATCGCGGCTGAAGTCTCCCCAGGTCTGGTAGCGGTTTCTTACGTCCTTGTTGAGCGCGCGCATCACCACGCGGTCGAGGTCGGGAGAGATATCGGTGCGATGCGTTGAAGGCGGCAGCGGCTCGATGTTGATGATCTGGTAGAGCAGGCTCGCCTTTGTGGCGGCGATGAATGGCAGCTTGCCGGTCAACAACTGGTACATCACCACGCCCAGCGAGTAGATGTCGGTTTGGTGCGACAACTCCTTGTCCTGCACTTGCTCGGGAGACATGTACGACGGTGAACCGACGCCCTGAAGGTGAGTGTGCTCGGCTTCCGCCTGCAATGCCACGCCGAAATCGCTGATCTTGATGTCACTCTGCGCGCTGATCAAGATGTTTGCCGGCTTGATGTCGCGGTGGATCACCCCATGCCGGTGTGCGAATTCCAGTGCCAGGCTGCACTTGAACGCGACTTCCACCACCCGCTCCACCGGCAGGAGACTCGCTACGTTGCAATACTGTTCCAAAGTCGGTCCATCCACGTACTCCATGACGATATAGCTGTAAGCGTCTGCCACGTCGGCATCGTAGATGGCCATGATGTGCGGATGGATCAGTTTGCCGACCAGCGAGGCCTCGTTCATGAATACCTTGCGAAAGCGTCGCCGCAAATCCGTATCCACGCCGGCCTCGGTGCTCACCAGCTTGATCGCAACGTCCCGGTTGGCAAACGGATCGCGGCCCAGATAGACCCGGCTGGTCGCGCCGCGCCCGATCTCCCGGATCACCGGATACTTGCCTATCTTGGAGGGAGTCGCGTCGTTCATGGATTCATGACGGCGACGTGTCAGCGTGGTGCCGGGACTTTCATGCCGCGCTGCACAGCCGGGCGTGCCCCGATCGTCTCATACCAGCGCTTGACGTTCGGAAACTCGGCCAGCTCGACCTTGTGCCAGTCATGGCGGGCGACCCACGGATAGGTGGCGATGTCGGCCACCGAATAATCCGCGGCGAGCCAATCGCCAGCGGCCAGACGCTGGTCCAGTACCGCATACAGTCTGCGTGTTTCCTTGGTGTAGCGCGCGATCGCGTACGGAACGGGTTCCGGCGCGGCGCGCAGGAAGTGATGGGTCTGGCCGAACATCGGGCCGACCCCGCCCATCTGGAACATCAGCCACTGAATGGCGTCGAAGCGCTCGGCCGTTCGCGTGGACAGGAATCGGCCGGTCTTTTCGGCCAGGTAGAGCAGGATCGCGCCGGACTCGAACAGCGCATAAGGCTTGGCCTCCGGCCCCTCGCTGTCCACGATCGCCGGAATCTTGCTGTTGGGACTCATGGCTACGAATTCCGGCCTGAACTGATCGCCTTTGCCGATATCGACAGCGTGTACTGCGTAGGGCAAATCCAATTCTTCGAGCATGATGGAAACCTTGCGGCCGTTTGGCGTGCTCCACGTGTACAAATCGATCAACGCGCGCTCCTGGTGTATTGCGGGGAAGGGTGCCGATTTTATAGGAAAGCAGGAACCGCGCCCGTATAATAGGGACTCGGCTGCTTGCCACGAAGACGCGAATAACACGAAGAAAACGAGTTCTTGGTGCAGACATGGGCTTCAGGCCATGTCCTGGCCGGTATGCCCCAAACAGGAATTTCTTCTCGCTTCTTTGCGTATTCGCTTCGGGAGGTCCGGTTTTTGTCTGGCCGGTCTTCGTGTCTTCGCGGGATAAATTTGTGTTGCCGGACGAACGGAGAGCGAAGTGCTGAAATGGCTGCTGACGTTGGTCATCGCGCTGTTGCTGCTGGGCGTGCTGTCTCCCTGGCTGCGCAAACTCGGTTTCGGGCGCCTGCCCGGCGACATCGATATCCAGCGCAACGGCCGGCGCTACTCGTTTCCCGTCGGCTCCACGGTCATGCTGTCGCTGCTGGCGAGCCTGATCTACTGGATGCTGAGATGAAAAAACGGACAGGCGAACCTGTCCGTTTTTGGTACGGCTGTCGCCGCCTTCAGCTCCTCTTGCGTTCCTGGCGGTGCGCCTTCATGTAGGCGCGAATTTCCTTCAGGGTGACCGTGCCGCTCTTGTCGGTGTCGATCGCATCGAAGTTCTTCGCCACTCTGGGCAGCGCCTTGGCTTCCTCGCGCGTCAGGCTGCCGTCGTTATCCTTGTCAGCTGCCTTGAAGTGCTCCACGTTGCGGTCGTGCGCTTCCTTGACCATTTTTTTCATCGCCGCCTGAATTTCGGCCAGCGTGACCGTGCCGCTCTTATCGGCGTCGATGGCGTCGAAGTTCTTTGCCACCCGCGGCATCGCCTTGGCTTCCTCGCGCGTCAGGCTGCCGTCGTTGTCCTTATCGGCCGCTTTGAAGCGTGCCTCCATGCGGGAGCCGTGTTCGTCCGCCGAAATGGCAAGATGGGGGACGAAAAGCGCGACTGCAGCTGCGAGCGCAATCGTCAACTTGGATGCAGCCATATGAGCCTCCATTGGTATTGATGACCCCGCAACAACGGCTCGTGCCGGTTTAGCGTTGACGCGTGGCCGCCAGCGCTTCGGTGACGGCCTTCAGGCGGGCGGCCTCGATTGCAGCGGAAATCCGGCCCGGGTCTCCGACTCCAAGGGCGATTGCGCCGGCGTCCACCGCGCGCGCAGCGGCGGCGGCGCGTCGCAGAATATCCGCAGCAGGATATGGGCGCCGCTCATTACCGGTTCGGCCATGAAAGTCGCAGGCGCAGGCGTGGACGAATTCCTCGAACCGTTCCGGTTTGCGGTATACGTCGGTTGCGGAAAGCAGCTTCAGTATCGTGGCCGGGCGCAGTTCTTCGGCGCGGTGCGCGTCGCCGTGGTAGCGCGCCACCAGCACCGCCAGGTCGCGGCATTCGTTGGGCGCGCGCAGCCGCTGGCACAATCTCCCGGCCAGCTCGACGCTCTTGTGCTCGTGGCCATGGTGCTTCGGCCACAGCGCCTTCGGAGTCACGCCCTTGCCCAGATCGTGGGTGAGCGCGGCAAAACGCACCGGCAGCGGGAATTTATTGGCGGCGGCGTAATCCAGCGCCAGCATGATGTGCACCCCGGTGTCCACTTCCGGGTGATGTTCCGGCGGCTGCGGCACGCCGAATAGCGCGTCGACTTCGGGAAGGATTCGCGCCAGCGCCCCGCACTCGCGCAGCGTGAGGAACATGCGCGAGGGCGTGGCTTCCATCAGTCCGCGGGAGATTTCCAGCCAGGCGCGTTCCGCAACCAAGTGATCCACTTCGCCGTTGCGGACCATCTCCCGCATCAGTTCCAGCGTTTCCGGCGCGACAGTGAATCCGAAGCGGGCGGCGAAACGCGCCACGCGCAGCACCCTTACCGGATCCTCGACGAAGGCCGGGCTGACGTGGCGCAGTATGCCGGCCTTGAGGTCGGCCACGCCGTGAAAGGGGTCGATGATGTTGCCTTTCTCATCGCGGGCGATCGCATTGATGGTGAGATCGCGGCGCGCCAGATCCTGCTCCAGCGTGACCTCCGGGGCAGCGTACACATCGAAGCCCTTGTAGCCGCGCGCGGTCTTCCTTTCGGTTCGTGCCAGCGCGTATTCCTCGTGGGTCTGCGGATGCAGGAAAACCGGGAAATCCTTGCCCACCGGCCGATAGCCCAACTGTTCCATTTGTTCGGGCGTTGCGCCGACCACGACGTAGTCCTGGTCCGCCACCTCGCGTCCGAGCAGACGGTCACGCACCGCACCGCCGACGGCGTAGATCTTCATGGTTCGTATTCGGAGATGACTTCGGCCTCGGCATTCGCCCCGGTGATCCACTCCTGCATTGGCGCAAGCGCGTACATGAACTCGGCATACTCGCGCGCGCCGCCTTTCAGTTCCACTTCGTAAGTGTGAAAGCGCGACACCACCGGGGCATACATGGCGTCGGCCGCTGAAAACCCGCCGTAGAGAAACGGCCCGGCGGCGCCGAAGCGCGCGCGGCAGTCGTTCCATATCGCCTGGATGCGCGAAATCTCTGCCAGCACCTCGGGCGTTCTGCCGCGCCCCGGCATCCGGCGCCGCACGTTCATCGCCATCTGACCGCGCAGGTTGGCGAATCCGGAATGCATTTCGGCGCTGATCGAGCGTGCGTTGGCCCGTGCCCGGGTGTCCGCCGGCCAGAGCCGCTTCTCCGGATGCTTCTCGGCCAGATATTCGCAGATCGCCAGCGAGTCCCACACCGTCAAGCTGCCGTCCACCAACACGGGTACGCGGCCTGCTGGCGAGTAACGCAGGATGGTTTCCTTGCTGTCTTGGCGATAGAGCGGAATGCGAACTTCGTCGAAGGCGATTCCGGCGTGCTTCATCAGCAACCACGGGCGCAGCGACCAGGAGGAATAGGCCTTGTTGCCGATTACCAGGGTGGGATTGGACATCGAACAACTCCTGAAGGACGCACGGGGCGGGATGGCGCGGTTTGAAATCAACGGCGGGCGCGGAAACGGAACCACCGGTACCGCGCCCTCGGAGTATTCTCGGCGAGATAAAGCGGCACCACCGCCTCGAGCGGCGTCGGTTCGAAACCGAACACGCGGGGAAAGGGGCAGGCACAGACGCTGTCCACTTTCATCGAGTAATAATTGTCCCGCGTCATCAGCTTCACCGGGAGCCACTCCATCATCCAGGCCTGCAGGTAGGAAAGCGGATCGTTGAGCGGGATGATCGGCCGCTCCACTCCGAGCACGCGGCAGACGTACTCGACCAACTCCTGCAAGGTGAAAATCCCCGGGCCGCAAAGCTCGTAACTTTGGTCGGCGGTGCGCGCTTCCCCGAGGCTCAGCACCACGGCGTGCGCCACGTCCTCGACGAACACCGGCTGGAAGCGTGCCTGCGGGCTTGCCAGCACGATCACCGGCAAGCTGCGCACCAGGCGCGCGAACAGGTTGAGAAAGCTGTCCTCGCGCCCGAAGATCACCGAGGGGCGGAAGATCGTGGTGCGGATGCCGGCGGCCTGCGCCACGCGGATCTGCTGCTCGCCGCCGGCCTTCGAGCGCAGGTATTCGCTGGGGGCATCGTGCGCTGCCCCGAGCGCGGAAACGTGCAGCAGCCGGCGCACGCCCTGCTCGCGGCAGGCATTCACGATCTTCCGCGGCAGTTCGGTGTGGACGCGCGCGAAATCGCCCTTGCGCCTCTCGTGCAGGATGCCGGCCAGGTTCACCACCGCGTCGTTGCCTGCGACCAGGCGCGAAAGCGTCGCCGGATCGTTGACGTCGGCAGTGATCACGTCGACCGTGGGCAGAACGATGAGCTGTTTGGCGCGCTCGCGATGGCGGGTGGGTAGGTGCACCCGGATTCCGAAGTCGGCGAGCTGATGGGCGATATGGCGGCCCAGAAAACCCGAGCCTCCGATGACGCAGACCGAGTTGACTCTCATGCCTTCGATACGAAGAATTTTTTCCGCGATGGCCGCGGGGCGAAAAGTCATGGGGCACAGAGCCGCGGCTCAGTTGTTCTGCGGCATCCTGGCCGGGACGGTGCCGAGCCGCTCGCGCAGACCGGGTCCCGCCTGGTGCAAAAGCCGCGCATAGTACAGCGTATTGTTCATGACCCGCTTGACGTACTCGCGCGTTTCGGCGAACGGTATGGTCTCAATATAAACCGCACCCTCCAGAGAGCGGCCGGCTATCCATTCCCGCGCGCGGCGCGGGCCGGCGTTGTAGCCGGCGGAGGCAAGCACCATTTGGTTGTCCAGGGAGTCCATCATCTGGCGCAGGTAGTAGGTGCCCAGCACGATGTTGGAGTCCGCCGTTGCGGTGAGCTTGGCGTGATGGCCGCTCAAGCCCAGGCGCTTCGCCACCCAGCGTGCGGTCGACGGCATCAACTGCATCAATCCGCTGGCGCCGGCAGTGGATCGGGCGGTGTGCGCGAAGCGGCTCTCCTGGCGCACCAGGCCGTAGACCCAGGCCTCGTCGAGGTCGAGCTGGCTGGCGTAATCCTGCACGACCTCGCGATACGGGGTGGGGTAGCGCAATCCGAAGTCGTGCAGCAACACGGTGCGTTCCGCGGTATCGATAGTGCGCTCATACCATTCGTTGCGTGATGCCAGTTCAGCGGCGGCCAGCAAGCGCTTGTCTTCATAGTCCTTGACGGCCCACTGCCATTCCAGCGCGCCTTCGTAGCGCAGACCGATGGCGTACAGCGTCAGTGCGCGTACGATGCCGGGGTCCTTGGCGGTCGCCTCGATTTCGTCCTCGTCGGGCCGGTAGGTTTGCGGCACCGTGCTGATCGAGGTGCCGAGTTCCTCCGCGGCGAGCTGGCCGTAGAAGTTGAACTGGTTGGAAAGCGGCGCCAGCAGCGCGTTGGCTTCCGACTGGCGGCCCAGCGCCGACAACGCGCGCGCTTTCCAGTAGCGCCATTGCGCATATTTGTACTCCGTCGGCGACATCGCCTCGATGGCGGCGAACACCTCGTTCCAGTCGCCTGCGCGCAGCGCGGAGCGGGCACGCCAGGTGAGCTGGCGATCGTTCATGCCGTTGCCCGCGTTCCTGAACCAGGTAAGCGCGTCCGGATGAAGGCTGCGCGCGGCGACCGAGGCGATTTGCGCCCACGCGTACTCACGCTCGGTGTCCGGCAAATCCTTGGCGATTCTGTGCAGCCGGTCCGCGGCGGTTTGCGGCCAGCCCTCTGCGGTCTTGTACAGCGCGTAGATCACCAGTTCGCGCTGAGCGCGGGTCTTCAACGGCAGCGGGGCGCGGTCCAGAAAATGCTGCGGCCGGCGCGCTATCGAATCGAGGGTCTTCGCATCCGGTCGTTGCCCGGCCGGCAGATAACCGAGCAACATCCTGGCGCCGCTCAAGTTGCCGATTTCCAGCGCAAGCCTGATCCGGGTCCAGCTGTCCTCGGCTGTGAGCATGTCTTTCTTGAACATCAATTCGAACAAGGGCAGGCAGCTTTCCGGGAGCACCTGCGCGGTGAACCACAGCGGCCGTGCCTGCGTCAGTATCCCGGACTCGCCCAGCGCAAGGCGCGCCTGATAGGCAAAGCAGACCAGCTCGAGGTCTTCGGTGGTGAGCTGCGGGTATTCGCGCAGGAAACCCGGCCAATCGCGATCCTTCGCCAGTTGCCGCAGCCAGTCCGCGCGCAAGCGGTCGGCGGCCAGGCTGTTGTTGTGACGGGCCAGGAAGTTCTCTATCTCGCCGGCAGACAGGTCGGCGAGGCGCGAACGCAATTGCCAGTACTGCACATACAGGGCTAGCGGATAGTTGTCGTCGAGCTGCTTGGCAAGGCGGTCCAGCCGCACGATGTCGCCGCGCTGGAACGCTTCGCGCGCCTCGAGGAAAACTTCGTCGTCCGGCGCCGCCAATGCAGCGCAGGAGGCGAACAGCAGTACGGCAAGGCTTTTTTTCAAGGTGTCAGTCTGTGAGCAGCAGGATGAGTCGGTCAACGCGTAATTATAAAAGGGCGGCCTGAGAAATAGAGCATGATTTAGGCCAGAAACAGCGAATAGGCCGGGTTCCTGGTCTCGTCCGAGTGCGCGTAGCCGAGTTGCGAGAGAAACCTGCGGAACGCCGCCTGATCGCGCGGCGGCACCTGCATTCCCACCAGCACGCGCCCGTAATCGGCGCCGTGATTGCGGTAGTGGAACAGGCTGATGTTCCAGTCGTGACTCATGCTGTCGAGGAAATTCATCAGCGCTCCCGGGCGCTCCGGGAACTCGAAACGGTACAGCCTCTCGTTCTCGACCGAGGGCGCACGGCCGCCCACCAGGTGGCGCACATGCAGCTTGGCCATTTCGTTGTCGCTGAAATCGAGCGTCGGCAGCCCTTTGCGGCGCAGCCGCGCAATGAGCTTTCGGGTCTCATCGCGGTTGCGCACCTGCACGCCGACGAACACATGGGCTTCCACGGGGTCGGCGTAGCGATAGTTGAATTCGGTGACATTGCGCGCCCCTAGCAGGGAGCAGAACTGCTTGAAGCTGCCGGGACGCTCGGGGATCGTGACCGCCAGGATGGCTTCGCGCTTCTCGCCCAGTTCGGCGCGCTCGGCGACGAAGCGCAGCCGGTCGAAGTTCATGTTGGCTCCGCAGGCGACCGCGACGAACGTCCGGCCTTTGTGCTTGTGGCGCTCGGCGTAAGCCTTGGCGCCGGCGATCGCGAGCGCGCCCGCCGGTTCCAGGATCGAGCGGGTGTCCTCGAATACGTCCTTGATCGCGGCGCAGACGGCATCGTTGTCCACCAGGATCATCTCGTCCACCAGCTCCCGGCAAAGACGGAAGGTTTCGGAGCCGACCTGCTTGACCGCCACGCCGTCGGCAAAAAGTCCGACTTGCGCGAGCCTCACCCGATGGCCGGCAGCAAGGGAGCGGGTCATCGCGTCGGCATCGACCGGTTCCACGCCGATGATCCGGATCTCCGGACGCAGGCGCTTGACGTAAGCCGCGATTCCTGCGATCAGCCCGCCGCCGCCCACGGCGACGAAAATGGCGTCGATCGGCCCACCGTGCTGGCGCAGGATCTCCATGCCGATGGTACCCTGCCCGGCGATCACATCCGGGTCGTCGTAGGGATGCACGAAAGTGAGCTTCTCGCGCCTGGCGATCTTCAGCGAGTGCGCGTAGGCCTCGTCGTAGGAGTCGCCGAACAGCACCACCCGCGCACCGCGCGCCGCCACCGCCGCAATCTTGATCTGCGGCGTGGTGGCAGGCATGACGATGGTGGCGCGGCAGCGCAGATGATTTGCCGCCAGCGCCACGCCTTGCGCGTGATTGCCCGCCGAGGCGGCGATCACGCCGCGCCGGCGCTGGGCAGCGCTCAGGTTCGCCATCTTGTTGTAGGCGCCGCGCAGCTTGAAGGAGAACACCGGCTGCATATCCTCGCGCTTGAGCAGCAGGGTGTTACCCAGCCGGCCGGAAAGCGCCGGCGCCAGCTCCAGAGGCGTTTCGACTGCAACGTCATAAACGCGCGCAGTCAGGATCCTTTCCAGGTAATCGATCTTCATCGCTTCTCCCAGGTTTCCTTCGAGCGTAACAGCCGGGAACGAACGGGCGCAACCGGGGCGCTTATTTGTGCCGATCAGGCGTTGACGCTATGCTTGCAGGCAGTTCCAGACGCAGCAGGACCATGACTCAGGACGAACTCAAGAAGGCGGTCGCGAAAGCGGCGATCGCCCACGTGCCGGAAGACTGCATCGTCGGCGTCGGCACCGGCTCGACCGCGAATTTCTTCATCGACGAACTGGCCAGGATCAAGGGACGGCTGGAAGGCGCAGTGGCCAGCTCGGAGGCGAGCGCAGCCCGGCTGAAAGTCGCGGGAATCCGCGTGTTCGACCTGAACTCCGTGGACGAACTGCCGGTCTACGTGGACGGCGCCGACGAGATCACGCGGCATCTGCACATGATCAAAGGCGGAGGCGGTGCGCTCACCCGGGAGAAGATCGTGGCGGCGGTGGCGAGCAAGTTCGTCTGCATTGCCGACGAAGCCAAGCTGAAGGACGTTCTGGGCGCGTTTCCGCTGCCTGTGGAAGTGATTCCCATGGCGCGTTCCTACGTCGCCCGTGAGCTGGTCAGGCTGGGCGGGCACCCGGAATTGCGCCAGGGCTTTACCACGGACAACGGCAATATCATCCTGGACGTGCGCGGGCTGGCAATCGTCAATCCGGTGGCGCTGGAGGGCGAAATCAACCAGATCGTCGGGGTGGTGGCGAACGGCCTGTTTGCCCGCCGCGGCGCCGATGTGCTGCTGCTCGGCACCCGGGACGGGGTGAAGACGTTGACCCGGTGAAACTTTTTTGTAACGCAATCGACGTACACTGGGACATTTGCCGGTGCGCGGTACGGAAGGGGGTTCGAAGTGATGACCAATTCTGAGCACACATCCAAGCAGTTCGATGCCGAACTGGAGGCGGTGCGCGCCCGCGTGTTGCACATGGGCGGGCTCGTGGAAGAGCAGATCAAGCTGGCGCTGGACGCCCTGATTTCGGGCGACCTCGAGCTTTGCACCAAGGTCGAGAACAACGATCACATGGTCAACGGCCTCGAAGTCGGCATCGACGAGGACTGCAGCACCATCATCGCCCGCCGCCACCCGGCCGCCGGCGACCTGCGCATGCTGATGACGGTGGTGAAGACCATTACCGACCTGGAGCGCATCGGCGACGAAGCGGCGAAGATCGCGCGCATGGCGAAATTGATCTATTCCGCCGACCGGCTGCAGCAGCCGCGCACC
>DASQOP010000166.1:0-3023 GCA_035644415.1 Burkholderiales bacterium
ATCGCCATTTCGCCCTGCGCGAAATTGATGTGGCTGGTGGACTGGTAGATCATCACCAGCGCAAGCGCCAGGCTGGCGTAAATGCCGCCGGTGGCCAGTCCCGACAACACCTGATGCAGAAACGCTTCCATTGCCGCTCCCCGACTAGTGTCCTGTTCCGCTAATTCGCGGCTGAAAACCCGGCGAGAATCGGCGCCATGCGGTGTTACGAGTCCTCGCCGTGGTGCCCGCCACTGTCAAGGACTCGCGCCTTGCCTGACACCGATTTCGCGGGTTTTCTGATCGATGACGGATCGTTGTCATATGTATAGGAGGTCTAACTTCCAAAGTTCGCAAGTTGTCCCACGAATAATCGGAACAGGACACTAGTAACCCAGATAGGCGCGCCGCACGGTTTCGTTGGAGCGGATGGTATCGGCGCTGCCCGACATCACCACCTCCCCGGTTTCGAGCAGATAGGCGTGATCGGCGAGATCCAGCGCCAGTGCCGCGTTCTGCTCCACCAGAAGAACGCTGACCCCCTCCTCTGCGTTGATACTGCGCATGATGCGGAAAATATCCTGAACCACCAGCGGCGCCAAGCCGAAGGAAGGCTCGTCGAGCAGCAGCAGCCTCGGAGAGAGCATGAGCGCCCGGGCAATCGCCAGCATCTGCTGTTCGCCGCCCGAGAGTGTGCCTGCCTGCTGCTGCCGCCGCTCCTTGAGCCGCGGGAAATAGTTGTAGACGCGCTCGAAGTCGCGTGCCACCGCGTGCCGGTCCTTGCGGGTATAGGCGCCGATGCGCAGGTTTTCCTCGGTGGTGAAATCGAAAAAAGTTCCGCGGCCATCGGGCACATGCCCGATTCCCAGCCGCGCAATCTCCTCGGTGGCCAGGGTCTCGATCGGCCGGCCGTCAAAGCGCACCGAGCCCTGCCTCCTCACCATGCCGCTCACGGCGCGCAGTAGCGTGGTCTTGCCGGCACCATTGGCGCCGAGGACAGTAGTGATGCCGTCCTGCTCGACGGCGAAAGCCACACCGCGCAGAACGTCGGCGGCGCTGTAACCGGCGTGCAAGCCCGAGACCTCGAGTAACGCCATTCAGGCGTCCTTTCCCAGGTAGGCGCGAATCACGTCCGGGTTGCGCTGCACCTCCGCCGGGGTGCCGTCGGCGATTTTCCTGCCGAAATTGAGCGCTACCACCTTGTCGGAGAGCTGCATCACCAGGCTCATGTGATGTTCCACCAGCAGGATGGTCACCCCCAACTGGTCGCGGATGCGGCGGATAAGCGCGGAAAGCGATCCCACTTCCTCGTGGTTCAGCCCGCCCGCCGGTTCATCGAGAAGCAGCAACCGGGGCTCGGCTGCCAGGGCGCGTCCGAGTTCCACGCGTTTTTGCGTACCGAACGGCAGGTCCGCCACTCGTTTCTGCGCAACCGCCTGCAGATCCAGCAGCTCGATCAGGCCCCGTGCTTTCGTCTCGACCCGCGATTCCTCGCGCGCCACCACCGGCATGCGTAGGGCGTTGGCGAGGAAACCGCCGCGGCTGCGGCAGTGGGCGCCGAC
The DNA here is from genome assembly GCA_035644415.1 of Burkholderiales bacterium. Lineage (GTDB taxonomy): Bacteria > Pseudomonadota > Gammaproteobacteria > Burkholderiales > JACQAP01 > JACQAP01. The sequence goes on from DASQOP010000166.1 coordinate 1,542, forward strand.
CATGATGTTGTCCAGAACACTCATGGTCCGGAACAGCGCAAGATTCTGGAAGGTGCGGCCGATGCCGCAGTCGGCAATGCGGTGGCGCGGGATTTCGAGCAGCGACTGCGCGCGGAAGTAAATGCTGCCGCCCTGAAACGGATAGAGGCGCGACAGGCAGTTGAACAGGGTGGTCTTGCCGGCGCCGTTGGGACCGATCACGCCGGCGATCTGGCCCTGCATCACATCGAAGGACACGTCTTCCAGCGCAACGATGCCCCCGAACTGAACGCTCAGTCCGGAAACCCGCAACAACGGTTGGCCACGAGGGTCGCCCCCCGGCGCGGCATTGTCCATTTTTTCTTCGCCCACGGTGCTCGCCAACTCCAAGCCCTCCCCGATGTGGGATGCGCCATACCGAAACGCGCACTGGATACTGGCACAACCGCCGTGACCGGTAAAGTTATCGCCGGACCGGTCTTCGCTGCATTGCAATGCGGTTCATCTTGCCCGAACCTTGAACCACGGAGGACACAGAGGACACAGAGGACACGGAGGAAAACCAGAATCAAGGAAAAACATGTGGGAGTTAAGAGCAAGCCCGGTGCCGAAGTGACCTCCCAGCCTTAACTTTCGAACGCTCTTTGCCGGCCCTTGCCTTTCCTCCGCGTCCTCTGTGTCCTCCGTGGTTCACGAACTTGACCTATTTCGGAGGAGCAGCGTTGACCGCGGAGGCGGGCATGTCCAACATAGTCGGGCACGGCGCCGCAAGGACCGGTCCGCGAGAAACTGCCAAGGCAGGTCCGACGACAAAAAGAGGCCTCTGCAAAGATACGGCACGAGGAGGAACAAGAGGTGGAACCGAGTCATTACCGTTTCTGGCCGGAGAACGTGCCGCGAGAAATCGCGCTGCCTCGGGCGAGCGTCTACCACAATCTGGCGAGCGCGGCCGCACGGGAACCCGACAAGACTGCGCTGATCTACTACGGTTCGCTGCTCACCTACCGGACTTTCAAGAGCGAGGCAGACGCGCTCGCCGGATTCCTGCAACGGCGTTGCGGCGTGGACAAGGGCGATCGCGTGCTGCTGTTCATGCAGAACAGTCCGCAGTCCATGATTGCGTTCTACGCGATCCTGCGCGCGGATGCGATGGTCGTGCCGGTGAACCCGATGAACCTCACCGATGAACTGCGCCACTACGTTGCCGACAGCGATGCCAGGGTGGCGATCACCGGGCAGGAGCTCTTTCCCCAGCTCCGCCCGCTGATCGGCGCGGGCCTCGATCACGTCCTGGTGGCCGCCTATTCCGATTATCTGGCCCAGCCTGCCGGCCTGAAGGTGCCGGAAGCGGCGGCCGCGCCGCGACAGACAATCCGTGAACCGGGGGTCACACTGTGGGGCGACGCCCTCGCTGCCAATATTGCGCCCGGGCCGCACCGTGCCGGCCCGGACGACTTGTGCGTCATGCCCTATACTTCGGGCACCACCGGCAAGCCCAAGGGC
>DASQOP010000167.1:0-7968 GCA_035644415.1 Burkholderiales bacterium
TTCTTGAACGCGAACTTGTGGCCGACTTCAACGCGGGCCTTGAGCGTCACGGACTGGCCCTTCACCGACAGCGTCGTGCCCGAAGCGATGTCCGACTTGGCGATCGCCACGTTGTCGCCCGGCGCCAATACCATCACTCGCGCGTCGGTGCTCGTTGCAATTTCGTTCATATCTAAACCTCAATAAGGACTAGGCGCTCACCGCAGAGGGCGCGGAGGTCGCAGAGGAAACGCGAGAGCAAGAATATGCTCGAGGTGAAACCCTTCATTGACTGTTGATCCATCGTAGTTAAAGTTGACTCATGCGTTCGCGAACTGTTTCCCGCTTTTTACCCACAATTTGGTTTTCCTCGTTTTTGTTTTTCCTCCGTGTCCTCTGCGTCCTCCGCGGTGAGTGTTGTCCTATTTCCCCAATTTCGAAATCCGCCGTACGACATCCTTGCGTTTCAGCACCGATGCCTGCAGCTTGGTGCCCAGCCCAGGCCCCTTGGGCGCGGTGATGTAGCCGTCCTTCACCGGCGGCAACTGGGTGACCAGATTGTCGTACCAGTCATAGTAGAACGCCCGCACCATCTCCTGCACCAATGTATTGGGACAGTTCAGCGACAGGTGCACCGAAGCGGTCAGCAGGATCGGCCCGGTGCAGTCGTGCGGAGCGACCGGCAACGCGTAGGCTTCCGCCATGGTTGCGATTTTCTTGGCCTCGGACAATCCTCCGGTCCAGCCGACGTCCAGCATGCACACCGAGACGGCTTGTTTCTCGAACAGCTCGCGGAAGCCCCAGCGCGTTCCGAGGGTTTCCGACGCGGTGACCCAGACATTGGTGCGATGGGCGTAGTCCGCAACCGCGTCGATGTTGTTCATTTTGATCGGATCTTCGTACCAGAACGGATCGAACTGCTCCAATGCTTCCGCGATGCGAATCGCGGTGGGGAGATTCCACATCGAATGGAATTCGACGTGGATGTCCATTTTGTCGCCTACGGCCTTGCGGATCTGCTCGAACGGCCGCATGGCCTTCTTCAGGTCGGCATTCGAGATGTAGCTGCCGTTGGAGGCTTCCGCGGCCTCGTCGAACGGCCAGATCTTCATGCCGGTGATATTCATCTCCAGCAGTGACTTCGCCAGTTCGCCGGCATCGGTCTTGAACGCCATCAAGTCCTCGTAAGGCCGGTTCTTCTTGTCGGCTTTCGCCGGCAGGCCGAAATTCTCGGTGCCCTGGGTCGGCTTGGCGCGCACGTACTGGTAGCCGGCGCAGGTGTTGTAGACGCGCACCTTGTCGCGCGAAGCGCCGCCGAGCAACTGGTAGATCGGCTGGCCGGTGAACTGGCCGAACAGGTCCCACAAGGCGACGTCGACCGCAGAAGCCGCGCGCATTTCCACGCCGACGCTGTTGAATCCGAGATAGGTATTGAGGAACTGGCGGCTGTGCCTGTCGATCTCCAGCGGGTTCTTCCCCAGCAGGTATGGGGCGCAGGTCTGATGGATGTGCTCGGCCACCGGGGCGACCGCATAGAAGGTCTCGCCCAGTCCGACGATGCCTTCGTCGGTGTGGATGTGCACCCAGAGAATATTGGGGAACTCCTCGAGGCCGATGGTCTCGATAGCGGTTATTTTCATCTTGTGGTTCTTCCTCCCTGAGGTGACGCCGATTCTAGCAGGGCGTTAACAAAAAGAACTCACCGCCAAGGACGCCAGGGACGCCAAGGAAGGTCAAAGGCAAGATCGGGCAAAAACAGCACCCCGCGAGTCCGGGCCAGCAGACATTCCTTGTTACTCCTTGGTTTTCCTTCGCGTCCTTGGCGTCCTTGGCGTCCTTGGCGGTGAATGGTCTTGCGGATGATAACCTGGCATATAGTAAGCTAGGCGACCAATTTGGGGTAGAATCCGCAGCCATGTTCCGCGAAGACCTGTCGCGCAATTTCGGCTTCATCCTGAACGACGTCGCCCGTCTGATGCGCACCACCTTCGACCGGCGCGTAAAGTCGCTCGGCCTGACACGCTCGCAGTGGTGGGTGCTCAACCATCTGTTCCGCAACGACGGCGTGACCCAGTCCGAGCTGGCCGACATCCTCGAAGTGAAAAAGGCGACGCTGGGACGCCTGCTTGACCGCATGGAGCAGAAAGGCTGGATTCGCCGCGAAGGCCATGCCGGCGACCGGCGTGCCAAGCGCGTGTTCCTGACCGACGAAGTGGAGCCCGCCATCAAGACCATGCGCGCGGCCGCGGCGGAAGTCCGGCGCGACGCGCTGTCCGGCCTGTCTTCCGCCCAGCAGGACCAGTTCGTGGACGCGTTGCTCGCCATCAAGGGTAATTTGTCCAAACAGGACAACGGCGCCAACGGCGACGGCGCCAAAAAGCGCAAGCGCTGACATGTCCGAGGCAGCCAGCAGGGCGGTGATCGTCGTGCATCGCGCAGTGCGCATTCTGCTGCTCGTGGTCGTGCCGCTGGTCGCGGTCGTGGCCGGCCTTTATGTCTATGCGACCGGCGGGCGGGAGGTCGAGACCGACAATGCCTACGTCAAGGCCAACATCGTTCCGATCAGCGCATCGGTGAACGGGCGTGTCATCGAGGTGCTGGCACGCGACAACCAGCCGGTCGAGGCGGGCGCGTTGCTATTCCGCCTCGACCCCGAGCCCTACCAGATCGCCGTGGACGGTGCGCGCGCCCAGTTGGATGTGGTGCGAACCGATGTGCAGTCGCTGCGCGCCGAATATCGAGCGACGCTGCAGGAAGCCGCCGAAGTGCGCAGCCGCATCGACTTTCTCGAGAAGCAGCTCGCGCGCCAGGAATACCTCAAGGAAAAAGGCATGTCGCGCGGCGACACCTACGACGAGGCGCGCCACAACGTCGACGCCGCCAGGCGCCGGCTGGACAGCATTCGTGAAAAGAGCAACCGCGTGATAGCGGAACTGTCGGGCAATCCCGATATGCCGGTCGAACGCCTTCCGCGTTACGCTGAGGCGCGCGCGGCCTACGACGCGGCCATGCTCGACCTGTCGCGTGCGCTGATCAAGGCGCCGTTCGCCGGCGTGGTGAGCAACATGAAACTGCAGGTCGGCGAATTCGTGGAGAAGGGCGCGCCGATGTTCAGCCTCATCGAAAGCGGCCCGTTGTGGATCGAGGCCAATTACAAGGAAACGCAGCTTACCCACATGACGGTCGGTCAATCCGCCAAGGTGGTGGCGGATGCGTATCCGGATCATGAATGGCCGGCCAGCGTCGAGGCCATCGCGCCGGCCACCGGCGCCGAATTCGCGGTGCTGCCGCCGCAGAACGCAACCGGAAACTGGGTGAAGGTCGTGCAGCGCGTGCCGGTTCGCATCAAGGTCGAGCAGCCGCCCGGAAAGCCGCAGCTTCGTGCCGGCATGACGGTGACCGTGACGGTGGATACCGGGCGGCCGCGCGGACTGCCGCGCACGCTGCAGAAACTCGTAGACGACGGCTGGTTGCCGCGCTTCCTCGTGCCGTCTTCGGCCATCGCAGGCACCCGCCGGTAACGTGACCGGTTCCTCCAGACATCCTGCCCTGATCACCGCCTCGGTCGGGCTGGCGAGTTTCCTGTATTCGATCGACTGGACCATCGCCGCCGTGGCGTTGCCGCACATGCGGGGCACGTTCTCGGCGACGCAGGATCAGATTGCCTGGGTCATCACTTCCTACATCGTTGCCTCCGCGCTCTCCATTCCCGCTGCGGGATGGCTGAGCCTGCGCTTCGGCCGCAAGCGCGTATTCATGTGGGCGGTCGCTGTTTTTCTGCTTGCCTCGGTCGCATGCGGCGCGGCGAATTCGCTGGCGGTTGAAGTCTCCGCGCGCATCGTGCAGGGGCTGGGCGGCGCGTTCCTGATTCCGCTGTCGCACGCCATCATCCTCGATACCTATCCGCCGGAAGAGCAGGGCAAGGCCATGGCGCTATGGGGCATGGCCGCGGTGATGGGTTCCTTCGTCGGGCCCACGCTCGGCGGTTACGTCACCGAGTACCTGAGCTGGCGTTATATTTTCTATATCAATGTTCCGTTCGGCCTGCTGGCGCTGGCCGGCGCTGCGGCGTTCCTGCCCGAGACGAAGCGCGATCCCGGGCGCCGGCTCGACTGGTTCGGATTCCTCAGCCTGTCGCTGGGTGTCGGTTCGCTGCAATTGATGCTGGACCGCGGCGGGCAACTCGACTGGTTCGAATCCTGGGAGATCATCACTGAAGCCTGTCTCGCGGTCCTGGGCCTTTACATGTTCAACGTGCACTGCCTGACGGCGAAGCAACCTTTCCTCGATCCGCGCCTGCTGGCGCAACGCAGTTTCTTTCTCGGGCTGGTATTCGCCTTCATCTACGGTTCCATTACCACGCCGCCGATGGTGCTGATGCCATCGTTCCTCGATCAGGTGCGGGGCTACCCCATCGACACGATCGGCCTGCTGCAGGCGCCGCGCGGCATCGGCCTGTTCTGCGCGATGATCATCGGCGGACGCACCACGGGGCGCATCGATCCGCGCAAGCTGATCGCGTTCGGCCTGCTGTGCCTCGCCTACTCGAGCTGGGAGATGTCGACCTGGACCGCGGAGGTCGGCGTGTGGCCGCTGGTGTGGACGAATTTCATGCAGGGCATCGGCGGCGGCATCATCCTGGTGCCGATCCAGGTCATCGCATTTCCGTCCCTGGAGCCGCATCGCCGCACCGAGGCCACCGCGGTCTACAACCTGGTGCGCAGCATCGGCGCGAGCATCGGCGTGTCGGGCGCGTTGGCAATGTATGTGCGCGCCAGCAGTGTGATGCATGCGCAACTCGTCGAGCACGCCACGCCTTTCAACCGCGCATTGCAGGCACAGGGACACGAAGGATGGGGCATGGCCACGACGCAGGCGCTGGCCAGGCTCGAACGCGAAATCAGCCTGCAGTCCGCTGTGATCGGCTACACGGGTGATTTCTGGCTGTTTGCGCTGGTCGCGCTCGCAGCGCTTCCGTTGCTGTTGTTCATCGGGCGACAGACGCTTCCCAGCGGCGCGGGCGATCGCGCCGGGGGGCTCACGATCGGCGAATAGACTGGCGCGCCGGCTCCCCGGCAGCTAGCATTCGGGTTTTTCCCTCGCGACCCCGGCATGAATACCGTTGATCGTCCGATACGTCCGCGCCGCAGCCTGCTTTTCGTGCCGGGGCTGCGGCCGGATCGTTTCGCCAAAGCGCTCGATAGCGGAGCCGACATCGTCTGCGTGGACATGGAGGATGCGGTGGCGCGCCCCCGCAAGGACGAAGGGCGCGCGCTGACTCTGCCGCTGTTCGAAAAAAACACCCACCCCCACGTCGAGCAGATGGTGCGTATCAACGGGCTCTCGACGCCGGACGGGCTCAAGGACCTGACCGCGATCATCGAATCCGAAGCCCCACCCCCGGCGATCATGATCCCGAAGATCAGGTCGGCCGAGGAAGTGCAGCTGATCGAGACCCTGCTCTCCGCCGGCCCCGCGCGCAACATCCGCTTCTGCGTGATCATCGAGACCAATCAGGGTCTGGAGCGCGCCCTGGAGATCACGCGGGCATCCTCGCGCATCGACTCGGTGATTCTCGGCGCGGTGGACATGTCCGCCGAACTGCGTTGCGAGAAATCCTGGGAGCCGCTGCTCTATACCCGCTCGCGGCTGGTGCATGCGGCGGCCTCCGCCGGCATCGATCTCCTGGATGTGCCGTTCCTGAACCTCGACGATCCGGAAGGGTTGCGGCAGGAGGCGCAGGCCTGCGCCCGTCTGGGTTTCACCGGCAAGGCCTCGATTCATCCCAACCAGATCCCGATCATTAACGCGGCTTTCACGCCGGACGAGAAGACTATCGCGAAGGCCCGCAAGGTCTGCGCCGCTTTCGAACAGGACAAGACCGGCCTGGTGGTGGTGGACGGAGAACTGATCGAGTTGCCGGTGGTGCGTTCGATGTACCGGGTACTGGCGATCGCCAGTCGAGTTACGCGAGCGGCGTGAGGCGGGAAGACAATTCGTTACCGGGACTCGCGACCTCTACACGTCACAGCCGCGAGCAGCGCTACAGGACGCGCCTCGTCTCCAGGTTCGACTCGTCCGTCCAGCCGACGAGTACGTAGCGGTTGATCAGCCGGTGCAGAAACTCGACTTTCTTGCGAAACGTGACGATGAACTGGACTTGCACCTTGGTGCCGTCTCTCTGCAGCACGACGGCGAAGGGCGCCATGATGTTGTCTGCCATCTCGGGATCGACGAACATGCATAGCTTGTTCTCGCCCAGTTCCTTCTTCAACGGCTCGATGTTGCGGCCGCCGAGTTCGCGCACGCGCACCATGGCCTCGTCGTAGGCCTGAGGCGAGATGCACACGAAAATGTTCTCCTTCAGCGTGGTGAAATCGCCCGCCTGCGCCGGTGCAACCACTGCCATGGCTACCAGCGTTGCCGCCAGAAAGCGGCTCTTCTTGATTCGGCTCATTTCCAGTTCGCTCCTTCCACTGCCAGCGTTTCCAGGTAGGCGCCCAACTTGGCGATGGTGTCCTCATCCATAAATTCCTTCCAGGGCGGCATCTGCTTTCCCGGGCGGCCGTTCTTGACGGTGTTTACAAACTCCGGGTAGCCGCGCCAGAACTTCGTCAGGTTGCCGGCATACTTACCGAAACGCGGCGAATCACCGTCGGCCTTCGGGCCGTGGCACTGGACGCACCAACTGAAGTACAGGTGCTTGCCCGAATCGATGGCTTCGGGATCTCCCGACAAGGGATTGGAAGAGGGGACCTTGACGGGGCCGTTCTCTGCCTGGGCCGTTTGGGTCTGGGCGATCTTGGGCTCGAGTTTTCCTTGTTCCATTGCCGCGAGCAGCCCCGCGTGGGACACGCCGAGTGCGGCGACGGACACGAATACGATGGACGCAATGCGCATTTTGGATTTCATACCCCATCAAAAATTCTCGCCTTCGCGCCATCCGGACGGCGGCTGCGAAGACGAGAAGGACACTACCACACAATTTCCGCCGGGCTTCGAGGCGCCGGCGGAGCAAAAAAACGCCGGGGCGGCAGGAGGTTACCCTCCGTCCGTCCCCGGCAGGGGAGAGGGCTATGGAAGTGCGAATACCACCAATGCCATGCTCTCATTCATAGTTCCGAGCTTCTCCTTGTTCAGGGCCTTGATCGCCCCGCCCACGTACGTGCCGTGTCCGGATGCCACTGCAATGTACTGCTTGCCGTCGACCGCGTAGGAGATGATGCCGCCGTGCACACCTGAGCCGACGTTATACCGCCACAGAACGTTGCCGTTCTTGGCGTCCAGCGCTTCGACGAAGCCATCAGAGGTGCCGACGAACAGCAGGTCGCTCCCCGTGGACATCAACGTCGAATGCGGGATCAGGTCATAGCGCTTCTCCCAGGCGAGTTTCCCGGTAACCGGGTCACGCGCGGTCAGGCGACCATGACTCTTGTCTCCCGGCGGGTCGGTACCGATCCATTCGGCACTCATGAACGCCTGGGCGAAAGGCTGCAGGGTCCGGGTCTCGGCGCCCGCCGAGATGGTGGTCCCGCCGCTCTTCGGTTGCGCGGTCAAGTACATGCACCATTCCTGCGCGACGCGATAGAACAGCTTGGTCTTCGGGCTGTAGCTCCCAGCCTGCCAGCTATGCCCACCGTCGATCGCCGGGCAAACCAGGGTCTTCTCGCCGGGCTGTGGCCACAGCATGTTTTCCCATTCACCCTTGGCGATGTTGTAGCCCGTCGTCCAGTTGAAACTCTTCATGTCTGGATAAACGGCCAGGACCTTGCCGCCCTTGGTCTGGTGCACAGCGTTGAAGCCGTTCTTGCCCGGATGCACCACCTTGTCTCCGAGAATGACATACTCGCCCGGTGCGGCGTCGTAGTCGTACGGATCGGCGTGCGCCTCCTGGAAGTACCAGTTGAGCTTTCCGGTGTTCAGATCCAGCGCGACCGTGGACGACGTATACAGCGCGTCACCCGAGCGCCAGCCATCGGCATTCGGATC
>DASQOP010000168.1:0-24497 GCA_035644415.1 Burkholderiales bacterium
TCCGTGGCTGCGGAAACCCGTGTCTCCGTTTTGTGGACAGTCGAGACGGTTGGCGCCCCTGCAGGGGGGGGTGCAGACGTCTGGGGTATGCCGGCAGCCGGAGCGGTGGCCACAGGTGCGGCTGTCGTGCGTATGGCGACCGGAGCTACGGCCGGCGCGCGGGACGCATTCGGCGAACGCTCGAGCACCGGCGCGGCAGTAGGCGTGGATGCGCAACCCGCGCCGAGCGCGGCAACCAATGCTGCAAGCATGAGCGGCCGCGAAAATTCCCCGCAGCGGAAAACGATAGTCAAGCCGAAACCCCCGCAATCAGCGGAACGAAATTGACGTCGTCCAGCACCGACTGGCTGAATCCGTCGCGGCCGCGCTCGACCAGCACCAGACGCTGCTCGCGCGTGCCCAACGGCAGCACGAGGCGCCCGCCCTCCACCAGTTGAGCAGCCAGCGCCTCGGGTATGTGCGTCGCCGCCGCCGCCATCACGATGGCGTCGAACGGGCCGCCGTCCTTCAGGCCGAGATGACCGTCGCCATGCCTGAGTTTGATGTTGCGAATTCCGAGTTCGCGCAATCTCACCCGCGCCTTGGACAACAGGCCGGCGAGACGCTCGATCGAATAAACTTCGCGCGCCACCCGCGATAAGACCGCGGCCTGGTAACCGCAGCCGGTGCCGATCTCGAGCACTTTGCCGAGCGCGCGACCAGCGCGCGCCAGTTCGACCATGCGGGCGACAGCGAACGGATTGGAGATGGTCTGGCCGAAACCGATGGGTAGCGATACGTCATCGTAGGCACGGCTTGCCAGCGCCTCGTCGACGAACATGTGGCGAGGGACATCCATCATCGCACCCAGCACCACTTCGTCCTTTACGCCCTGGTCGCGCAGGCGCTCCACCATGCGCATGCGGGTGCGTTGGGAGGTCATGCCGATGCCGCTGATCCTGCTGTTCATATCGTGTCGAAATGGCCGCCGCGCAAATATTCTAGGTGAGTGCCGGTTCTTTCAGCCAGGCGCGCACGCTTTCGAGCCTGGCGTACTGCGTGAGATCAATTTGCAGCGGCGTCACCGAAACCATCCGGTTCGCGACCGCGTGAAAGTCCGTGCCCTCGCCTGCATCCTCGGCATCGCCTGCGGCGCCGATCCAGTACACCGTTTCGCCGCGCGGGTTGGTGGACTTGATGACCGGCTCGGACTTGTGCCGCCGTCCCAGCCTGGTCACTGCCGTTCCTGCCAGTTGATCGGCTGGCACATCCGGGACATTGACGTTGAGCAGGACCGGAAACGCAATCGGTCGGTGGCGAAAACGCTCGACTATGTCGCACACCGCCTGCGCGGCGGCCGGATAGTTGCCCGCCGCTTTGCTCGCCAGCGACACCGCGATAGAGGGAATGCCCAGGAGAAATCCTTCCGTTGCCGCCGCCACCGTTCCGGAGTATATGGTGTCGTCCCCCATGTTGGCACCATGATTGATGCCGGAAATCACCATATCCGGGAGCCGGTCCAGCATGCCGGTCACGGCGAGGTGTACGCAGTCGGTGGGCGTACCGTTTACGTAGTGAAAGCCGTTGTGCGAGCGCCTGACCTGCAGCGGGCGATCGAGGGTGAGCGAATTGCTGGCGCCGCTGCGGTCGCGCTCGGGCGCGACCACGATGATCTCGGCATGTTTCGACAGCGCCTCGGCGAGCACGGCGAGGCCGGGCGCGAAGTACCCGTCGTCGTTGCTCAGGAGAATGCGCATCGGAGAAAAAGGCTGCGGATCAGCCTTCGATCGAGGGCGCCCCGCGAAATAACAGACCTGGAAACCGGATCTTCCCGTCCGCGCATCTTTCTCGCGAGCCCGCGGGCCCCTCGTCTTTACCGCGATAGTTTGGTCGGGGCGAGAGGATTTGAACCTCCGACCACCTGCACCCCATGCAGGTACGCTACCAGGCTGCGCTACGCCCCGAATCGAGAGCGGATTATAGCAGAGGCCCCGCGCGCGGAACGTCTCAGGCGCGCAGGATGTCGAGGAGACTCTGAATTTCCCGGCGCAATAGCGCGGAGTTGAATCTGGAGGAAGACGGTTTGAGTTGCACTGCAGCCTCGTCCAGCCGCGCCCGCGCGCCGCTGATGGTGAACCCCTGCTCGTACAGCAGTTCGCGGATGCGCCGGATCAGCAGCACTTCATGGTGCTGATAATAGCGCCGATTGCCGCGCCGCTTAACCGGCTTCAACTGGGTAAACTCCTGCTCCCAGTAGCGCAGCACGTGTGGTTTGACCCCGCATAGCTCGCTGACCTCACCGATGGTGAAGTAACGTTTTGCGGGAATCGGGGGCAGCGGGGTCTTAGGACTGCTGCTGTTGTGGTTGCTGCTGTCCACCGTAGTTCTTTTCCACCATCGCCTTCAGTTTCTGGCTGGCGTGAAAGGTTACGACTCGACGCGCCGTAATCGGAATTTCCTCGCCGGTTTTGGGGTTGCGGCCCGGTCGCTGCGGCTTGTCGCGCAACTGGAAATTACCGAAACCGGACAGCTTCACGCCCTCCCCCGCCTCGAGTGCGATGCGCACTTCCTCGAAGAACGACTCCACCATGTCTTTGGCTTCGCGCTTGTTCAAACCGACTTTCTCGAACAACAGATCCGCCAGGTCTGCTTTGGTCAGTGTCATGACTTCACCTTATTGTCTCAGCTTGGCACCGTATTCTTGTTCCAGGACCTTGCGCAGACCCGCAATCGCGGCGTCCACCTCGGCATCTGTCAGAGTCTTTTGAGTATCTTGCAATAACACACGGAAAGCAAGACCTTTTTTCCCGTTTTCGATACCCTTGCCGCGGTACACGTCGAACACCCGAACGGCGTGAACGATGGCCGGTTTCGCCCGCAAAAGCCCGTCCAGAATGGCTTGCACCGGGGCAGCCTCGTCCACGGTGACCGCCAGGTCGCGGCGCACCGGGGGAAATCTGGACAGCTCTCGATACCGCGGCAGCGGTAGCCGCAGCAGCGGTTCGGCATCGACTTCGAAAGCAACCAGCGGCTCAGGCAACTCGTACTTCTTCTGCCATCTCGGGTGCAATTCGCCGATCCAGCCTATGACCGCGTCATCCAGCATAACCCGGGCCCCACGCCCGGGGTGCAACGCCGGGTGCATAACCGGCTCGAAGCGCGCGCCCCTGGGTGCGATCAGCGTTTCCAGGTCGTTCTTGACGTCGAAGAAATCGACGCCGCGCGCCGGAATGCCCCACTGTTCTTCGACCGCAGTGCCGTACGCAACGGCCGCCACGCGCACCGGCTGGCGGATCCCGGCGACATCCAGTTGGCCGTCCCTGACGGCGGGATCGCGCAGGAACGCCCGCCCCACCTCGAACGCACGCACCCGCTCCTGTTTGCGGTTCAGATTGTAGGCAACGTTCGCCACCAGCCCGCCGATCAACGTGGAACGCATGACCGCCAGCTGGCTGGCGATCGGGTTGAGCAACCGGATCGGATCGGCATTGCCGGCAAAATCCGCCTCCCAGGAAGCATCCACGAAACTGTAGTTGACCACTTCCTGGTATTCGGCGGCCGCCATCTGCAGCCGCAGGTCGTGCAGCGAGCGCCGGCACTCGGAGAGCGGCAACATCGTACTCGGGGCCACCGGGGGCTGCGCGGGAATGCGTTCGAAGCCATACACCCGCGCCACCTCCTCGATCAGGTCCTCCTCGATTTCGATGTCGAAGCGGTACGAAGGCGGGGTGACCAGAAAGACCTCCTCGGCGCCCGTGCCCTCGCGCCGGAACGCGAGATTCAGACGCCTGAAGATATCCGCCATGTCCTCCGCGCCGACCGGCACGCCGATGACCTTGTGCGCACGAGCCACCCGCATACGCACCGGTTGGCGCTGCGGCAACTGCGCCACCGTGTCGTCCACCGGACCGGGCTCGCCACCGCAAATATCAAGAATCAGCCGGGTCGCGCGCTCGATGCCGTCGACGTTGTTGTTGAAGTCGACGCCGCGTTCAAAGCGGTGCGAGGCGTCGCTGACGAAGTTGTAGCGCCGCGCGCGTCCGGCGATCGCCCCCGGAAAGAAGAACGCGGCCTCGAGGAAGATATTGTGGGTTTCCAGGTCCGCCTTGGTGCTGTCCCCGCCCATGATGCCCGCAAGTCCGACCGGCCCGCTGGCATCGGTGATCGCCAGCACGCTCTCGTCGATCTCCACGACCTGCTCGTTGAGCAGCTTGAGTTTCTCGCCCTTGCGGCCGGAGCGAACGTCGATGCCGCCGCTGAGCTTGTCCAGGTCGTAGACGTGCAGCGGCCGGCCCAGCTCGAGCATCACGTAATTGGTGACGTCCACCAGCGCCGAAATCGAATGCTGCCCGGCACGCTCCAGCCGCTGTTTCATCCATTCCGGCGTGAGCGCTTCGGCATTGACGTTGCGGATCACCCGCCCGGTGAAGCGTCCGCATCCTTTGGGTTCGGATATCCGCACTGGAAACCTGGCGTCGTTCGTGGCGGGTACCGAGTGCGTGTCCGGTGGGTTCAGCGGCGCACCGGTCAGCGCCGCAACTTCGCGTGCCACGCCAAGCACTGACAGGCAGTCGGCGCGATTGGGGGTGAGCTTGATCGTCAGCACCTTGTCATCCAGCCCCAGCGCCGCGCGCACGTCGCTTCCGGGCGCGGCATCCCCGGAAATTACCAGCAGACCGCTGTGATCGTCCGACAGTCCGAGTTCGCGCGCCGAGCACAGCATGCCGCGGCTTTCCACTCCGCGCATGGTCGCGACCTTGATTTCGAACGGTATGTCTGCCGATGCACCCGGCAGCCTGGCGCCGACCAGCGCACACGGAGCCTTCATCCCGGCGACCACGTTGGGCGCACCGCAGACAATGCTGAGCGGCTGACCGCTGCCGACGTCGACCCGGCACACCGTCAGTTTGTCCGCACTCGGGTGTTTCTCGACGCTGAGCACGCGGCCCACCACCACTCCGGTGAACGGCGGCGCCACGCTCACGCTACTCTCCACTTCCAGGCCCGACATGCTCAGCAGATGCGCGAGCGCATCCGTGGTCAAAGGTGGATCGACCAGTGTGCGCAACCATTTTTCCGAGAACTGCATTCTTGTCTCTTAGTGAATCTTCCTGGCGTCTGGGCGATTCAATTGAATTGCTTGAGGAAGCGCAGATCGTTTTCGAAGAACAACCGCAGGTCGTTGATGCCATAGCGCAGCATGGTCAGCCGCTCGAGCCCGCTGCCGAAGGCGAATCCGATGTAGCGCTCCGGGTCGAGGCCGAAGTTGCGCACGACGTTCGGATGCACCTGCCCGGCCCCGGAAATTTCCAGCCAGCGGCCCTCCAGCGGCCCGCTGGGAAACGCCATGTCGATTTCGGCGGAGGGCTCGGTAAACGGAAAAAACGATGGGCGGAAGCGCACCTGCAGGTCGTCGGTCTCGAAGAAACGGCGCAGGAAATCGGTGTATATGCCCTTCAGATCCGCAAAACTGACGTATTCGTCTATCCACAGCCCCTCGACCTGGTGAAACATCGGCGAGTGGGTCGCATCCGAATCCACGCGGTAGGTGCGTCCCAGCGCGATCACCTTGATCGGCGGCTTGTGCGCGCGCGCGTAACGCACCTGGATCGGGCTGGTGTGGGTACGCAGCAGCAATCCTCCCTCGATGTAGAAGGTGTCATGCATCGAGCGGGCGGGATGGTTCTCGGGTTGGTTGAGCGCGGTGAAGTTGTACCAGTCGGTTTCGATTTCCGGGCCATCGGCGACATCGAATCCCGCCGAACGAAAAATGCCTTCGATGCGCTGCCACGTGCGGATGACCGGGTGAATGCCGCCACGGCCGCGGCCTCGCCCCGGCAGCGTGACGTCCAGGGCTTCCTGTGCCAGGCGGGCTTCGAGCGACTGTGCTTGGATGGCATCACGGCGCGCGGCGAGAAGCGCTTCTACCTTCTCCTTTGCCTGATTGATCAGCGCACCTGCGCTCGGGCGGTCCGCCGCCGGCAGCTTGCCAAGACCCTTCAATTGTTCGGTGAGCGCGCCGGTCTTCCCCAGGAAGCGCGCCTTCGCCTGCTCCAGATGTGCGAGATCTGCAACCCGCTCGAACGCGGATTTGGCATCGGCGACGATCTTTTCCAGGTTGTCCATGGGTCACTGCCGTCCGGTGAATAAAAAAAGGAGGCCCTGAAGCCTCCTTTTCGCTGCTTGTCCGAATCAGGCACCGAGGCTGGCTTTCGCCTGACTCGCAATCCTTTCAAAAGCCTGTTTGTCGAACACGGCAATGTCGGCGAGCACCTTGCGGTCCACCTCGACCGATGCCTTCTTCAGGCCGTTGATCAGCGTGCTGTAGGTCATGCCGAACTCGCGAGCTGCGGCATTGATCCGCACGATCCACAGCGCGCGGAAATCACGCTTTTTCTGGCGGCGGTCACGGTAGGCATATTGGCCGGCCCGCATCACCGCCTGTTTGGCGATACGGTAGACGTTGCCGCGGCGGCCGCGGAAACCCTTGGCTTTGGCGAGGACTTTCTTGTGCCGCGCGTGCGCGGTTACTCCACGTTTGACTCTGGGCATGGCTGTCCCCCTTACGCGTACGGAAGCATGGCACGGATATGCCCGTGGTCCGATGCCTTCACGGCAGTCGTGCCGCGCAGATGGCGCTTGCGCTTGGTCGACTTCTTGGTAAGGATGTGGCGCAGGTTCGCCTGCGAGCGTTTGAAGCGGCCGTTACCCAGCGCGCGGAAGCGCTTGGCTGCGCCGCTTTTGGTCTTCATCTTGGGCATGAATCAACTCCTTTGTTTTAGCCTGACGCCGGGTGGCCGCAGGCGGCGCTTTGGAACCCGGACATCACTTGTTTGACAACGGTGACTGGTGATGCGTAATCGGTAATTGGCAAAAACCTTTCGCCGATCCCACTGGACACCAATCACTAATTACTAATCACGAATCACTTTTTCTTGGGGGACAGCACCATGACCATCTGCCGGCCCTCCATCTTCGGAAACTGTTCGACCGCGCCGTAGGGCTCGAGGTCCGCCTTGACACGCTCCAGCAGCTTGACGCCGAACTCCTGATGCGCCATTTCGCGGCCGCGAAAGCGCAACGTCACCTTGGTTTTGTCGCCTTCTTCGAGGAAACGGATCAGGTTGCGCAGCTTGATCTTGTAATCGCCTTCGTCGGTGCCGGGCCGGAACTTCACTTCCTTGACCTGGATCTGTTTCTGTTTGAGCTTTGCCTCGTGCCTCTTCTTGGCTTCGCTGTACTTGAACTTGCCGAAATCCATCAGCCGGGCAACCGGCGGTTTGGCGGTAGGTGCGATTTCCACCAGGTCGATTTCCAGTTCCTCCGCCATGGCATTCGCCTGGGCGAGACTGACAATCCCGATTGGCTCACCCTTGATGCCGATGAGCCGGACCTCCGGCGCAGTGATCTCGCCGTTGATCCTGACGTCCTTGTCCTGAGCTATGAGCAGACCTCCATCAAAAAATTAAGCCGTACTTCCCGCATGGGGCAACTCGGATCTCAGCCGTGCGACGAAGGCGTCGAACGACATCTGGCCGAGATCAGCACCCCCCCGGGTACGCACGGCAACGGCGTTTGCAGCGACCTCCTTATCCCCGACGATCACCTGATAAGGCAGTTTCTGCAAACTATGTTCTCGAATTTTATAGGTTATTTTCTCGTTTCTCAAGTCCGCAAAGGCGCGTAGCCCAGCCGCCTTAAGGCGCTCGGCCACCCCGGCGGCATATTCCGTCTGATGCTCGGAGATGTTCATGACCACCACCTGCTGCGGAGCCAGCCACAGCGGCATCGCCCCGGCGTGGTTTTCGATCAGGATGCCGATGAAGCGCTCCATCGATCCCAAAATCGCCCGGTGGAGCATAACCGGCGTCTTCCTGCTGTTATCTTCGGCGATGTATTCGGCGCCAAGCCGGTTGGGGAGCTCGAAATCGATCTGCAGGGTGCCGCACTGCCACACCCTGCCGATCGAGTCCTTGAGCGAAAACTCGATCTTCGGACCATAGAACGCGCCCTCGCCGGGGTTGAGATCCCATCTAAGGCCTTTGGCGTCCAGCGCCGCTTTGAGCGCCGCTTCGGCCCGGTCCCAGGTCTCGTCCGAACCGATGCGTTTGGCCGGCCGGGTCGACAGCTTGATCAGGATCTCGCTGAAACCGAAGTCGGCGTACACCTTCTGCAGCAGGTCGATGAACGCCGACGCCTCTGCCTGCACCTGATCCTCGGTACAGAAAATATGCGCATCGTCCTGGGTGAATCCGCGCACCCGCATGATCCCGTGCAAGGCCCCGGACGGCTCGTTGCGGTGGCAGGCGCCGAACTCGGCCAGACGCAAAGGCAGGTCGCGGTAGCTCTTGATACCCTGGTTGAAGATCTGCACGTGCCCCGGGCAGTTCATCGGCTTCACCGCGTACTCGCGCTTCTCCGACTCGGTAGTGAACATCAGTTCGCGATAGTTGTCCCAGTGCCCGGATTTTTCCCAGAGCACGCGGTCCATCAGCTGCGGGGTGCGCACCTCCCGGTAGCCGTGCCGCGACAGGATTTCGCGCATGTACTGCTCGACCTGCTGCCAGATGGCCCAGCCCTTGGGATGCCAAAACACCATGCCGGGCGCCTCGTCCTGCAGGTGGAACAGGTCGAGTTGCCTGCCGAGCTTGCGGTGGTCGCGTTTTTCCGCCTCTTCGATCCGGAACAGATAGGCGTCGAGATCTTCCTTCTTCGCCCAGGCTGTGCCATAGACCCGCTGCAGCATTTCGTTCTTCGAGTCGCCGCGCCAGTACGCACCGGCGACCTTGAGCAGCTTGAAGACCTTGAGCTTGCCGGTGGAGGGCACGTGCGGGCCGCGGCACAGGTCGGTGAAGTTCGCCTGGGTATAAAGGGAAATCGTCTCGTCGCCGGGGATTGCCTCGATGATTCGCGCCTTGTAGTGTTCGCCCTGGTTCTTGAAAAAATTGATCGCCTCGGCGCGATTCCATACCCGCCGCTCGACCTTGACGTCGCGCTTGGCGATTTCCGCCATGCGTTTCTCGATCGCGGCAAGGTCCTCGGGGGTGAAGGGGCGCTTGTAGGCGAAATCGTAGTAGAAGCCGTCCTCGATGACCGGGCCGATGGTGACCTGCGCGTCGGGATAGAGTTCCTTGACCGCGTGCGCCAACAGGTGCGCGGTCGAGTGGCGCAGGATCTCCAGCCCGTCGGGATCCTTGTCGGTGACCACCGCAAGGTCGGCGTCCCGGTCAATCAGGTACGAGGTGTCGACCAGCTTGCCGTCGACGCGGCCGGCGAGCGCGGCACGCGCCAGTCCCGCGCCGATCGCGGCGGCCGCCTCGGCGACTGTGACCGGCTTGTCGAAAGTCTTTTGCGAACCGTCTGGCAATCGGACGATGGGCATGGTTGGTGGTCTGAATCGGTGTAAAAAAAAAGTGCGGCCGAACCGCACTTTTTCGTCAAAGGAAATACAGGTTCAGCGACGATACCGCATCGGCCCGGTCGTGCAAGTTCGGATACCCACTTTGCCTCTGCTTCCCGTGGAAGTTGGTAGGCGCGATTGGACTCGAACCAACGACCCCCACCATGTCAAGGTGATGCTCTAACCAGCTGAGCTACGCGCCTAATGAAGGGCGGATTCTAGCCGAAAGGATAAGCCCGTTCAAACTTCTTATCGGCGTCGCGCCGACTCCACGCCGGGAACGTCCCGGACCTGCGCCAGCAGGCGCTTGAGTTGCGGCAAGCCCTCCACTTCCAGAGTGAGCGCGATCCTGGCGTTGAGATCGCGGCTCACCGCCTTGCTGGTGATGACCCGCACTTTCTCGCGCGTGAAAATATCGAGAATGTCGCGCAGCAGCGCAGGGTGAGCGC
Organism: Burkholderiales bacterium; assembly: GCA_035644415.1. Taxonomy (GTDB): domain Bacteria; phylum Pseudomonadota; class Gammaproteobacteria; order Burkholderiales; family JACQAP01; genus JACQAP01. The sequence goes on from DASQOP010000168.1 coordinate 9,829, forward strand.
CGGCGATGATCTCCACGTCCACCTGAAAGCGGGCTTCCCCGGTCTTTCCCCAATCAGCCGCGATGAGGCGTTCGGTCGCCAGGCGCGCGACGTTGCTGCAATCGCGCCGGTGCACCGTCACGCCGCGCCCACGTGTGACGAAACCGACGATGGGGTCCGGTGGCGCGGGCTTGCAGCAGCGTGCCAGGACGGTGAGCAGTTTGTCCACGCCGACGACCAGGATTCCTCCAGCGCCGGGCCTCGGCTGCGACGGCACCCTGGTCTCGACGGCCGGTGCAACCGGAACGTCATCTGCGCCGAGCGCGGACTGCAGTTGCCGCGGCGTCACCTCGGCGCGCCCCAATGCTGCAAACAACTCCTCCACTTTCGTGAAGTTCAGCCGTGCCGCCAGTTCATCGAGGTTCTGGCCGGTCTTGCCGAGACGATGCAGCTCCCGTTCCAGCACGGCCCGGCCGCGGGTGGTCGCCTCCTCGAGCTGCTGCGAATTGAACCACTGCCGAACCTTGGCGCGCGCGCGGTTGCTCTTGAGGTAGCCGAGCGCGGGATTGAGCCAGTCGCGCGACGGGCCGCCTTCCCTGGCAGCGATGATTTCTACGCGCTGGCCGTTGGACAGCGCGTAGGTCAGCGGCACGATCTGGCCGTTGACCTTGGCGCCGCGGCAGCGATGGCCGAGCTCGGAGTGCACGTGATAGGCGAAGTCGACGGGCGTGGCGCCGCGCGGCAGGCCGATTACCCGTCCTTGTGGCGTCACCACGTAGACGCTGTCCTGGAACAGCTCGGTCTTGAAGTATTCGGCCAGCTCGCCCGCGTCCGCGAGTTCATCGCGCCAATCGAGTATGCGGCGCAGCCAGGCGATGCGATCGTCGAACGTGGTGTCGCCCTTCACGGCTTCCTTGTAGCGCCAGTGTGCGGCGACACCGAACTCGGCGTGCTGGTGCATCTCGTGAGTGCGGATCTGAACTTCCAGCACCTTGCCTTCCGGCCCCACGACCGCGGTATGCAACGAGCGGTAATCATTGGCTTTCGGCTTGGCGATGTAATCGTCGAACTCGCGCGGCACCGGGGTCCACAGATTATGCACCAGGCCGAGCACGGCGTAGCACGCCTTGACGTCGTTTACCAGCACCCGCAGCGCACGCACGTCGAACAGATTTTCCAGCCCCCCACCCTTGCTCTGAATCTTGCGCCAGATGCTGTAGATGTGTTTCGGCCGCCCCGCGACTTCGGCGGCGATGCCGGCGGCCGCGAGTTCCGCGCGCAGCAACTGGACCAGGTTGGTGATGTAGCTCTCGCGATCCACGCGTTTCTCGTCCAGCTGACGCGCGAGATTCTTGTAGGTGTGCGGCTCGAGGCAGCGGAACGCCAGATCCTCAAGCTCCCACTTGATCTGCCACACGCCAAGCCGGTTGGCGAGCGGCGCGAACAGGTCCATGGTATCGCCGGCGGCGTTCTCGCGAGCCCGCGCGTCGCCAGTTGCCGCGAGATCCCGCAGCAACTGCACCTGATCGGCGAGCTTGATCAGCACCACCCGCACGTCCTGGACCATTGCCAGCAGCATCTTGCGCAGCGACTCGAGCTGCGCCGCGCGGTCGGCCTGGCGGGGACCGGACTCGACCCGTCCGCGCAGCACCTGGATCTGCGCCATGCTCCCCACGCCTTCCACCAGCGCGGCAATCGCCGGCCCAAATTGCGCCGCCAGAGCTTCGCGCTGCGCGCGGGACGACACCGGCACACCGAGCAGGAGTGTCGCGCCAACGGCTTCCCCATCGACGCGCAGCGCGCTGAGTATGCCGACGGCTGAGCGCACGTGCTCGATCCAGCGCGTACCCGCCGGATGCCGGCTGTCGGCGTAGTATTCCTGCGCCCAGAGGTCGGCGCGCACCACCAGTTCGCGCTCAGCTTGCGACAGGCGCACCGTCACCACCTCCAGCCATTCGGCGGATGCGGTATCGCTCGTAATTTCCCTGACCTTGACCATATATCGATAGGCGAAATCAACGCCCTTGCCAGTAACGCCGTTCGAGCTGCCTCCAGCCCGACGTCTCGATCCCCGAACTGCCCATTTTGACCAGAACCGCCCCGGCCAGATCGGTGCGAGCCATGTCACTACCCTGTTCGCGGTAACGGCGCACCACGGCCGGGTGCGGATGCCCGAAACGGTTGCGGTACCCGACCGAAAAGACGACCAGCCGCGGTGCCACCGCACGCACGAATTCCGGCGTGGAGGAAGTGCGGCTGCCATGATGGGGTGCGATCAGCACGTCGGCGGACAAACGCCCCGGGGAATCGCGCAGCAGCGCGATTTCGCTGCGTCGTTCGATGTCTGCCGGTAGCAGCACGGCTCCGTAAGGGGAAACGATCCTGAGCACGCAACCACGATCGTTGTCCTTGAGATCGAATTCATTATAACTTTCGGCATCGGGATGCAGCATTTCGAAAGCCACCCCGTCCCACTCCCAGCCCTCTCCGGCGCTGCAACGCCGGCCGTGTGCTGCTGCTTCGCTGATCGGATGAACGTCGGACAGCGGGGAGGACAACCACTGCACCGGCATCGCCTGCAATACCGCCAGTGCGCCACCGCTGTGGTCCAGGTCGTCGTGACTGACAATGATGCCGTCCAGACCGCGTACGCCGCTTGCCCGCAGATAAGGCACCACGAGGCGTTCACCGGCGCTCACCTGATCTGAAAATGCCGGCCCGGTGTCGTAGAGCAGCGCGTGCCCATGGGTGCGCACCACCACCGCCAACCCCTGGCCGACATCCAATACGGTCAGCCACAGCTCGCCGGGCGAGGGCCGCGGCGGCAACCACAGGAACAGCGGCAGCATGAGTGCGGCACCCACCCAACGCGCGGGAAAACCCCTGGGTAGCAGTATCCACAGCGCGCCTATCATCGCCAGCGGCACCGCCCAGGAAGGCGGTGCATGTTGCTGCCACGCCGCATCGGGCACACGGCCCAGCGTATCCAGCACAATCATGCAAAGCGCCATGACCGCGTGCGCGGCGTGCGCGAGCCAATCGAGCGGCAGAACGGCGGCAAGCAGCGTTAGCGGCACCACCACCAGACTCACCAACGGAATCGCTACCGCGTTCGCGATCGGCGACACCAGCGATACCTGCTGAAACATCGCCAGCAACAGCGGCACCAGCGCCAGCGTGACCGCCCACTGGGTGCGCGCCCACGTACCCAGCCAGGAAGACCGGCCGATGCGACCGCCGCCGGCGAGCATGATCACCGCGACCGCGCCGAAAGACAGCCAGAACCCGGCGGAAATTACCGCCATGGGATCGAGGACGATCACCAGCGCCGCCGCCGCTGCCAGCACCGCAAGCGGCCGCGTCATCCATCCCAGCCAGAGCGCCACTGCCACAATCGCCAGCATGAAAACGGTGCGTTGCGCCGGCACCGCGAATCCCGACAGCGCTGCGTAGGCAAGCGCGGCCGCAAGGCCGGCGGCGGCGGCGGCGCGCGCCGCGGGCAGCCGCAGAGTCAGCGTTTCGGACTGGCGCCACAAACGCAACACCAGCAGGTACGCCAGGCTCGCGACCATGGTGATGTGCAGCCCGGAAATGCTCATCAGATGATTGACGCCGGTGCGCGTGAAAACCCGCCACTGCGACGGCGGAATGGCACGCTGGTCACCCACCGCAAGGGCAACGATCACTCCGGCGTAAGGCCGGCCATCGAGCGCACGCAGCAGTCTGGCGCGCACCGCTTCGCGCGCGCGCTCAAGAACATATGCGGGACGGTTCACCCGCGCCGCCATCAGGGCCGCCGGCGCATCGGCTCTCACGTATCCGACCGCGCGTATGCCACGCTCCAGCATCCATGCCTCGAAGTCGAATCCGTCCGGATTGGCGTTGCCATGAGGGCGTCGCAGGCGCGCGCTCAGGCGCCAGCGTTGCCCCGGGTGCAGGTCGGGAGCCTGCGCGGTGTCGCCCGACTGATACCAGGTGAGGGAAATCCGTGGCGGCACTTCGGCACCGGGTGTGTGCGCCCTTTCAACGTCGAAGGCGAAGCGCACGCCGCGCTCGGCAGGCTGGGTCATTTCAGCGATGACTCCCGACAACTCGATATCGCGCCCTTCCCACTGTTCCGGCAGCGCGTGCGCAAGACTCCAGTGGCCGATCGCGGCGGACCAGAAGAACCCGGCGATCGCTGAAGCAGCCAAAGCGGCGGCGCGTGCTGCCAACCCTGCGGCTGCGCCTTTTCTGCGCGCCGCAAGCAGCCACAGCGCCGCCAAAGGAACCAGTACCAGCGCACCGGTCAAATCAGGAAGCAGGGGCTGTTGCTGCAGCCACCAGGCGCCCGCAGTCAGGGCGGCAACGTTAACGATCATGCAGAGCGGTTCCGGTACAATCCATCACCTCCATGCCACGAAAGTTTTTCCGCAAGTACCTGCCGAGCCACGAGAGCGTCCGCCAGAACCGGCACATTCGTTTTTTCGGCACGGCGTTGCATCACCCCAACCTGTGGCACCTGAACCGCAAGTCGGTGGCGGGCGGCACCGCCGTCGGCCTGTTTTGCGGACTGGTGCCGGGGCCGCTGCAGATGCTTTCGGCGGCGCTGCTCGCGATCCTGTTCCGCGTGAATCTGCCGGTGTCCGTGATCCTCACCTGGTACACCAACCCGTTCACCATCGTTCCGCTTTATTACATCGCCTACAAGCTCGGCATGTTCGTCACCGGCGGCAACGGCCATGTCCTTCCGGGCGGCGAACTCGATCTGCTTGCGCTGCCGATCATGGAATGGATACCGGCGCTGTACCACTGGCTGGCTGCGATGGGGAAGCCGTTCGCGCTCGGCCTGTTCCTGCTGGCCCTGATTCTCGCAGTCGCCGGCTATCTCCTGGTGATTGCTGCGTGGCGGGTGCACGTTACGCTGGCGTGGAACAAACGCCGGCGCATGCGTATCTTCGCAGCGAGAAAATGACAGGCGCGGCGCCTTCTGTCACGTGCCGGGACTGGCGTGTATATTCGAACCGGGCACGTTTCCTCCCAGTGAGGTCCGACTCGGCAGCCAGGCAACCATCTGTTGAATCATGACGCCATCCTATTGGAATGATGCCACCCGCGATCTGGCGAGCCGCGATTCCGTTCTGAAAATACTGATCCGAAACCTTGAAGGGCCGCAGTTGCAGAGCCGCAGCGACGCCTTCACGACGCTAGCACGCTCCATCATCGGCCAGCAAATATCGGTGCAAGCGGCGGAAAGCGTGTGGCAGAAACTGCTGGAATCGGTCGGATCGCTCGGACCGGCGACCATCGTACGCATGGACCCCTCGAAACTGCGTGCCTGCGGATTGTCCAGCAAGAAGTCCACTTACCTGATCGACCTGGCCGAGAATTTTCTCGACGGCTCGCTGGAGCTCGAGCGTTGGAGCGACCACGACGACGAGCAACTAATCGCCGAGCTCACCAGGGTCAAGGGAATCGGGCGCTGGACCGCGGAGATGTTCCTCATCTTTTTCATGATGCGACCGAACATCCTGCCGGTGGACGACATCGGCCTGCAGCGCGCCATGGGTCTGCATTACAACAACGGCAAGCCGCTCTCGAAGCTGAAGATGCGCCAGATCGCCACCGAGTGGCAACCGTGGCGCAGCGTGGCCACCTGGTATCTGTGGCGCTCACTCGATCCGATACCGGTCGAGTACTAGCCGGTGAGGCGATAGGCGTGAGGCGTTAGGCGTGAGGCGGGAGGGGTGATGGGAAAAGTACTATAAATAAAACCTCTCGCCCGGACTTCCAGTCCCCAAAGCGTATCGTCAGTCCTCCCTGCTCTTCCGCCTCTCGCCTCACCCCTCACGCCTCACGGAGTTTCCCGTCCTCCAGCCGCAGCGTCCGCTGCATCTTCGCCGCAATCGTCGGATCGTGAGTGACCACCACGAAACTGGTGGCGAGATCGCGGTTCAGTTCGAGCATCAGGTCGAGCATGCCTTCCGCGGTGTGGCGGTCGAGGTTGCCGGTGGGTTCGTCGGCGAGCACGCAGGCCGGTTCGGTGACCAGCGCTCGCGCCAGCGCCGCGCGCTGCCGTTCGCCGCCGGAGAGCTCTCCCGGCGTATGCGTCATGCGCGCGCTCAGGCCGACCCGCTGCAGAATCCCGGCTGCGCGTTTGCCGGCCTCCTTCGAGTCAAGGCGCCGGATCAGCAGCGGCATCGCCACGTTCTCCAGCGCGGTGAACTCCGGCAACAGGTGGTGGAACTGGTAAACGAAGCCGAGCGCGCGGTTGCGTAACCTCCCCTTTTCCTTCTCGTTCAACGAGTCCAGCAGGTGGCGGAGCACGGTGACCTCTCCCGCGCTCGCAGCGTCGAGCCCGCCGAGCAGGTGTAGCAGTGTGCTTTTGCCCGAGCCCGACGCGCCGACGATCGCCACCGTTTCGCCGCGCGCGACGTCGATGTCGATGCCCAGCAACACCGGGACCGCGTACTCGCCCTGGTGAAAGGTTTTCTGCAGATTGCGGCAGGAGAGAACAACCTCACTCATAGCGCAGGGCTTCGGCCGGATTCACCCGCGATGCCCGCAGGCTGGGATACATGGTAGCCAGCAGGCTCAGCCCGAACGAGGTCAGGCCGATCACGACCACGTCCTGCAGATGTAGATCGGAGGGCAGGTCGCTGATGTAGTACACGTCCTTGGCGAGGAACTGGACGCCCAGGACATGCTCGATCGCCGGGATCACGACTTCGATGTTCGCCGCCAGCAGCACACCGCAGATCACCCCGGCGATCATGCCGACTGCGCCGATCAACGCGCCCTGGATAATGAAGATCCGCATGATCTCCCCCGGCGCCGCTCCCAGCGTGCGCAGAATGGCGATGTCGGCGCGCTTGTCGGTGACCGCCATCACCAGCGTGGAAACGATGTTGAACGCCGCCACCGCAACGATGAGCACCAGGATGATGAACATCACCCGCTTCTCGATCTGCACGGCACGAAAGAAATTGGCGTGGCTGCGCGTCCAATCCGTGGCATAGACGTCGCTGCTCAGGGTGCGCATCAGATCGCGTGCCACCCGCGGGGCCTTGAACAGGTCGTGGAGCTTGAGCCGCACCCCCGACACCTTGTCTTCCAGACGATAAAGCTTCTGCGCGTCTTCGAGGTGCATGAACGCAAGGCCAGCGTCGTATTCGGCCATGTCCACTTCGAAAATGCCGACCACTTCGAATTGCTTGAGCCGCGGCAGGATGCCTGCGGGTGTTACCTGTCCCTGCGGCGCGATCAGCACGATCTTGTCGCCGACGCGGGCGCCTACGCTCATCGCCAGATCGACGCCGAGAACGATGCCGAAGCGCCCCGGCCTCAGGTCGTCCAGGCTGCCCGATCGCATGTGCTGGCCTACGTCGGCGACTTTTGCTTCGGCGGCGGGCAGAACCCCGCGCACCAGCGTGCCCTGCACGCTCCCGTGGTGGGAAATCAGCCCCTGCGCCGTGATGTACGGCGCAGCCGCGATCACTTCCGAATGGCTTTGCGCTTGCGCGGCGATTTTCCGCCAGTCGGACAGCTTGCCGTCCAGTCCCATGATCTGCACGTGCGAAGCAACCCCAAGGATGCGCGTGCGCAGTTCCTTCTGGAATCCGTTCATCACCGAGAGCACGACGATCAACGCCGCGACGCCCAGCGCGACGCCCAGCATCGAGGTGATGGAAATGAAGGAGATGAAATGATTGCGCCGCTTGGCGCGCGTATAGCGCAGCCCGACAAACAGCTCGTACGGCGTCAGCATGAAAGCTTCAAATAAGCGCGGTGGCGCGATCGGATGGCGAAACAAAGTCTGCCACATTCCGGCGCGGATGACTAAGCAGCCTGCACGCCGCCACCGGCGGCGGCTCCGATGTCGCGTGCTAAACTCGGCACAGTTCCAGTCCTCTCTCCCGTGCACACCGTCACCCTGTTTGTTCCTTCCCTGCTCTGGCCCGAAACGGGCGATCCGGACGCCTATCCTGGACCGAGACTGCCCGCGCTGGAAACGCTCTTGAGCCGCGGCAGCGCGGCCGAAAGTGCATGCGAAAACGAGCCCGCGTGGCTGTGCGAACGCTTCGGAGTACAGAAACAGATCGACTGGCCGGTCGCGCCGCTCGCTTTTGCCGGTGATGGCGGAGAAGCCGGTGCCGACTACTGGTTGTGCGCCGACCCGGTGCATCTGCGCCTGCACAACGACGGGCTGATCCTGCTGGCCCCGGAGTCCCTGGAGTTGGCCGAGGGCGAATCGCGCGAATTGACTGGGGCACTCAATCGGCAGTTCGAGACCGAGGGTTTTGTCTTTCACGCACCGCATCCTCGACGCTGGTACTTGAAATTGCCGCAAGCGCCGAAGATCCGTACCGTCACGCTCAAGCAGGCGATCGGCCGCGACGTCAACCGTCTGCTGCCAGAAGGCGAGGAGCGCCTGCGTTGGCACCGGATTTTCAATGAAGTGCAGATGCTGCTGCACGCCGAGCCAGTCAACGCAGCGCGCGAAGATCGCGGTGTGGCGGTGGCGAACAGTCTGTGGTTCTGGGGCGGGGGCACCCTGCCCGCATCGAGAAGCTCCTTCGATGCGATGCAGAGCGACGATCCCCTTGCCGTGGGTCTGGCAAGGCTGGCGGGCATCATCTCCGCTCCGCTTCCCGTCGACGGCGGGTTCGCCGCCGGGAACAACACGCTTGTCGATCTTCGGGACGCGGAGCGCGAATTCATGCGCGGCAACGCAGCCGGCTGGCGGCATGCGCTCGAAACCCTGGAAACGCGGTGGTTCGCGCCGCTTTTCGACTGCTTGCGAGCGGGCAGGATTGGCAAGGCGGTAATCGCGACCGTCGCCGATGGCCGCAGATACGAGTGGTCGGTCACGCGCGGCGTTCGCTGGCAGATTTGGAAGAGGCCACGACCGTTGGCTCACCATGCCGGCAATGTTCTGCACCGCCACGACCCGGCACGGCTTGCATGATCACTCGGCGCATCGTCACCCGCAGCGTACCGCAGCCGGCTTTCGATTCGCTGTGTGCGAACGGCGTGCACCCGGTGTTGGCGCGCGCCTATGCCGCGCGGGGCGTAAGCACGCCGCGGCAGCTCGATACCTCGTTCAATGGGCTGGCTCCGGCCGAGCGCCTGAAAAACTGCGTTGCGATGGCCCGCCTGCTCGCCGATGCAATCGCCGCCAGGCAGCGCCTGTTGATCGTCGCCGATTACGACGCCGACGGCGCCACGGCCTGCGCCCTGGGGATGATCGGTCTGCAGAGCTTCGGAGCGCAGGTGGACTACCTGGTACCCAACCGCTTCGAGTACGGCTATGGCCTCACGCCGGAAATCGTTGCCCTGGCAGCAGCGCGCCGGCCCGATTTCCTGATCACGGTCGACAACGGCATCGCCAGCATCGACGGCGTCGAGGCCGCACGCAAGCTCGGTATCCGGGTGCTCATCACCGATCACCATCTGCCCACCGCACAACTGCCCGCCGCGGCCTGCATCGTCAACCCGAATCAGCCGGGCTGCGATTTCCCGAGCAGGAACCTGGCAGGGGTGGGCGTGATGTTCTACGTGTTGCTGGCGCTGCGCGCCGAGTTGCGTGCGCGCGGCTGGTTCGGCGGCCGCGACGAACCCAACCTCGCAGACCTGCTGGACCTGGTTGCGCTCGGCACCGTCGCCGACGTGGTGCGGCTCGACGACAACAACCGCATCCTGGTGGACCAGGGCCTGAAGCGCATCCGGGCCGCCCGCGCCCGCCCTGGAATCACCGCATTGTTGCGGGTGGCTGGCCGCGATCCGGCACGCGTCGTGGCTTACGATCTCGGCTTCGTCCTCGGACCGCGGCTCAATGCCGCCGGCCGACTCACCGACATGAGCGTCGGCATCGAGTGCCTGCTGGCACGCGATAGCGACCGCGCCGCCGAACTGGCGGCACAGCTCGACGCGCTCAACCGCGAGCGCCGCGACATCGAAGCCGGGATGCAGGAGACCGCGCTGGCGCTGATAGAGCGAATCGCGCCCGCGGATGCCTACAGCCTGAGCCTGTATGACGAGACTTGGCATCAGGGCGTGGTCGGGATCCTCGCCGCGCGCCTGCGTGAACGCTTCAATCGGCCGGTGATCGCGTTCGCGCCCGGTGGCAACGGCGAGGCGAAAGGCTCGGGCCGCTCGATACCGGGTCTGCACCTGCGCGACGCGCTCGATCTGGTATCGAAGCGCCACCCCGGCCTGATCCTGCGCTTCGGCGGCCACGCCACCGCGGCGGGCCTTACGGTGCGTAGCGCCGACATGGCCGCTTTCGAGAATGCGTTCGAACAGACCGTACGCGGGCTGCTGACGCCTGCAGACCTGGAGCACGTGATCGAAACCGACGGCGGACTGGAACCTGACGACGTCAGCTTGCCGTTCGCGGAGTTGCTCGCCGCGCAGGTCTGGGGCCAGGGATTCCCGCCCCCGTCATTCTTCGACGAATTCGAAGTGACGGAACAGAAAGTCGTCGGCAGCCGGCACCTGAAGCTGCGTCTGCGCCGCAGGCTGGCCGAACAGGCATTCAACGCCATCCTGTTCGGCCGCAGCGCACCCCTTCCCTCGCGCGTGTCCGCGGTTTACCGTGTGCATGTCAACGAGTTCAACGGCATGCGCTCGGTGCAACTGGTGTTGGATCACTGGCAGGCGGGCTAGGCTTAGGGAGACAGGCAGTGGACTTCTACTGGCTGCAGGGCACGGAACTGGAGCGGTTGCCCGCCTTTGCCATCAGCCTGGCCATCGGCCTGCTGATCGGGCTGGAACGCGAACGCCACCCGGATACCAACGCCGGGTTGCGCACCTTCGCCCTCACCGCTTTGTTCGCGGCAGTGGCCGCTCTGCTCAGCGACGAGACCGGCTCGCCGGCAATTCTGATCATCGGGCTGGTGATCGTCGCCGCAATGATTGTCACCGCCAACGCCCGCGACCGGGAACAGCACGATCCCGGCACCACCACGGTCATCGCCCTGTTGCTGTGCTACGGGCTGTCCGTCATGACGTGGTTCGAGTACCAGACGCTGGCGGTGATGCTGGCGATCGTCACCACCAGCCTGCTGTACTTCAAGGCCGAATTGCGCGGCATCGCCGAGAGGCTCGAGCGACGCGATCTGATTTCGATCCTGCAGTTCGCGGTGCTGATGTTCATTGTGCTGCCCATTCTGCCGAATCGGGATTTCGGCCCGCACGGCGCACTCAATCCCTACCAGATCTGGACCATGGTGGTGCTCATTTCCGGGGTCAGTCTCGCCGGTTACGTTGCCGTGCGCCTGGTCGGCCTGCGTTACGGCGCACCTTTGCTTGGATTGCTGGGCGGGCTGGTGTCCAGCACCGCCACCACGCTGATTTACGCGCGCCATGCCCGGGCGCAGGAAAGACTCAGCGGCTTAGCTGTGCTGGTCATCGTGCTGGCCAACCTGGTGCTGCTGGTGCGGCTGGCGGTGCTCACTGCTTTCGTCGCGCCGGGACTGCTGGGCACTTTACTGCCGCTCCTCGGCGGCGGTCTGCTGCTCGGCCTGGCGAGCTTGGGCTATCTATATGCACGTCAGGGGCGGGACAACACGGCACCTATCCCGGATATCAGGAATCCTGCCGAGCTGCGCACCGCGCTGACCTTTGGCGCAATCTACGCACTGGTGCTGCTGCTCGCCGCCTGGCTTTCGGGCCTGGCTGGAGCTGCCGGGCTGTATGCGGTAGCACTGATTGCCGGACTCACCGACGTGGATGCAATCACGCTGGCGAGCCTGCGGCTCTTCAGCGTCGGCACTGTCGAGGCTCACGAGGTAGCGATCGCCGTGGTGCTGGCGATCGGGGCAAACATTGTATTCAAGCTCGGCATGGTACTGATTGTGGGCGGCCAGTCGCTGTTTGCGCGTTGTGCGGGATCAATGGCCGCGGTCGCGGCCGGTATGATCGTCGCGTTGTTGTTCACATGACGAACTGCCCGGTGCGCGGCATCGGTTAAAATGACCCGCTCCTTAGCTTCGTCTCAACCCCCGGATCGGAATCCAAAATGGAAGCAGAACGCCTTAACGCTATCGAAAAACAACTCGACGACCTCGATACCCGGGCCAAAGAACTGCGGAGGTATCTTTGACTTCGATGGCAAACGCAACCGCCTGATCGAAGTCGTCAAGCTGACCGAAGACCCCGCGTTCTGGAACGACGCCAAGCGCGCCCAGGACCTCGGGCGCGAGCGCAAGAACCTGGAGTCGCTGGTCACGACCCTGGAAAAGCTCGACCAGGGGCTGAAGGATGCGCGCGAACTGTTCCAGATGGCGCGGTCGGAAAACGATGACGCCACCCTGAACGCCGTTGCCGACGACGTTGCCGGCTTGGAGAGGATCGTGGCGGACATGGAGTTCCGCCGCATGTTCTCCAACCCCATGGATCCGAACAACTGTTTCCTGGATATCCAGTCCGGGTCGGGCGGCACCGAAGCGCAGGACTGGGCGTCAATGCTGGAACGCATGTACCTCAAGTTCTGCGAACGCCGCGGCTTCAAGGTCGAGGTGCTGGAGGAGTCCTCGGGAGAAGTGGCCGGGATCAAGAGCGCCACGCTCAAGGTCAACGGCGACTACGCCTACGGCACGCTGCGCACCGAGAGCGGCGTGCACCGCCTGGTGCGCAAGTCCCCGTTCGACTCCAATGCGCGCCGCCATACCTCCTTCGCCAGCGTTTTCGTCTATCCGGAAGTAGACGACACGATCGAAATCGCGATCAATCCAGCGGACCTACGCGTCGACACCTTTCGCGCCAGCGGCGCCGGTGGCCAGCACATCAACAAGACCGACTCGGCGATCCGCATCACCCATGTGCCCACAGGTATAGTCGTGCAGTGCCAGAACGACCGCTCCCAGCATCGCAACCGCGCCGAGGCGATGGCAATGCTGAAGGCGCGCCTGTATGAACTCGAGCTGCGCAAGCGCAACGAGGAAAAGCAGGCGATGGAGGATTCCAAGACCGATATCGCCTGGGGACACCAGATCCGTTCTTACGTGCTCGACCAGTCGCGCATCAAGGATCTGCGTACCAACGTCGAGATCGGTAACACCCAGGCGGTGCTCGATGGTGCCCTCGATCCGTTCATCGAGGCCAGCCTGAAACAAGGCGTTTAACACCGTGACTATCGCGACGATCGTGACTGGCGTGAATGGCAACACGCGATTCATTGGCCCCGCCCTGCATCTGCGACAGTCAAGACAATTGCGACTGTCACGTCATTAAAGGCCAAAAGACATGGAAGAAAAAAACCAACTGCCGATTGTTGACACCAACCAGATCGTCGAGGAGCGCCGTGCCAAGCTGCGCGAATTGCGTGCGCAGGGCAATGCCTTTCCCAACGATTTCCGCCGCCGCCACCTCGCCGCCGACCTGCATCGCGCCTACGGCGCCACGCCGAACGAAGAACTGGAGCCGCTGAAGGCCGAAGCGACGGTTGCCGGGCGAATGATGCTCAAGCGCGTGATGGGGAAGGCAAGTTTCGCCACCATCCAGGACATGTCCGGGCGCATCCAGATCTATGTCACCAATGACGTCACCGGCGAACCGGTACACACCGCATTCAAGCACTGGGACCTGGGCGACATCGTCGGCGCGACCGGAACGCTGTTCAAGACCAGGACCGGCGAACTCACCGTGAAAGCCGCCGGCGTGCACCTGCTAGCCAAGTCGTTGCGGCCTTTGCCGGAGAAGTTCCACGGTCTGGCCGACCAGGAAGCCAAATACCGTCAGCGATATCTCGATCTGATCACGAATCCCGAAGCGCAACGCGTGTTCAAAACGCGCTCGCGGATGATTCAGGCAATGCGCGAATTCTTCGTCGCACGCGGTTATCTCGAAGTCGAAACGCCGATGATGCAGCCCATCCCCGGCGGTGCGGCGGCGCGGCCGTTCGTCACGCATCACAACGCGCTCGACATGGACCTCTACCTGCGCATCGCACCCGAGCTTTACCTCAAGCGGCTGGTGGTGGGCGGAATCGAGAAGGTTTTCGAGATCAACCGCAATTTCCGCAACGAAGGCATCTCGACCCGGCATAACCCGGAGTTCACCATGCTGGAGTTCTACGAGGCCTACCAGGACTACAACTATCTGATGGGCCTCACCGAAGAACTGTTGCGCCAGGTCGCGCGGGAGGTGCTCGGAACAACCACGTTCAGCTATCAGGGTGAGACCATAGATCTGGGCAAACGCTTCGATCGGCTGACCATGGCCGAGGCCATCGCCAAGTACAACCCGGAATACCCGATGGCGGAACTTGGCAAGACCGCGTTCCTGCGTACAGCGCTCGATGCTTTCAAAGGCGAGGTTTTCTCTACTGACGGCTTGGGATTGCTGCAACTCAAGCTGTTCGAGCAGACCACGGAGGACAAGCTCATCCAGCCGACCTTCATCGTCGCCCATCCGACCGACGTATCGCCCTTGGCCCGCCGCAACGACGCTAATCCGGCTGTCACCGACCGTTTCGAGCTGTTCGTCACCGGCCGCGAGATGGCGAACGGATTCTCGGAACTGAACGACCCGGAAGATCAGGCAGAGCGGTTCTCGGAGCAGGCCAGGGCCAAGGAGGCCGGCGACGAGGAGGCGATGTACTACGACGCCGATTACGTGCGCGCACTCGAGTACGGTCTGCCGCCCACGGCGGGAGAAGGCATTGGCATCGATCGCCTGGTGATGCTTTTCACCGATAGTCCCTCGAT
>DASQOP010000169.1:0-4733 GCA_035644415.1 Burkholderiales bacterium
GCGTTGCCCTCGCTGCCACCCTTGGTGACGATGTAGCCGTTCACCATCTCGACCTGGCCCCGGAAGATCTGCGTGTTCGGGGTGTGGCCGATGGCGATGAATACCCCGTGCAACGGCAACTCCCTGGCTTTGTCGCCGTGCGTTGGCCTGATGCGCACGCCGTGGACACCTTTCTTGTCGCCGAGCACCTCGTCCAGCGTATGGTTCCATTCGATCTTCACGTTGCCGGACCTGGTCTTTTCCATCAGGCGGTCGATCAGCATCCCCTCGGCGCGGAATTTGTCACGGCGGTGCACCACCGTCACGTTCTTGGCGATGTTGGACAGGTACAGCGCTTCCTCGACGGCGGTGTTGCCGCCGCCGACCACCGCTACGTCCTGTCCCTTGTAGAAAAAGCCGTCGCAGGTTGCGCACGCCGATACGCCCTTGCCCATGTAAGCTTGCTCCGAGGGCAGACCGAGGTACTTCGCCGAAGCACCGGTTGCGATGATCAGCGCGTCACAGGTATAGAGGGCCTGATCGCCGGTCAACTGGAACGGCCGATGGCCCAACTTCACAGAATGAATGTGGTCGAAGATGATCTCGGTGTCGAAGCGTTCCGCGTGCTTATGGAAGCGTTCCATGAGTTCCGGTCCCTGCACGCCCATGACGTCGGCGGGCCAGTTGTCCACGTCGGTGGTGGTCATGAGTTGCCCGCCCTGAGCGAGGCCGGTGACCAGGACCGGCTTGAGGTTGGCGCGGGCCGCATAGATCGCGGCGGTGTAGCCGGCCGGACCGGAACCCAGAATGAGCAAACGGGAATGCTTTGTTGATTGAGCCATGGCAGTGTTAAATCGGGGTAAAGGCAAAAATAGCAAGACTGTAGCAGCCGCGCGAAGTTCGTGTCCACGCGTGCAAAATGGGCTGCGTTGAGACCGCGGCCCTGGGATATAATTCTTTGAAACTGAAAAGGTAATTTGCTTGCGAACACTTTCGGCGTCCAGATCCGCAGCCCATAAGCCGCCGCGCAAGCCGCTGCCACCGAAGATCGCCGCCCTGTTGCGGGAATCCTGGTGGCTGCTTCTGGTCGGCGCGGCGCTCTATCTGGTTCTCATCCTCTTCACCTACAGCAAGTCCGATCCGGGCTGGTCGCACCAGGCCACCGGCTCGCTGGTTGCCAACGCCGGAGGCAAGGCCGGCGCGTGGATGGCCGACATCCTGCTCTATGTATTCGGGCTGTCGGCGTGGTGGGGGGTGTTCTTCCTGCTCGCTGCCGTGGTCTGGGGCTATCGCCGCCTCGACGCACCGGAAATGGACCGCCGCTCTCTGGTCGTCGCGTGCAGCGGTTTCCTGCTCCTGGTCACCGGCAGCAGCGCGCTCGAGTCGCTGCGCCTGTACACGCTGCACGTGTCGCTGCCGCACGGGCCGGGAGGCGTGCTCGGCGACCTGGTGAGCGGTTTGTTCTCGAAGGCATTCGGCTTTACCGGCAGTACCCTGCTGCTGCTGTTGCTGTGCGGGGTGGGGTTGTCTCTCTGCACCGGCATGTCCTGGGTCGCGTTCATCGAGAAGCTCGGCGCGGCGATCGAGGGCGCCTACACCTTCCTGGTGGAGAGATGGCAGACCCGCCAGGACAAAAAGGCCGGCGAGCAGGCCGTGGTCGAGCGCGAAGAGCTGGTGGAAGTCGAGCGCAAGCGCTTCGAAGAACACGACCCGATCCGCATCGAGTCTCCCCGGACCGTGATCCCCAAGTCCGACCGCGTCATCAAGGAAAAGCAGAAGCCGCTGTTCGAAGACCTGCCGGATTCCCCGCTGCCCCCTTTGCACCTGCTCGATGAGCCGCCTGCCGACCTGGAATTGCTGTCTGCCGAGACGCTGGAGTACACCTCCAGGCTGATCGAGAAGAAGCTCGGCGACTTCGACATCGAGGTGAACGTGGTGGCCGCGCAACCGGGCCCGGTGATCACGCGCTACGAAATCGAGCCGGCGGTGGGCGTGAAGGGCAGCCAAATCATCAATTTGGTGAAGGACCTGGCGCGCGCGTTGTCGGTGGTGAGCGTACGTGTAGTCGAAACTATTCCCGGCAAATCATGCATGGGACTGGAGATCCCCAACCCCAAACGGCAGGTGGTGCGGCTCTCGGAGATCCTCAGTTCGAAGGTGTACGCCGAGATGGGTTCGGCGCTCACGCTGGCACTGGGCAAGGACATCGCCGGCAATCCGGTCGTCGCAGACCTCGGCAGAATGCCGCATCTGCTCGTTGCCGGCACCACCGGGTCGGGCAAGTCGGTGGCGCTCAACGCCATGATCCTTTCTCTGGTGTACAAGGCGCCGGCGAAAGATGTACGGCTGATCCTGGTGGACCCGAAGATGCTCGAACTGTCGGTGTACGAAGGCATTCCGCATCTGCTGGCGCCGGTAGTGACCGACATGAAGCAGGCCGCGCACGCGCTCAACTGGTGCGTCGGTGAAATGGACCGCCGCTACAG
The DNA here is from genome assembly GCA_035644415.1 of Burkholderiales bacterium. GTDB lineage: Bacteria > Pseudomonadota > Gammaproteobacteria > Burkholderiales > JACQAP01 > JACQAP01. The sequence goes on from DASQOP010000169.1 coordinate 2,466, forward strand.
GCTGATGTCCACGCTGGGCGTGCGCAATCTGTCTGGATTCAACCAGAAGATCAAGGAAGCGGAAAAGGCCGGCAGGCCGCTGACCAATCCGTTCACGATCACGCCGGAAACTCCCGAACCGCTAACGGAGCTGCCCCTGATCGTGGTGGTCATCGACGAGCTCGCCGACCTGATGATGGTCGTAGGCAAGAAAGTCGAGGAGCTGATTGCGCGCCTGGCGCAGAAGGCCCGCGCAGCCGGCGTACACCTCATTCTCGCGACCCAGCGGCCGTCGGTGGACGTCATCACCGGATTAATCAAGGCAAATATTCCGACCCGGGTCGCGTTCCAGGTTTCGAGCAAGGTCGACTCGCGCACTATCCTCGACCAGATGGGCGCGGAACAGCTGCTCGGACAGGGCGACATGCTATATCTGCCGCCGGGCACCGGCTATCCACACCGTGTGCACGGCGCGTTCGTCGCCGACCAGGAAGTGCACAAAGTGGTGGAGTACCTGAAAGCGCGCGGTCAACCGCAGTACATCGACGACGTTCTGGAAGGTGGCGAGACCGACGCGGAAGAAGGCGCTGCGGCGGGCGAGGCGGAAGGCGAAGCCGATCCGCTCTACGACCAGGCCGTGGAAATTGTGCTCAAGTCGCGGCGGGCGTCCATCTCACTGGTGCAGCGACATTTGCGCATCGGCTATAACCGGGCAGCGCGCCTGATCGAGCAAATGGAGCGTGCCGGAATGGTTTCCACCATGCAGCCCAACGGCAACCGTGAAGTGCTGGTGCCGTCGAGAACGGAAGCGTGAGCCTGCCCCCGAATGCTGCTATCGGGGGGCGAGAGGCGAGAGGCGAGAGGCGAAGGAGGAGGTCATGCGAAAACTTCTGATACTGATTGCATTCCAGGCGCTGGCGCCCGCCGCGATTGCCGACGTATACAAATGGGTGGACCGCGACGGCGGCGTGCACTACGGCGATACGCCGCCCGCAAACACCGGGTCCCGGCCCGTGGACTTGCGTTTTGCCGGCAGCGCCACGACGACCGAAGCGATTTCCTGCTGCGCTGCGAAGGAGGTTCCGCCAGAGCCGGCAGGGCAGCCTACGTACATTATCTTCCCCGCCGAACCCCCGGCACGCAGCCCGGCGTCGCGCGGGATGGACTTCGGCGTATTCATCATGCTGCGCCATGGTATGAGCGAAGGTGAACTGCTGCAGCGCGCCGGTCCGCCCGATTTCCAGAGCGCGGATGGGTACGCGGTTCGGCCGATCGTGGTAACGCGGCGCGGACGGCCGATCGGCCAGTTGGTCGACTGGCGCGGCCAGGGGGCGCTCTCTTACGGCGTCAGCAACCAGATCGTCAAGACCTTCTACTACTACCCGACGATCTCCAACCCGTTCACTACAGTGCTTACCTTGACCGGAGGGCGGATCACCGACCTGCAGAGGACGAGGCAATTCTGATGAGGCGCGCGTTCCCCATCAGCGCGCTTTTTTTCAGCGGCCTGCTCGCATTTCCGGCACACGCCGGTCCGATCGAAAAACTGCATGCCTTCATCGAACAGACGCGCTCGGCGCGTGCAACCTTCACCCAGACTGTGGCGGACTCGAGCGGCCAGATCACCCAGCAGGCGAGCGGCACGGTCCAGTTTCAACGTCCCGGCAGATTCCGCTGGACTTACAGCAAGCCTTACGAGCAACTGATCGTCGGCGATGGCGAGAAGCTGTGGATCTACGACAAGGACCTGAACCAGGTCACCCAGCGCAAACTCGACAAGGCCCTCGGCAGCAGCCCCGCGGCGCTGCTCGCCGGCGCGGACGACGTCGAGAAGTATTTCTCGCTGAACGCGCTCGGGAAGAAGGGCAAACTGGACTGGCTGGAAGTCAAACCCTACGACGAGGACAGCCTGTTCGACAAGGTGCGAATGGGCTTCAACAGAAACATGCTCGAAGTTATGGAGCTTTACGATCACTTCGGGCAGAAGACCACCATCAAACTGTCCAGGCTCGAGCGCAATCCCGTCACGCGTGCAGATACCTACACCTTCACCATCCCCGACGGCGCGGATGTGGTGACGGAATGAGTTCACCACAGAGACACAGAGGCACAGAGAAAAGACACGAGAATGGCATAGTCGAATGCGGAAGACGCGGATGTCTAATAGTGCCACTCGGTTTTTCACACGATCAAGGTTTGGCCTTGAATTTCTCCGTGCCTCTGTGTCTCTGTGGTAAGAACTTTCAGTGACTGATCTTTTCGAAGCCAGGCAGCCGGCAGCGCCGCTCG
>DASQOP010000170.1:0-4976 GCA_035644415.1 Burkholderiales bacterium
TCGAACGAGCGGGCCAGCCGCGCGGCGACCTGTGGATTGAGCGGATCGAGCGCGATCACCTGATCGGCGGCAAACGCATAGCCGGAACCGTCTGCGGTGTGGAAGCGCACGTGGTTGCCCTGGCAGAAGCTGCCGATCACCGCGCGCACCTTGTTGGGATTCTTCAAGTTGAACGCCGGATGCAACAAAAGGCGCTTCACTGCGGCGAGCGTATCGGGCAGCCGGGACGTGGCCTGTACCGCAAACCACTTGTCCATGACCAGCGACTCGTCCTTCCATTTCGCATAAAACTTGTCCAGCGCCTCGAATCGCTCAGGACAGTCGGTATTGGCCAGAGCGGTCAGCGCCGCCATCGAGTCGGTCATGTTGTCCGCGGAATCGAACTGCCTGACGCACAACGTTCGCACCGTGGCATCTTCCAGTTCCATCAGATACGACAGGCAGAGATTGCGCAGGCTGCGTTGCCCTGCCGACTTTGCGTCAGGGCTGTAGGGGCCGGGTGCCGTAAAGGCCTGGTAGGTGGCAAGCAGCTCGCCCTTGAGCGACGTAGCCAGGTGTTTGCGCAGCGCCACGCGCACGGCGTGGATCGCATCGGCAACCACCTCTTCCATCTGCTCGGCGACGTATCCCTCAGACGGCAGGCCGAGTGCTTCGGCAGCGAACGCCGGGTCCTGCGCCGCGTCGGCGAGCACGCGCGAGAACGCTTTGACAAAGGAATCGGGAAACGCCGGTGCATGACCCGCGAGATACGACGCGATGCCGCGCAGGAGCAAATTGAGTGCGAGTCGCTGTCCCGCTTCCCAGCGGCTGAAGGCGTCGGAATCGTGCGCCATCAGATGGGTGAGATCGGCGTCGCTGTATTCGAAGCGCAAGTTTACCGGCGCCGAGAAGCCGCGCAGTAATGAAGGCACCGGTTGCCGGGTCACGTTGAGGAACACGAATTCTTCCTCGGCGCGCTTCACGGACAACACGCGTGTGGTGCCGGCGGCCCGATTCTCGCCGTCCAGTTGCAAGGGGACATCGCTGCCGTCCGGGCCGACCAGTCCGACCGCCAGCGGGATGTGGAACGGCAGCTTCTCTTCCTGCCCCGGTGTCGGCGGGCAGGACTGCTTTACGGTCAGCGTTTGGCGCCCGGAGGCTGCGTCGTAATTCCCTCGCACCTCCAGCAACGGCGTGCCGGCCTGGTCATACCAGCTCTTGAACTGGGTGAGGTCCAGACCCGAGGCGTCCTGCATGGCCTGGACGAATTCCTCGGTTCGCACTGCCTGGCCGTCGTGGCGCTGGAAGTACAGATCCATACCCTTGCGGAAATTTACGGCTCCAATCAGCGTGTGGATCATGCGCACCACTTCCGCCCCCTTCTCGTACACGGTGGCGGTGTAGAAGTTGCTAATCTCCATGTACGACGCGGGCCGTACCGGGTGCGCCATCGGACCGGCATCCTCCGGAAACTGCGCGCCGCGCAGCCCACGTACTTCCTGGATGCGCTGCACCGCACGCGAGTAGGTATCGGCGCCGTATTCCTGGTCGCGGAACACGGTGAGACCCTCCTTGAGGCTTAACTGGAACCAGTCGCGGCAGGTCACCCGGTTGCCCGTCCAGTTGTGGAAGTACTCGTGTGCAACCACCCGGTCGAGGTACATGAAGTCGTTGTCGGTGGCAGTATCGGCGCGGGCCAGGACGTACTTGGTGTTGAAGATATTGAGGCCTTTGTTCTCCATCGCGCCCATGTTGAAGTCACCGACCGCGACGATCATGTACTGGTCCAGATCGAGCTCCAGGCCGAACACCTCTTCATCCCATTTCATGGCGCGCTTCAGCGCGGCCATCGCGAACTTGCACTGGTCGAGCTTGCCCGGCTCGACGAAAACAAGAAGTTTCACTTTGCGCCCGGACTTGGTGACGAAACTGTCCTCGAGCCTGTCGAGCCTTGCCGCCACCATCGCGAACAAATACGAGGGCTTCGGGAACGGGTCCACCCACCGTGCCCAATGACGCGGGCCTTGCCGTTGAAGTTTTCCTCCCCCTCCGCCGCTTGCGGAGGAAAAGGTCGGGGTGAAGTGGGCCTCATCGCCCTGCGCGACCAGATTGCCGTTGGACAGCAGCCACGGGTACTCTGCGCGGTCTGCGCGGATGGTGGTGGTGTAGCGCGCCATCACGTCCGGCCGGTCGGGGAAGAAGGTGATGCGGCGGAAACCTTCCGCTTCGCACTGGCTGAAGAAACCGTCCTTGGAAGCGAACAGACCCATCAATTTGGAGTTCTGCTTCGGTCGGATACGCGCCACGGTTTCCAGCGTGAACCGGACCGGCACGCCGGGAATCGTCAGATGCTTTACATCCAGCGTATAAGCGCTGCTGTCGAGCGGCCTGCCGTCCAACGCGACCGACAACAACTCCAGCTCGTCGCCGTCAAGTTCGAGCGGCGCGCTTGAACCGGCGGCCTGCGGATTGCGTGAGACAGCGAGCGTGGCCTTTACCAGCGCGTCGTCGTCGCGGATGTCCACGTCCAGGTCCACGGTGGAAACCAGGAACGCCGGCGGCGTGTAGTCCTTCAAATGGATGGTCTTCGGCGCAGGGGTAAGCATTCTGGTAGCGTGAGTCGGCGCAAGGTCGGTCATGGAAATGCAAGGATGAAGGCGGAAGGATGAAGGATGAAGATCGGAAGAGCAAGAATGAAGACGGAATGCAAGGACGAGGGAAAAGAGGCCAGTATAAATGCATCATGACATCGCAAATTGCCGATGTCATGACGGTACTCGACCACGAGATGTCAATGATCAGGAGCTTTTTTCGGACGTCTGCCTTTTCACTTCATCCTTCATCCTTCCGCCTTCATCCTTGGTATCAGTCGTCCCAGTCGCGATCGTGCTTGGGACGCTTATACGGTTTCTTTTTCCACACCGGCACATTACGGTCGTCGATGTAGGTGATGTGCGTCACCGAAGGAAGGACCATGTGCGATTGCGGCACGATGTAGGTGTTTGCGCCGCCGTTGTCGCTAATGCCTACGCCGATGCGAACGCGGGGACCTGGATCGTAGGGCAGGATCACTGTCGCGTTGCGGCCATTGTAGTGATACGTGACCTGGTAACCGCTGATCGTCTTGCGGTAGTTGTCCACCACATTGCAACGTTGCACCGGTCGGGTCACCGGCGAGGAGTAGCTGTAGCGGTTATCGAGGCGGTCACCGACCAGCGCGCCAATTGCAGCGGCAGTGGCGGCAGCGGCAATCCTGCCGTTGCCCCTGCCAACCTGGGCGCCGAGCAAGCCGCCGGTAATGCCGCCGATGATGGCGCCGCCGTTGGAACGACCGGATTCCTCGTAATAGGTCACCGACTCGGTCCAGCATTGCTGCCGCGGCTCGCTGACCGTCTCGTAAATCGGGACGGCAGAAACCACTTCGGCGGTGTCGGTGTAGTCGTAGGCATAGCCCGGGGCGGCGCACGCAGCCAGGAGCAGGGGAACAGCGATTTTCTTGTCCACGTCAAGCCTCCTTTTTTGCAGAAGATACGCCTCCACAAACGGCCGGAGACGGTGGACGTTTACCACGTGACAATTGGTTACGCAGCCGGCGGTGCCCTCCGGCGAGCACGGCCACGGACCGCCTTACCGACGCGGATTTTCCCGCTACTTCCAGAAATCGTAGCCGAAAGTGAGCATCAGTCCGGCAGTACCGAGAATAACCAACTGCGCGTTCGCCCGCTGATACTGGTAACCAATTGCGGGGAGGATTGCGAGCCCGAATCCGTTGTCGTTCACGGGGATCTTGTCTTCGTACGGTTCCTTGTATCCGTATAGGGGCCCCCCCGAGAGCTTGAAATACAAGCCGTTGTCTGCCGATCTCAAGAACCAGCGCCTGCCGGCATAGATGTACATGCACGGCTGATAGAAGGAGTTCTTGAAGTAACTCGCCCCGAGTTCCCAGCGCGACGCCGATTCCCATTCCACGCCAACGAGACGCGGCTCGTTGTTGTGGTTGGGGTCATAGTTGCGGTGATACACATAAGGTCCGGCCTGCAACATGACATGGTCGCCATCTGCGAACACATCGGCATGTGCGGTCCAGGTGCGCGTGCACAGAGCGGCCAGAGCGACACAGGCCAAGGTGCGCAGCGAGCGCACTACAAGCGGGTGCATCGCGAGCCATTGTTCAACGAGGCCTCGGGAACTGCGAGTACCGGGTTTTCTGGAATATTGGCGCAACGGATTCTTTCCGTGTGGTGCCATCGGCCGCCGGGTGGACGAACCGCTAAACGCTCAAGGTCCGCGCAGGATATCAGAGCCGAACTTCTGCCCGTTGCAATCGTTGCGTCGGGACACTTCCTCAGAAAACACCGCAGATGCTTGATCTAACGTCTTTTATCTACTGGCATTTTCGTCGTCGAGGCGGTATGCTTTCGGGTAGTGCCGTGGAGGCACTCGCCGGGAATCCGGCTCGCCAAGCAAATTCTGGATTCAGGTACGACTCGCGCAGACGCGCGGGCCGGCCGGTCCACGTTCAAAGGTCCAAACGCGGTCTCCGGGATATGGCAACGCTGGGCAACATCATCAACTACATACCGATCAACAGGCGGTTGCTTCTGATCATCTGGCCATTCCTGGTCATCGTCGTGATTCTGGTATGGCTGTCCAGCGAGAGCATGGACATCCTGATGGCCACGCGGGCGTATTCAGAGGGGGAAAGCCTGTGGTCCAAAGGGCAGAAGCAGGCGATTTTTTACTTGCTTCGTTATTCGGAGACCCAGTCCGAAGTCGACTTCCGAAAATACCGCGAGCGAATCGCCGTGACCCTGGGCGACAAGAAGGCCCGCTTGGAACTGGAGAAACCAGACCCCGATTATTCGATTGCATGGCAGGGATTCGTCGAGGGGGACAACCACCCCGAGGACATTCCCAGGATGATCATGCTCTATCGCCGCTTCCGCCACATAGATTTCATGGCGAAGGTAATTGATCTTTGGACCGAGGGCGATCGG
>DASQOP010000171.1:0-2197 GCA_035644415.1 Burkholderiales bacterium
GAATCCCGGAAGGCTGGACGGCGAGGACCTGCGAGTCATGCAGTCCCACGCGCGCATCGGCTACGACATGCTGAAGGACAGCTCTTCCGGATATTTGCAAATGGCCGCAGTGATCGCGCTCGGCCATCACGAGAAGTACGACGGCAGCGGCTACCCGACCGGCTTGAGGGGCGAGCATATCCCGCTTGAGGCGCGGATCGTCGCCATCGCGGATGTCTACGATGCGCTCACCTCGGTCCGCCCCTATAAACCGGCCTGGCCCGTGGAGGAAGCTCTCGTCTACATGAACGAGCACGCCGGCAGGCATTTTGATCCGCAACTCGTGGAAATCCTGGCTCGAAACAGAGAAGAAGTCCTTTCCATCGGCGAGCGGTTCGCCGATCGGCTGGCGCAGTAGACCCCGGGACCCGGCCGGATGGCGCTGAATTCGATCCTTGCAGGGATTCGTGCCCGCTTTCGCGGGCGCCCCGACACCGAGCACGAGCAGGCGATCGTTCGGCTGTTGATCGCGGCAATACTGTTCCTGTATCTCCTGCCGCAGGCCTTTGGCGGCAGCGAACCCAATCTGCCGCTGTTCGGCGCCATGATCTGCTACTTCACGCTATGCGGCACGGTATTCGCGTGGATCTACGTCTTCCCGGCGGCATCGCCTGCGCGCCGTGTTTTCGGCGCAATTCTGGACGTCGGCTCGACCAGCGCGTTCATGTATTACCTGGGCGAATACGGCGCGGTGCTGTACATCGCTTATCTGGTGGTCACCTTCGGCCACGGTTTCCGGTACGGCAAGCCCTATCTGTACAACTCGCTGGTACTCAGCGTCGTGGGTTTCGCCCTGGTCCTGACGTTCAGCGATTACTGGATACAAAACCGCGTGCTCGGCATCGGCCTGATGGTGGGCATGATCCTGTTGTCGCTCTTCCAAGGCAAGCTCGTGACCCGCCTGTTCGATTCGCTGCGTCGCGAGGAAGCCGCGAATCAGGCGAAGCGGCGCTTCCTCTCCACGGTCAGCCACGAGATGCGCACCCCGCTCAACGCCATCGTCGGGATGAACGACCTGCTGCGCGACACACGCTTGGACACGGAACAGGCCGAAATGGTGAAGGCGATGCACGAGGCCTCGCGATCGATGCTCAAGCTGATCGAGGACGTGCTGGATATTTCCAAGATCGAAGCCGGTAAGGTCAACATCGAAGAAACGGATTTCGATCTGCACAGCCTGATCAACGGGACCGCGGCGGTGCTCGCGCCGCAAGCCGAGATCCGCGGGCTGCTGTTCAGGACCCACGTGATGCCGGAAGTGCCGCACGCGCTGCGCGGCGATCCCTATCATCTGCGCCAGGTGCTCTACAACCTCATCGGAAACGGCGTCAAGTTCACCCAGTCCGGCAGCGTCGTCCTGAGCGTTTCGAGCCTGGGCGAGAGCGAGCATGCGGTGCGGCTGAAATTTTCCATCGAGGACACGGGGATAGGGATCGCGCCGGAAGCTCAGGAACGCATTTTCGAGAGTTTCGTCCAGGCCGACGACTCGACCACGCGCCGCTACGGCGGCACCGGGCTCGGCACCACCATCTCGAAGCAGCTGGTGGAGATGATGGGCGGGCAGATCGGCCTGAACAGCACTCTCGGGAAGGGCAGCACATTCTGGTTCGACCTGCCCTTCAAGAAGCAGATGACGGGGCAGGCAGCCGAGGCTTCGTTGCGGCTCAACGATAGCCGGATCATGCTGATAGGTTTCTCCGACGTGGAGCTGCAGGCCCTCGAGCAAGACCTCGCCACCTGGGGGGCGCGCACCGGGCGCGCGGCGGGCGTCGAGGCAGGGGCCGCGCGCCTCGCCGAAGCGCAGTCACTGGGGCATCCCTACCACCTGGTGCTCCTGCGCGAAGACACGTCGATCGCGCCGGGCCGGAATCTGGGGCGGCTGCGCAACAGCCGCAGCCAGAAGGCACCTCCCACGGTGCTGTGCACCGCGGGCGTATCGCAGATTCGCAGCGCCGAAGCGCTCGCGGGCGGTTTCGTGGCGGTGCTGGAAATGCCGTTCAAGAAACGCCTCCTGTTCAACGTCATTCATTCCGCGACTGCGGTCCAAGGCAGCCAGGAAGGCGTCATTTCGCTCAGCGACTACTACGCTACCCGCGACGCCAACCGGCGCCGCTACCAGATCCTGGTGGCCGAAGACAACGCCGTCAATCAGCGCGTC
>DASQOP010000172.1:0-5933 GCA_035644415.1 Burkholderiales bacterium
CGCAATCAACCAGCATGCCACCTCGGCTGAGGTTCCCCACTGGGCCAAGCAAATGCACATTTTTGTGCTCGAAGACATGGGCGAACACGAGACCGCCAAGCTCCTTCTCGGGGGCTTGCTGGCAAGCGGCGCGATCACCGACGCGCACGAGGCCCGCTTCCTCACCCAGCGCCTGAACGCAATGCAAGGTGCTGAAAAATCGTCACAAACGTCGGGAAAATGACTCTTTGCGAAAAACCCATGCCGGGTGCGGCAGTCCACTCCAGCCCCGGTTGCGGGCTTCTGAGGTGACAATAAAATTGATGCTAATCACATAGATATGAAAAAAGCATCAATCCACAACTGCACCGCCCACCCTACGACTGCAGCTCGGGCACAGTCTCGGCAGAATACTAGTAGCTTATTGTAAATACTATGATTTTCTGATTACCTGCCCCGTTGGCACGGTTCTAGCCTGACAAGGCTCACCAAAACGTTCCTCATATGGAGGTTCACGATCATGAACCGAAAAAAAAATCAGGGCTTTACCCTCATTGAAATCGCCATCGTGCTGGTCATCATCGGCCTGCTGCTCGGCGGCATTCTCAAGGGCCAGGAACTCATCACTAGCGCCCGTGTGCGCAACATGATCTCCCAGCAGGACGGGGTCAAGGCTGCGTTCTTCGGCTTCCAGGATCGGTTCCGTGCGCTTCCAGGAGACTATACGACCGCATCCATCAACTTGAAGTGCCAGGCGACCTGCCTCAATGGCAACGGCAATGGCCAAATCGAATCTGGCGCGGTCCCCGTCAGCGGCAGCGAGGTTCACGAAGACCTTTTGTCATGGACACATCTGACGGCGGCAAACTTCCTTAACGGAAGCTACAACATGACCGCCGGCGACGCAGCGGCCACCGATGCCAATAGCCCGAAGAATGCGTACAGCATTTACATGCAACTGATTTACGACGACAACTATGCCGACGGCGGTACCGCAGTCAGGAAACATAATCTCAAGACCGGAAACCAGGTGCCCGTCGAGATTCTCGCTGAAGTGGATCGCAAAATTGACGACGGGAACCCGCTGCAGGGTGGCTTCCGTTTCTCCCGGTACACACCAGCATCTCCGACAGGCCTCCCGGCGCCCGCGGCAGCGTACGCCGCCGGTGTCTGCGCAAGTACTACCGGGACGTGGTTCGCCACCAACGGCGAAACGAACTGTGGTGCGGCGAGTCTGTTCTAATAGGTCGAATGGCACTCCGGAAGGCCCGCCTTGCGCGGGCTTTCTTTTTGGGGTCTAGCCCTGCGTCAGAAGCATCCTTGCGACCGCCAGGCGTGGCATCTACCGACCATGGTTGTGGCGAAAAATCCGGCGTCGCGATACGCCGCGAGCTTCATATTGGCCAGCCCCAGCGATGAGTTCAAGGCAAACACAAGGGTTCACACTCGTCGAGATCGCTATCGCGCTGATCATCATCGGCCTCCTGCTCGGTAGCATTCTCCGGGCATCGGAACTGATCACCAGCGCGCGCGTTCGCGGTCTGATTTCGCAACAGGACGGTATCAGGGCCGCGTACTACGGCTTCCTGGAGCGTTTCCGCGAGATCCCGGGTGACTACTCGCAAGCGACGTTCAACATTGCCGGCGCCACCCAGAACGGCAATGGTAACGGCCAGATTGAAATATCCACCGCTCCGAACGAGACCATTTTGGCGTGGGAACATCTGTCACGGGCGGGTTTCCTGGCTGGAAACTACACCTACAATGCGACGGAGTCCGACACGACCAGTCCGAAGAATCGATATGGAATCTATCTGCAGCTCGTATACGACGGCAATTATGGAGGCGGAACTGTGGCCACGCCGAATCCGCTCATGCACAACATCAAGAGCGGCTCACAGATTCCGGTGGAGATAGTGGCGGAAATGGACCGCAAGATTGACGATGGTGCGCCCAACGCCGGGACTTTCCAATTCTCCCGATATCAAGGCAACGGCAGCGCCGCACCTACCGACGGGACGACCGCCGCTCCCGCTTGCACCAGCGCGACAACGCCAACCGGGATCTGGAACTCCACCAACGGCAGCAGCAACTGCGGCGGCGCCAGCCTGCTGTAAACTCCAACGGAGTCCGCGGTAGAATGACTGCCGCTTCATGCTCACATTTTCCCTTTCGGCAGCCTAGCAATGGTGGAGAATTCCGGCCGCACGCTGGTGTGCAGCGTGCTGTTTATCGACATCGTCGAGTACTCAAAACAGTCGGTTGCCGAGCAGCTGCAGTTCAAGCAGGCATTTAACCGCGTGCTCGGCGGCGCCCTCGAAGCGGTCGCGCCGCGCGACCGGGTGCTGATCGACACCGGCGACGGCGCGGCGGTAGCCTTCCTTGGCGACCCTGAGGATGCGCTCTTCGTCGCCCTCGCGATCCGTGATGCTCACCTGCCGGTCCGCATGGGAATCAACCTCGGCCCGGTACGCCTGGTGAAGGACCTCAACGGCCAGGTAAACATCATCGGCGACGGCATCAACGTCGCGCAGCGGGTGATGAGCTTCTCCGAGCCCGGGCAGCTACTGGTGTCGCGCTCGTTCTACGAGGTTGCGTCCCGGCTGTCGAATGACTACGCCGAACTGTTCACGCACGAGGGCTCGCGCACTGACAAGCATGTGCGCGAGCATGAGGTGTACTCGGTCACCGTGGATTCACGGGCCGATCGCCGTATCGCAACCGAATCACGGAGGCAAACGCGGGGCAACGCTGATCGTCAATCCCCAGCGGATGCCCTGCTCACGACGCCCGGTGTTAATGAAAATATTGCAAATCTGCCTGCTCATGTTTTTGATGCAGGAGCAAACCTCATCATCTCCGGATATAGCAGATCAAGCGTTCAGGATGCATTGAACAAGCTCGCGGATAGCGGAGCGCGAGTGATTTCGCCAATCACGCAGGTCAGCAATAAGTGGATGGCGACCTGCGAACACCCAAATGTGCCCGTAAGTGCCTGCAAAGTTGAAACATTGGGACACAGGCGAATCGTGACTGGACCGACCCGCGAAGCCGTCTCTGCGAAAGTCGAAGAATTGGTCCAGTTCGGCGCCATCCTCGTCCGCGACATACAATCTGCAAACGGCGTGTGGATAGCAATTTGCGAAACCGACGGGCCCGTGCGTTAATTGCGAACTGCCGCAGCAGAAAATTCGCGCGAACGGTTTTTTCCTAGCCCTGCATCAGGAACTCTAACACAGGACTTTTCCGGCTCTTCGAGATGCACGCGGAGGGGCTCGCCCGATGCCATGGGTTATACTCCGTCACCATGACGGCACTGGGAAAGATCGCACCGGCGCAGGCGATCGCATTGGGTCGGCGGGTGCTCGAGATCGAGGCGCGCGCCGTGGTGAAGCTGTCGGAGCGGCTCGATGACAGTTTCGTGCGCGCACTCGAAATCGTGCTCGGTTGCAGCGGTCGCATCGTGGTGAGCGGAATCGGCAAGTCCGGCCACATCGCCCGCAAGATTGCATCCACCCTGGCGAGTACCGGCACTCCAGCATTCTTCGTCCATCCGGCCGAAGCCAGCCACGGCGATCTCGGCATGGTTACGCGCGACGACGTGATGATCGCCCTGTCGAATTCGGGAGAGAGCGCCGAGCTTCTGGTGATCGTCCCGCTGATCAAGCGCCAGGGCGCCAGGCTGATCGCCATCACCGGCAATCCGCGCTCGACGCTGGCCGCCGAGGCCGACGTCCATCTCGACGCCAACGTCGCCGAGGAAGCCTGCCCGCTCGGGCTCGCGCCAACCGCCAGCACCACGGCAGCGCTCGCGCTCGGCGATGCGCTCGCGGTTGCGCTGCTGGAAGCGCGCGGATTCGGCGAGGAAGATTTTGCCCGCTCCCATCCCGGCGGCAGCCTCGGCCGGCGTCTGCTCACCCACGTCTCGGATGTGATGCGCAGCGCTGAGGCGATTCCGCGCGTGTCGGATAACGCGTCGCTTTCCGAGGCGGTGCTGGAGATGTCGAAAAAAGGAATGGGCATGACAGCCATCGTGGATCACGGCGATTGTCTTGTCGGCATCTTCACCGACGGCGACCTGCGGCGCACGCTGGACAAACTCGGCGATCTGCGCAAGCAGAAAGTGAGCGCAGTCATGACCCCCCGCCCGCGCACGATCCGGCCCAATCAGCTCGCCGTGGAAGCGGTGCAGCTCATGGAGGAGTACAAGATCACCCAGCTGCTTGCTGTGGACACCGACATGAGGCTGGTTGGCGCGCTCAACATGCACGACCTGATGCGGGCAAAGGTCATATGAGAGTGGTCGCGTCCCCGCGGCGCTGTGACCGGCGAGGACCGTGACCGGTGAACAAACGGCTGATCTCGCGCGCTCGTCGCATCCGTCTAGCGATTTTCGACGTTGACGGCGTGCTGACCGACGGCGCGCTGCATCTCGGCAAGCACGGCGAGCAGATCAAGACATTCAACATCCTCGACGGCCTCGGGCTGAAAATGCTGGCTGCAAGCGGTGTAGGATTGGCATTGCTGTCCGGGCGCAAGTCACCCATGGTCGCGCAGCGCGCCAGGGAAACGGGCATCGCGCACGTGCTGCAAGGCAGAACCGACAAGCTCGAGGCCTATCACGGCCTGCTGCGCAAGCTCAAGCTCGCCGAAGAGGAAACTTCGTTCATGGGGGACGATCTGCCCGACCTGCCGGTGTTGCGCCGATGCGGCTTGGCTTTCAGCGTGCCGGACGCGCTGCCGATCGTCCGCAGCCACGCCCACTATGTCACCGAGAACGCGGGGGGCCGCGGAGCGGTTCGCGAAGCCTGCGAGTTCCTGATGCGCGCGCAGGGAACCCTGGAAGCCCAACTGGCGACTTACCTGCGATGAACGACAGACTGGTAGCCTGGTCTCCGCTGATCCTGCTGGCGCTGCTCGCGGCGCTGACGTTCTGGCTCGATCGCAAAGTCCAGCCGCCGGCGCGGCTGCCCGACGGCAGCACGCGGCACGACCCGGATTTTTACGTCGAGGGCTTCTCGGCGATGAAGATGAACCCGGACGGAACGCGCCGCTACGCGCTGTCGGCAAAACGCATGGTGCACTACCCGGACGACAACAGCACTCACCTGGAGCTGCCGCGCCTGGTTTACTTCGACTACGAGCGCGCCCCGGTGACGGTGCGTTCCGATACCGCGGAAGTGGCACACGGCGGGGATGAGGTGTTTTTCAACGGCGACGTTCAGGTGGTGCGCTCTGCCTACGCAAGCAACGCCGAGCTCGGCATGTTCACCAGCTTCCTGCATGTGATTCCCGACAAGGATCTCGCCAAGACCGACAAGCCGGTGAGAATGGTGGAAGGAAATTCCACGGCCAGCTCGGTTGGCTTAGAATTCGATAATCGGAGCCGCCAGATCAAGCTGTTGTCGGAGGTCAAGGCCAGTTATGAAGTTCCCAGGCGTGTACAAAAGAGACCTTCCCGACCGTAGGCTGGCGCGAGCGCTGGTCTGGGCCGCGCTCGCCTGCGCCATGAATGCGCCGCCCGCGGTGTGGGCCGAGCGCGCGGATCGCGAAAAGCCGGTCAATCTGGAGGCCGACCGCGTGGACCTCGACGATGCCAAGAAAGAGGCGGTGTTCGAGGGCAACGTGACGCTTACGCAGGGTACGCTGATGATCAAGGCTGACAAGATCATCGTCAAGCAGGATGCCGACGGCTTCCAGTACGGGATTGCCTACGGCGGCCCGGCCCACTTCCGGCAGAAGCGCGAAGGCTTCGACGATTTCATCGAGGGCTTTTCCGAGCGCCTCGAATACGACGGCAAGGCCGACAAGGTGCAGATGTTCGGCAATGCACGCATCCAGCGCGGCCGCGACGAAGTGCGCGGGGACTACATTTCCTACAACGCGATCACCGAGTTCTTCCAGGTCATCGGCGGAGGCAAGACGGTGGCCACGCCGGGCAATCCGCAGGGCCG
>DASQOP010000173.1:0-8741 GCA_035644415.1 Burkholderiales bacterium
TGATGAAGCCGAAATACTGCGGGCACCAATTCGGTTCGCGCTCCAAACCCTCACGCCGCGCGGCGTGCGGACCCGGATCTCGGTTTGATCGACCGCTTCCCTTGAGCACGCACAGACTTCACCTGCAGACTCACGCCGCTCGCCCGCTGCAGTTGTGCCAACACACTGAATATGTTGGCGGCTGTCGGATTGCCGCTCGGGCCAAACATGCGCACCAGACTCTTCTCCGGCGTTCCGGTCCGCCGGCTCAATTCGGCATGACCTATCGAACCCTTGATCACATCGCGAATGAGGCTGCGGGCAACGTCGAGATCCCCGGCGAGCATTTCCTGCACGGCCATTTGCAGCAGCGCCTCGGCGAAGGCCGCTTCGCGGCCAACTCGAGACTGCACCATTTCGTCGAATGAACGTCCCACTGGAGCATTGCTCATAATCCTTGCCTCTTAACTGTTTCTGCGCCGCTTGAAATCCGCCCATCGGGCCTGTGCGGCAGCGGCGTGAACGTCCAGTTCACCAAACCAGCGTTGGAACGGTTCGCGGCCCTCCGGCGCGCCGGCCGCCGAGGGCCAAAAGGGCCGTGAATAACGTGAAATCTAGCTACCGCTGGTCATCCCTGTCGAACATGCGTTCGACGTAACGCGCCACCAGGTCTATTTCGAGATTGACGCGGTCGCCCTGCTTCAGGTCTTTCAGATTGGTTACCGCGAGCGTGTGCGGAATCAGGTTTACCGAAAAAGTATCGGTCGTCACGACATTGACGGTCAGGCTCACGCCGTTCACGGCGATTGACCCTTTGCGCGCGACATAGCGGCCAAGCTCCGTGGGATAGCGAACTATGAGTTCCCGGTTGGCATCCACAGGTTTCGCCGCCGTTACCGTGCCGGCGCCATCCACATGGCCGCTCACAAGATGTCCGCCGAGACGGTCCGAGAGCCTCAGCGACTTCTCCAGATTGATGGCATTGCCGGCGGCGAATCCCGCGGTCACCCGCAAAGTCTCCTGCGATACGTCGACCGTGAAGCCTTTTGGCACCAGCGAAGTGACAGTCAGGCACACCCCGTTACAGCCGATGCTGTCGCCGACCGCGACATCGCTCATGTTCAGACCACCGGCGTCAATCGTCAGCGCGGCCGATTGTCCGGCAGGCTTGACTGCCGCGACGCGGCCGATAGCTTCGATGATTCCTGTGAACACTTCTCAGGCTCCGGGATTCAAGACTACCGGCCGCGCGAGAATCCTCAGGTCCGGTCCGATCATGCGGGTCTCCTGAATGTTCAACTGCAGGCGCTTGTTCATTTCAGTCAATTCCCCCAGGTCGAACATGCCGCGCGCCGCGTCTCCGAGCATATGCGGAGCAAGGTAAATCAGCAGCTCGTCCACCACTCCGGCACGCAGCAATGCCGAATTCAAATTGAGACCGGCTTCCACCAGCACCTCGTTGATGCCGCGCCCGGCGAGAAACTTCGCCAGATCCAGCAGGTCCACCTTGTGCTCCGCGTTGGGCAGCACCACGATTTCGGCGCCTTTCCTCGCCAGCGCGCGGTTCTTGTCCTCATCGCGCGTTGCCGTGGCCACCAGAACACCCTCACCCTCCAGAATCTTCGCCTCCGGCGTGATCCGCAGCCGGCTGTCCACCACGATGCGCAGCGGCTGGCGCGAGGTTTCCACGTCGCGCACCGTGAGGCGCGGGTCGTCATCCGTAAGCGTGCCGATGCCGGTCATTACCGCGCAGGAACGGGCACGCCAGCGGTGTCCGTCGCGGCGCGCGTCCGCTCCTGTGATCCACTGGCTGACCTTGTTCTTCAGTGCGGTCCTGCCGTCCAGGCTGGCCGCGATTTTCACGCGCATCCACGGCCGCCCGCGGGTCATGCGCGAGACGAAGCCGATGTTCAGTTCGCGCGCCTCGGTTTCCAGAATTCCGGCCTCGGCCGCGATGCCCGCTTCGCGCAGTTTCCGCAGTCCGCTTCCGGCAACCTGGGGATTCGGGTCCTGCATCGCCGCGACCACGCGCGCCACCTTCGCGGCAATCAAAGCATCCGCGCATGGCGGCGTGCGGCCGTGGTGGCTGCAAGGCTCGAATGAGGCATACGCGGTGGCGCCCTGCGCGTTTGCGCCTCCGGCGGTCAATGCCACCACTTCGGCATGCGGGCCTCCGGCGCGCTCATGCCAGCCCTCGCCCACGATCCGGCCGTCCTTGACGATCACGCAACCGACTCGCGGGTTCGGAGTCGTGGTGTAGAGCCCGCGTTCGGCGAGCCGCAGCGCGTGCGCCATGAATTTGAAGTCATCGGCACTGAAGGGCATGCGCTTACTTGCTCTTGCGGCGCGCGGCGGGCTTCTGCACTTCCTTCACCGCGTCGCGAAAATCCTCGACATCCTGAAAGGCGCGATACACCGACGCGAAGCGGATATAGGCCACTTTGTCGAGCTTGTAGAGTTCGCGCATCACCATCTCGCCAATGCGGCGCGACTCCACCTCGCGCTGGCCCAGCGACAGCAGCTTCTGCTTGACGCGTTCGATCGCATCATCGACCAGGTCCGCGGAGACCGGCCGCTTGTGCAGCGCGCGGGTGAAACCAACGCGCAGCTTTTCTTCTTCGAACTCTTCGCGGTAACCGGTGCTCTTGATGATCTGCGGCATCCGCAGCTCGACGTTCTCGTAGGTGGTGAAGCGCTTGTCGCACGACGGGCAGCGCCGCCGCCGGCGAATGCTGTCCCCCTCCTCGTTGACCCGGGAGTCGACGACTTGCGTATCCGGATGCTTGCAGAACGGGCACTTCATGCCGAGGGACGAGGGGCGAGGGACGAGGAACGAGTAAAGGCACGAAGCTCTATAGCCCCCTCGTCCCTCGTCCCTCGTCCCTCGCCCCTGCTGTTCACTTCGCGTACACCGGAAACTTCTGACACATGGCAACAACCTCACTCCCAACTCGTACGATATTCGCTTCATCGTTCGGCGCTTCGAGCACGTCTGCGATGAGGTTGGAGAGCTTTTCGGCTTCGAGTTCCTGGAAGCCGCGGGTGGTCATCGCCGGCGAACCGATGCGCACACCGCTGGTGACGAAAGGCTTTTCGGGATCGTTGGGGATCGCGTTCTTGTTCACGGTGATGTTGGCGCGGCCAAGAGCAGCTTCGGCGTCCTTGCCGGTGATCTTCTTGGCGCGCAGGTCCACCAGGAACATGTGGCAGTCGGTGCGCCCCGACACGATGCGAAGCCCGCGGCTCTGCAGCGTCTTGGTCATGGTTCTCGCGTTGGCAATCACCTGCGCCTGGTATTTGCGAAATTCCGGTGCCATCGCTTCCTTGAGTGCGACCGCCTTGGCGGCGATCACGTGCATCAGGGGGCCGCCCTGGATGCCGGGAAAGATCGCCGAGTTGATGAGCTTTTCGTGCTCGACGTTGGCCAGGATAATGCCGCCGCGCGGGCCGCGCAGCGTCTTGTGGGTGGTGCTGGTAACGAAATCGGCGATCCCCACCGGACTCGGGTAGAGGCCGGCGGCAACCAGTCCCGCGTAATGCGCCATGTCCACGAACAGGTAGGCGCCGACCGAGTCGGCGATATCGCGGAAGCGCTGCCAGTCGATGGTCAGAGAATACGCCGAGGCGCCGGCGACGATCATTTTCGGGTTGTGCTGTGCCGCCAGATGCGCGACCTGGTCGTAATCGATTTCCTCGTTCGCGGTCAGCCCGTAAGAGACCGCATGGTAGAGTTTGCCGGACAGGTTCACTGGCGAGCCGTGGGTGAGATGGCCGCCGTGCGCGAGCGACATCCCGAGAATGGTATCGCCGGCCTGGAGTGCGGCAGCGTAAACCGCCTGGTTGGCCTGCGAGCCCGAGTGCGGCTGCACGTTGGCGATCTCCGCCTTGAACAGCGTCTTGGCGCGATCGATTGCCAACTGTTCCGCGATATCCACGTACTCGCAGCCGCCGTAATAGCGCTTCCCAGGGTAGCCTTCGGCGTACTTGTTGGTGAGCACCGAGCCCTGTGCCTGCAGCACGCGCGGGCTGGTGTAGTTTTCCGAGGCGATCAGTTCGATGTGGTCTTCCTGGCGCTGGCGTTCCGCCTCCATTGCCCGCCACAATTCTGGGTCGAAATCCTGGATGTTCTGGTCAGCGGGAAACATGATGGCCTGAGAGGGAAAGTGAGGGCTCCGGAAAGCGGCGAATTGTACCATTCCGGTCAAAAGGACCCCGGAATCAAGAGCGTTGACGCATCGCAAGTCCGGCTTGCTGCTATTATTGGCGGGCTCATGGATACGGCGCCAGACGCGGGGCCGCAAGCAAACGTCCGCATCGAGGCAGCCTATAAAAATCTGGGGGAGACGACATGCCAAAAACCATCTTAGCCAGGTTCGTCTGGCTGGGTATCGCGATTCTCGGTGCGTCCGCCATCGGCGGTATCGCCATCCACCGCGGCGAATCCATCAACGCCATCTGGTTTGTCGTGGCGGCCGCGTGCACCTATCTGATCGCCTTCCGCTTCTACAGCGCATGGATTTGCGCCAAGGTACTGGCGCTCGACGAAACCCGCGCCACGCCGGCCGAACGCTTCAACAACGGTCGCGATTTCGTCCCGACTAACAGGTGGGTGGTATTCGGACACCACTTCGCGGCGATCGCCGGGCCGGGACCGCTGATCGGCCCGACCCTGGCGATGCAATTCGGCTATCTCCCCGGCACGCTCTGGATCCTGGTCGGTGCGGTCCTCGGCGGCTGCGTGCAGGACATGGTGATCATGTTCTGCTCCACGCGCCGCGACGGCCGCAGCCTCGGCCAGATGGCGCGCGACGAACTTGGGCCCGTCGGCGGCTGGGCGGCGATGATCGGCACCATGACCATCATGCTGATCCTGATCGCGGTGCTGGGCCTGGTGATCGTCAACGCCATGAAGCACAGCCCCTGGGCGACGGCAACGGTGCTGGGCACTATTCCGGTAGCGATGCTGATCGGCATCTACATGCGCGGCATCCGCCCCGGCCGTGTCCTCGAAGGATCGATCATCGGTATCGTGCTGCTGATCCTGTGCGTATTGGGCGGCGGCTGGGTGGACCACAACGAAACGTTGCGTGGGCTGTTCGACTGGAGCGGCGAATCCGTCGCCTGGTTCGTGATGATCTATGGTTTCGCCGCCGCAACGCTGCCCGTGTGGTTGCTGTTGGCGCCGCGCGACTATCTTTCCACGTTCCTGAAACTGGGGGTGGTGTTCCTGCTCGCCATCTCAATCCTGGTGTTGGCCCCTGAAATGAAGATGCCGGCGCTGACCCAGTTCATCGACGGCACCGGCCCGATCTTCAAGGGCACCTTGTTCCCGTTCGTGTTCATCACCATCGCCTGCGGCGCGATCTCCGGTTTCCATTCGCTGGTGTCCTCGGGCACTACACCGAAACTGCTGCAGAACGAGCGGGACATCCGCATGATCGGCTATGGCTCGATGGCGCTGGAATCCTTCGTCGGAATAATGGCGGTAATCGCGGCCTGCGTTCTCGAGCCGGGCGTATTCTTCGCGATCAACAGCCCGGCTGGCGTGGTCGGCAAGGAAGCCGCGGCCGCGGTCGCCACCATTTCCTCGTGGGGCTTCCCGGTCACGGTCGAGCAGATGCAAATCCTGGCAAAAGAAATGGGTGAAGCCACGCTATTCGCCCGCACCGGCGGCGCGCCGTCGCTGGCGGTGGGCATGGCGACCATCTTCTCGACCACGTTCGGCGGCACGCTGCTGGCGATGTGGTACCACTTCGCCATCATGTTCGAAGTGCTGTTCATCCTTACCACGCTGGATGCGGGCACGAGGGTGGGACGTTTCATGTTGCAGGATATGCTCAAGTATTTCTGGAAACCGATGGGCAACGTATCCTCCTACCCGATGACGGTGATCTCGAGCCTGATCTTCGTTACCGCCTGGGGTTACTTCCTTTGGCAGGGCGTCAAGGACCCGCTCGGCGGCGTGAACATCCTGTGGCCGCTGTTCGGCATTTCCAACCAGTTGCTGGCCGGCATCGCGCTGTCGGTTGCCACCGGTATCATCATCAAGATGGGCAAGCTGCGTTACGCCTGGGTCACGGGACTGCCGCTGACCTGGCTGGCGATCATCTGCACCTGGGCGGCGTGGGAGAAAGTTTTCAGTCCCAACCCCGCAATCGGCTTCCTGTCCGGCGCCGCCAGCATGGCCGAAAAGCTCGCCGCCGGCACGCTGTCACCGGAACGGGCCGCGGTGGCTCCGCAGTTGATCATCGGCCAGAGAATCGATGCCGCGCTGGCCTTCCTGTTCGCCGTCATTCTGTGGGTGGTGATCGTCGACATGCTGCGCATGTCCATGCGCATGCGCTCCGGCAAGCCGGTGCTGCCGTTGTCCGAGTCGAAGTACATCAGGACGCAGCTGGACGAGAGCATGATTTCCACGGGGCAGCACGCCTGAGGCCACGATGATCGGCGCCGAACTCAAGCAAATCTGGAGATACCTGCGGCAGGTCAGCGGCGACGACGCTTACGAGCGCTACCTTGCGCACCATCGGCAGGCGCATCCCGGCGAAGCGCCGATGACGCAGGAGCAGTACTTCAGGAAACGTCAGGACGAGAAGTGGAGCAAGGTGTCGCGCTGCTGCTGAGAAATTCAGGACTTCTCCTCGAGAACACCGGTGTCCGTGACGAATAATTGCTTCGGCAATCCCGTGGGATTGCGCTGCAGGTAGTTTGAAGCCCCTTTGCACAGCCGCTTGAATTCCGTGGCCTGGTGCCCGTCAAGGACCTCCAGCGAGAAGTGCACCCGGTGCGTGACCTTCGGGAGTTCCAGGTTGAACCTGTGGCGTCCGTCCGCATTCACGTACTCGACGGGCGCAGCGTTGAAACTCTTGCTCAGTGCCTTCCGAATTGCCGCAATCTTTTCTTTCATATGGCCTCTAAAGGTAGCCCCTCGGCGCGGACCCGCGGACTGGGGATACTTACCCCCTACCGGCCGCACCTCGATCATGTATCGCCCTCCACTATAGGCTTCCGGGAGGCTCTTTAGGCACTAAATGACGTGACGAGACGGGGACATGCCCCATCACTCGCTCGGCGCGCGCCGGTGGTAAAGTGCATTTGGCCCCGATAGATGCGCGTTCGACGCTCCCGCGACGACCAATTCCGACCGAGGTGCTTCATGAGAATTTTGCTGCTGTTGCTTCTCCTGCCGGCCACCGCGCTGGCACTGGACAACGACTATGTGCGGGTGACGCGCAATGCGGCGACCTGCCTGCAGGCCGATATGCCCGGCTGCGGCGACCGGGTGATCGTGGCGTTGGACGACGTTGAGATCTTCGTCGGCTACGTCAAACGCAAACTCTCGCGCGGCGAGATCATGGTGTTCGAACGCGGAAGGGCCTTTCCGCCCCCGGTAGGGGAGTTTTTCGAAGTCGTCATCAAGCCCGATCACCCACCGGTGCTCTCGCCGCCGGAAATCATCCCGCCGGAAAAAAACGCCCTGCTTTACGACGGCGAACGCTTCTTCGTATTCGAGGAAAAGCTTGCGCCCGGGGACACGCGGGCGCGCCACAGTCACAGCCAGCGCGTGGTGATCCAGCTCAACAAGACGCGCCTGCAGCAGTGGCCTGACGGCGAGCCGGAGAAGTTTGTCGAAGTGCCGGTCGAACAGCCCGGTTTCAGTCCGCCAGTGATCCACGTGGTGAAAAATGTCGGCGACGCTCCGCTGTACGGCATCGTGATCGAGTTCAAGCCGGAGAAAAAGTAGCCGCGGGTCGCGGATAGGCTGGAGGTCTGGACACGACGCGAAATCCGCGTTCGCAAAGCCGGCGCAAACGGGGCGCTTGCGCTCTCAGGAAGATTTCGTCGATTGCCACTTGCCCGGCACCGGCACGGCTTCGGTGTCGCCCGGCCACGGCGGCATGGTGACGCCGACAGCTTCCAGCACCTTGGCGCCGGTCGCACGAAACTGGAAATGCGTTCCGACCGGGATCGTCAGACTGACGCCCGGCTCCAGTGCGACGATTTCTTCGCGGTCGCCTTGCTTTCGCCAGATCTCGCCGCGGCCCGACAGCACGAACCAGATTTCGTCCACCGTGCGATGCCGGATGGCGTCCGAGGCGCGCCCCGGCGCCAGTTCGAAGTGAGCCATGCCGCCCCGTCCGGTTCTCGCCAGTATTCGGACATCCGACCCGTCGGGTGCAACAACATCAGGCACTTGCGCCAGGCGCTTGGTCGCGAAATCCATCATCTATGCCGATCCTTCCTGGTATCGCTGTTCGTCGGCCAACTGCTTAGGTAGTATTTCCGCACTGTCGCTCCATAACAGGATACCGTCCGTGGCTCAGACCCCGCTTCCCGGTGGTTCTCTACGAACCGTGGCATGATTCCCAAAACCCGCAAACATACTGCACGCCACCGCGATCTCGGGCTCAGCGCGCGCGAGTTCTCGATCCTGATGAGCTTGTCCACGCCCCGGAAAATCCAGGATTACCTGAACGCGATTCCGATCAATCACGAAATCGGCGGACAGACCATCCTGTCGGTGCGCGAAGTACTCAGGCAGCGCCGCGCGCATTGCATCGAAGGCGCCTTTTTCGCCGCTTGCGCGCTCTGGGTGCACGGCGAGCCGCCGCTGGTGATGCACCTGGACTGCGATCTGAGCGACTTCCCGCACGTCATTGCGTTGTTCCGTCGCAGCGGCCACTGGGGCGCGATCTCCAAGACCAACGGCGCGCCGCTGCGTTACCGCGACCCGATCTATCGCAGCCCGCGCGAACTGGTCA
>DASQOP010000174.1:0-3373 GCA_035644415.1 Burkholderiales bacterium
ATCTTCTTGCCGAGCTCCTGGTCCACGCCGACCTTGACGGTGATCACCTGCTTCACCTTGTCGCCGCCGATTTTCTCGGACTTGGCGCGTTGCAGCGCGCGTACGTCCACGTTGCGCTTGGCCATTCTGGCAATCAACACGTCATAGACCTGCGCGATCTTGAAGTCATCGTCGGCAAACACGGTCAGCGCCTTGTCTGCGAGCTCGACGCGGGCGTCCGAACCCTTGAAGTCGAAACGATTGGAAATTTCCTTGTTGGTCTGGTCGATGGCGTTCCTCAGCTCGACCTGGTTGACCTCGGAAACGATGTCGAAACTGGGCATGATGATTTCCCTCCCGGCTTGGTGTTTCTTCGGCTGCCCGCGGGCGCCCCACGGTAGCCCGGCCAGCCGCTATTTCCCCTTATTGCGCCTGGCTCCAATGCGCAGGCGCAGCGCGATCAGCCGGATGAAGCCGGCCGCATCGGCCTGATTATAGGCACCCCTGTCGTCATCGAAAGTGGCGATCCTCGAGTCGAACAGGGAATCCGTCTTCGAGGCGCGCCCGACGACCAATACCGTGCCCTTGTACAGCTTGAGCCGCACCGTGCCGTTCACAGTTTGTTGCGAGTTATCGATCAGCGATTGCAGCAGCACGCGTTCCGGGCTGAACCAGTAGCCGTTGTAGATCATGCGCGCATAACGGGGCATCAGGTCGTCCTTCAGCGCGAGCACTTCCCGATCCAGCGTGATCGATTCGATTGCCCGGTGCGCTCTGAGCATGATGGTGCCGCCCGGGGTCTCGTAGCAACCGCGCGATTTCATGCCGACGTAGCGGTTTTCGACGATGTCGAGCCGGCCGATGCCGTGTTTGCCGCCGAGCTGGTTGAGCTTGGCGAGCACCTGCGCCGGCGTCATCCTGCTGCCGTTCACGGCGACGATGTCGCCCCTGCGGTAGGTCAGGTCTATGTGTTCGGGCCGGTTCGGCGCCTTTTCCGGAGAGACGGTAATGCGCCACATCGACTCTTCGGGCTCGAAGTCCGGGTCCTCGAGAATCCCGCCCTCGTAGGAAATGTGCAGCAGGTTTGCGTCCATCGAATAGGGGGCGCCGCCGCCTTTCCTCTTCTTGAAATCCACCGGGATCCCATGCTTTTCGGCATACGCCAGCAGCTTCTCGCGCGACAGCAGGTCCCATTCGCGCCACGGAGCGATCACTTTTACATCCGGCATCAACGCGTAGGCGCCGAGTTCGAAGCGCACCTGGTCGTTGCCCTTGCCGGTTGCGCCGTGGGAGATCGCGTCTGCGCCGGTCTTGCGCGCGATCTCGACCAGGTGCTTGGCGATCAGCGGGCGCGCGATCGAGGTGCCGAGCAGGTATTCGCCCTCGTACACGGCGTTGGCGCGGAACATCGGGAAGACGAAATCGCGAACGAATTCTTCGCGCAGATCTTCGATGAATATCTGCTTGACGCCGAACTTGCGGGCTTTCCGGCGTGCCGGCTCCAACTCCTCACCCTGGCCGATGTCGGCGGTGAAGGTGATGACTTCGCAGCCGTAGGTGTCCTGCAGCCACTTCAGGATCACCGATGTGTCCAGCCCGCCGGAGTAGGCGAGCACCACCTTTCTGATGGGTCTCGTTGATGCTTTCTTCGTCACGTTGTCTTTAGTGTCCTGTTCCGTTAATTCGTGGCTGAAAACCCGGCGAGAATCGACGCCATGCTGTGTTACGAGTCCTCGCCGTGGGACCCACCACTGTCGAGGACTCGCGCCTTGCCTGACGCCGATTTCGCGAGTTTTCCAATTGATGGTGGATTGCTGTCAAATAGTTTATAGACCGGGTTTCCAAGGTTCGGGAGTTATCCCACGAATTAGCGGAACAGGACACTAGGTCCTTTCTCAAGTCCTGTTGGGATCGTTTTCCATATCGCCCTGGTACTCGCCGTTCTCCCAGGTGCCGCTGAACAGGCGTCCGTCCGGCGTCTGGTACTGTCCATGCCCGTGCGGCTGGCCATCCTTCCACTCGCCCTCGTACCAGCTGCCGTCGGCTGCGTCGTAGCGGCCGTTGCCGTCCTGGAGGCTGCGCTTCCAGTCGCCGGCATAGCGGCCGCCTTCGCGCAGCAGCGTTCCCTTGCCCTCGGCCCAGCCTTGCTTGAGCGGGCCTTCGTAGCGGTCGGCCGGTTTGCCGTCGATGAACCATTCCAGCAGGCCGTTGCCGTCGGCCAGGCCGTTCCTGCAGGAACCGCTCCATTTGATGGTTTCGCCCGGCTGCGGGAACGGATTGGCGACCTTGCAGCCGCGGCTATCGGCGATCCAGGCGACATCCTCGTCGCCGGCGGCCATCGTACCGAAGGTGGGAAGCACAAGTGCCAGCAGCAGAAAAATGCGGGGTATGACGATTCTGTCGATCATGTTCGGCTCCTGTGAGTAATTTGCGTTGTTCCGGATCGCGATGTCTGTATGCGCCGCGACCGCCTGTCCCCCTGCCCGGCTGCTGCCAAAAACCGTTCTGTCTATTTTGATTTCCGATTTTCTTCCATGCGACCCAGAAGCAGGTATTCCATCAACGCTTTCTGGGTATGCAATCTATTCTCCGCTTCCTCCCAGACCACGCTTTGCGGGCCGTCGATCACGTCGCCAGCGACTTCCTCCCCGCGATGGGCGGGCAGGCAGTGCATGAACAGGGCATCGGGGCTGGCAAGCCGCATCATTTCCGCATCCACTTGCCAATCCTCGAAATCGCGCTTGCGCTCTTCGTTCTCCGCCTCGAAGCCCATGCTGGTCCACACGTCGGTGGTCACCAGGTCGGCGCCGCGCGCCGCTTCCATGGGATCGTCGAACTCCTCGTAGTGATCGGTGCCATAGAGCCCGGCGCGCTCCGGCTCGACCTCGTAGCCGGGCGGGGTGGAAACGTGTACGTTGAAGCCCAATACCTCGGCGGCCTGCAGCCAGGTGTTGCAGACATTGTTCGAGTCCCCGATCCACGCGACGGTCTTGCCGCGCACCGGCCCGCGCCGCTCGATGAAGGTGTAGATGTCCGCAAGGATCTGGCAGGGGTGGTATTCGTTGGTCAGGCCGTTGATCACCGGCACGCGCGAGTGCGCGGCGAAACGTTCGATGATCTCCTGCTCGAAGGTACGGACCATCACGATGTCGCACATGCGCGAGATCACCTGTGCCGCATCTTCCACAGGTTCGCCGCGGCCGAGCTGCGAATCGCGGGTGCTGAGGAAGATCGCCGAGCCGCCGAGCTGGTGCATGCCGGCCTCGAAAGACAGCCGCGTGCGCGTGCTCTGCTTCTCGAAAATCATCACCAGCGTGCGATCGAAAAGCGGGTTGTGCGGCTGGTAGGCCTTGAACTGCTGCTTGATCCAGCGCGTGCGCCCGAACAGGTATTC
>DASQOP010000175.1:0-24831 GCA_035644415.1 Burkholderiales bacterium
TCGTCGTAGTGACAATGCTCCCGAATCCACTTATAGGTCTTCGGATTCATGTCCACGCCCGGACGATCCCGGTAGGACTCGAAGCCCGTGGCAATTTTTCTCGCGAGCGCACCCGCGACGCCTTCGATGGCGAAGCTCGTCGCGGCCACCGCTTCGGCAAGAGAACCTTTGGTGTTTACTCGCCACACCCAGTCGGTAAGCGACTGCACGTCCCGCAGGATGGGTGTATCGCCCTCGGCCAGATTCAACATTTGCTGGCGATGCAGGCCGAATCCCTCGCCCATCCATATCCAATGTTCCGCGTGCGCTCTTTCAATACGGATGTTTTCAATCAGAAATGTCCGGGAAAAGTCGTCCTCTACCTTGATCAAGCCCTCGGCGAGAAACTTCGGGAAATCATAGATGAACGGGTAGATCTGAAGAATCCATCCTTGCATCTGTTCGACACTGAGACGCGCCGTAGCGACCGACTGCGCCCATTGCCCGTTGACCAGATTATCCCAGTGGGGGGCCACGAACTCGTATAACGAAGAAACCCACCGGGGGTGCGAAGACATTTCCCGAACCGCCTTGTCATTCATGTTCATGGTCTGCTCTTTCATATTGTGGAGTTAAGAATTATTTCCCGGACAGCAGTCCGCGCCTGCGGCAGAGGAGCGGATTCTGTCCCGGTACGCACTGGAAGCTCTGCAACGGGGGGCTTTGCTGCTAACGGACTGGGCGGAGATATCCAGTGCCCCTGCGCGAAGTCCACTCCGATCTCGCGTAATACATTGAGTACGATCTCTCCGTCCACAAACTCGCCGATTGTTTTCTTGCCCATCACATGCCCCACGTCGTTGATGGCCCGCACCATCGCGACGGCAACCGGGTCATGCGCTACGTCCTTGACGAAACTGCCGTCGATCTTGATGAAGTCCACGGGTAGATGCTTGAGGTATCCGAAAGAGGACATTCCGGCCCCGAAATCGTCCAATGAGAACAGGCAGCCAAGCGATTTCATTTCGCCAAAGAACCGCGCCGCCTTGTCAAAGTTGGCAATCGCGGCGGTTTCCGTGATCTCGAAACAAACGCTCCGCGGGGGCATGACATATCTCCGGAACTGTTCTCGGACGAATTCAAGGAAGCGTTCGTCCCCGATCGATGTGCCCGAAATATTGATTGCATAGGTTCCGCAATCCGGGCCCAAGGAACTGATCGCCGCGAACGCGTTTTGAACAACCCACTGGTCTACCATCGGCATGATGCTGTAGCGTTCCGCGGCAGGGATGAACGCCATCGGGGGAACGACCTTGCCATGCTCGTCGAGCATGCGCACGAGAATCTCGTGATGACTCTTCTGAGGAGAGTGCGCCCCGATCGACATGATCTGCTGAGCGTAAAGCACGAAGCGGCCTTGCTCGAGCGCCCCTTGCAGTCGGGGCACCCATTCCAGCTCGCCACGGCGCATGGAAACCTCACTGTCGTGCGGTCGATAGAACTGAACGCGATTGCGCCCCTTTTCCTTCGCCGTGTAGCAGGCGGCATCGGCGGCGCTCAGTATGTCGGTAAGGTTGAGCATCCCATCCGCGACCTGGACCACGCCAATGCTTGCGCCGATGCTGAACGCTTTGCCTTCGCCGACAAAGCGAAAATCGGCTATGCACTGGCGCAGCTTGTCGGCGATGCCAATCGCCTCCTGCATTGGACAGTTTTCAAGCAATACACCGAACTCGTCCCCACCCAGACGCGCAAGAGTATCGCCTTCGCGCACCTGGTCCTTTAGTAATGCACCCACCTGCCGCAATAATTGATCCCCGGCCGCGTGCCCGCAGGTATCGTTGACGATTTTGAACTGATCGAGGTCCAGGTACATGACGATGTGCTGCCGCGACTGAGTGGCCGCGGTGTGTAAAGCCAGTGCCAGGCGCTTTTCGAATTCAAGGCGGTTAACCAGATTGGTGAGTGGGTCGTGGCTGGCGTGGTAGGCAAGCTTCTTGGAGTATTCCTGCCCCAGCTTGAGTTCCTTGAGTTCGCGTTCCGCGCGATCGACTTGACTGACCATGCGCTGCGTAAGAAAAATACCGAACGGAATCAGAATTCCCGCTACCGTGAGAATCACCAGCAACAACGTGTTGCGGATCCAGCGCGTGGCCTCACCCAATGTGTTTGAAAACCGGTTCTGCCACGGCCTGAGTTCTTCGTTGATCTGGATGATGCGGTTCAATACGGTATCGCGCCCAGTGAAGTCCACTCCACCGGCCACCTGCAATGCATGGAGTTCTTCAGCCGCCGCATCAAGTCTCTCCATGAACTCGTCTCCGGTTTTCCAGATATCGAGCACGTTCTTCATGTAGCTCACACGGTGAAAGCGCCTGTACAGGCTAATGACACCCGGGATGTCGTCCGGGTGGGTTCCGCCCTGGATGAATCCGGCCCGCACGGTGGGGTCATCCGGATGGGGCTTTTCAAGTTCAACGCGAGCCATACGGAAACCCATCGGCACCATGATCGCTTTGCGATAGCCGCGGAAATCCGATTCGGAGCCAGTCGTGGCAAAACGCATTAAGTGGAATACCGCTTCCTTCTGGTTCTTCGACCACAGGCTCTCGCCTTCGACGTATGCGCGACCCGCGGCCAGGATGTCCATGCTGACAATGGCGAGCCAGACCAGTACTGCGACGATCGCCAGGAACGGCGAAACGATAAGCAGCATGCGTTTGCTCTTTGCGAACCACTGAATGACTCTCGTAAACGCGGTCATCCCTGCCTCGATATCAACGTATTCCATCGCTGTGTCCGTCCCCCAGAATTTTTCGCGGTAAAGTAAGCGAACGCTGGTTTCCTCGAGCAAACCGCGCCCCCTAACGTTAAGAGCAGGTTGCATGCCTGAAAGCGGGAACGAACGGGTCGTGAAGCCAGAAAACGTTGCAATTCAGGGGCAAAGTCCGAATGGATCCTTGAATAGGCATGTCGCCAGGCAGCGACCACCCGGCCGGAAACGCGTAGCCTCCGACACTTAGCGACAGGAACAAGGCGGGCGTGTGGAAATTTCGACAGCCACTGGCTGCCGAACTTATTGGACTAAGTCTAGATTATTACCATTGACCAGGCTGGAATTCTCCGCTTTACGCCCGTTAGTTTTTGATTCCCTTCGTATCCTGGGCGGAGATTGCGTTTCAAACGCCCTTGAAAACGGGTTTTCGTTTTTCAACGAATGCGGTCACACCTTCCTTCAAATCGGCACCCCGCGCGCACCGGGAAAATGCCTGCAATTCCTCCTCCATCTGCGTCTCGATCGTTGTGGCGAACGACTGGTTGATCAGCCGCTTGGCCTCGGCATAGGCCTTGGTCGGCCCGCTGGCCAGGCGCTGCGCGATCTTCGCAGTTTCTTCGGCAAGTTTGTCGCCGGCAACCACCCAGTTCACCAAACCTAGCAACCGCGCCGTTTCCGCATCGAAGCGCTCCGGCAGTAATGCCAGTTCCATCGCCTTGCGGTAGCCCAGCAGGCGCGGCAGGAAATGCGTGCTGCCGCCGTCCGGGCTGGCGCCGATGTTGGCGTAGGCAAGCGTGAATTTGGTGTCCGCCGCCGCAATCGCCAGGTCCGCGGCGCACATCAGGCTGAATCCGGCGCCGGCAACGGCGCCGTGCACGCTGGCCAGAACCGGCTTGCCCATCCGCCGCAGCGCCAGAAACGCGAAATGCATCTCCCGCCCCCAATGCACGATCAGCTCAGGGAGTTCATGCAGATGAGAATGGAATACCGACACGTCGCCGCCGGCCATGAAGGCGGGGCCTTCTCCGCGCACGACTACGGCCCGCACCGCCGGATCATTCTGCACCGACTCCGCAATCGGCCTCAGTTGCTGCATCATCTCGCCGTCCATCGCGTTCAGCACCTGCGGACGATTGAGCAAGATAGTGGCTACACCCCGCTCCACCGACAGCAGGACGACCGCGCTCATGCCGCGGTCTTCTGCGAAACGACGCTACCCATTTCCGCGACGTTCGCCGGTTCGCGTGCCGACTGCATGCGCCCGACGTCATGCGGGAAGTCGTCGACCATGATGCAGGCGCGCCGCAGCGCGCTGAAGCGCCGGTATTGTGCGGCTTCCTCCGCGCCGATGATGCCCTTCTCCAGCGCCGATGCCGTACGCGACTCCTCGGTTAAGCCGGAGATCACGCCGGCCTTCGCCGCATTTCTGATCTTCGCTTCCACCGCCTCGCCGGCTGGTGCCGCCTGCATCGCCAGTTCAAGCCGTCCCACCGGGTCGTCCTCGTGCTTGTGCAGAAACATGTTCGCGGTCAGGCGGTCGCGCACCTGCGAAGGCTCCAGAAGCAGCCGTGCCACCTCGTGACCACGGCGATCGCTGGGCGGGCTGAACACCTTGCCCCAGGGGAAGACCAGGAAACGCATTTTCCAGGCCGCGATGCGGCTCGGGAAATTCCCGAACACGCCGTAGAACGCATCCTGGATGCGGTTGAGACAATCTTCCAGCGCCCACTGCGCGAGCGGCAGATCGGCCTGCGGCCGGCCATCGTCCTCGAATCGCTTCAATACGGTGGAAGCGATGTAGAGCTGGCTCAGAATGTCGCCCAACCGTCCCGACAGTTTTTCCTTGCGTTTCAGGTCGCCGCCGAGGAACAGCATGGCGACGTCCGCCACGAACGCAAAACCGGCGGCCAGCCGGGTCAGTTGCTGGACATGGCGGCGCAGTTCCGGCGCGCCGGGTACCGCGGCGACCAGGCGTGCGCCGGTCAGGCTCAGCCAAAGCGCCCGGGCGGCGTTGGCGAGCACAAAACGCACGTGATCCCAGAATGCGTCATCGAATTTCCCGCTCGCTTCCGCTGGATTTTGCGTTCGGGTCGCCGCGATTTCCTTGAGCACGTAAGGATGGCAGCGGATTGCGCCCTGTCCGAAGATCATCATGCTTCGGGTGAGGATGTTGGCGCCTTCGACAGTTATGCCGATCGGAATCTGCTGGTAGGCGCGGCCCAGATAGTTGTTGGGGCCGAGGCAGATGCCTTTGCCGCCGTGCACGTCCATAGCATCGTTGATGACCTGGCGGCCGCGCTCGGTGCAGTGATACTTGACGATCGCGGATATGACCGACGGTTTCTCGCCCAAGTCCACCGCGCCCGCGGTCATGGTGCGCGCCGCGTCGATGGCGTAGGTATTGCCCCCGATGCGCGCCAGCGCCTCTTCGATACCCTCGAACTTGCCGATGGGAATCTTGAACTGGCTGCGCACCCGGCTATAGGCGCCGGTGGTGCGTGCGGCCATCTTGGCTGCGCCGGCGCTCGAGGACGGCAGCGAGATCGAGCGCCCGGCCGCCAGACACTCCATCAGCATGCGCCAGCCCTGGCCGGCGTATTCCTTGCCTCCGATCACCCAGCTCATGGGTATGAATACGTCCTTGCCCCAGTTCGGGCCGTTCATGAACGAGGCATTGAGCGGCAGGTGGCGGCGGCCGATATTCACGCCCGGATGACTGGTCGGAATCAATGCCAGCGTAATACCGATGTCTTCCTCGCCGCCCAGCAGATGGTCCGGATCATGGAGCTTGAACGCCAGACCGAGGATCGTCGCCACCGGGCCGAGCGTGATGTAACGCTTCTCCCATGTAAGGCGAATGCCCAGGACTTCCCTGCCTTCGTGCACGCCCTTGCAGACCAGGCCGAAGTCGGGGATCGAGCCGGCGTCGGAGCCGGCGTCGGGACCGGTGAGCGCGAAGCACGGCATCTCGAGACCCTTTGCCAGCCGCGGCAGGTAATGATTCTTCTGCTCTTCGGTACCGTAATGGAGCAGGAGTTCGGCTGGTCCCAGCGAATTCGGCACCATCACCGATACGCATGCCGTGGCGTTACGCGTGGCAAGCTTCTGTACCACCTGCGAATGCGCGTATGCGGAAAATCCCAGGCCGCCGTACTGGCGCGGAATGATCATGCCGAGGAAGCCCTTGTCCTTGATGAACTGCCAGACTTCCGGCGGCAGATCGTTCAGCTCGTGGGTGATCTTCCAGTCGTCGCAGATGCGGCACAATTGCTCCACCGGACCGTCGAGGAAGGCCTGCTCGTCCGGGGTCAGGCGCGGCTTCGGTGTGCCGAACAGCTTGCTCCAGTCTGGATTGCCGCTGAACAATTCGCCGTCCCACCACACCGTTCCAGCATCGAGCGCCTCCTGCTCGGTCTGTGAAACCTGGGGCAGCGCCTTGCGGAACCAGTTGAGCAACGGATCGCTGATCAGCGCCTTGCGCAATGACGTCACCGTCAGCACGCCGGCCACTACCAGAAAAATGGTCCACAGCAGCACTTTGGTTTCGGCATCCGCACCCGACCAGAGCGTCAATGCGCCGAGGTAGGAACCCACACCGATCAACCAGGCCGGCGCGGCAACGCGCCAGTAGGCCAGCGCCCAGAACACCGTCACCGCAGCGGCAAACCAGAGTAATCCGTTCATTTTCTAGCTCCCAAAATCGCGAATCCGTGAATAGTCTTCAGGCAGCCTTGCGGCCGGAAACACTGCCGATCTTGCGCGGCGACGCCCCGCGCTTGTGCTCTGCCTGCGGCAGCGGCGCCTGCGCCGAGCGGATCTTTGTTGACCTGCAACGCCGGGGTAACGATCGCTTCCATGATCCGCCCAGTGGTGAGCGGCCTGCCGCGAGCGCCGGATTCAAAACCATCGAGATGGGCGATGCGTGCGGAATTCAGCGGACCGAGACGGCGCTCGAACACTTCGCGGATCAACGCGTCCTTCGAATCGAAGTGATAATTGACCGCCGCGAGATGGACTTTCGCCTTGGCGGTGATCATCCGCGGCGAGGTGGCGGCATAACCGCGTTCCATAACAAGTGTTTGAATGTTGGCGGCTGAGTCCGGGCTTGTCAACGAAAACCTTCAGGAGAAAAGCTCACTTCTCAAGTGGTGAGATTTTGGTGTATGGATTGCGGCACGCCCGCGGGTTAGAACTGGGCTTCCTCAAGCGCCAGAACGCTGGTCGAGCCATTCACGATTTCCTGCTTGTAGGCCTGGGCGAGCGGCAGGACATGTTCCGCATAGAAACGCGCCGTGCCGATCTTGGCGCGGTAAAAATCGTAATCCTCGGCACCTTCATCAAGACGGCGCTTGGCGATCAGCGCGGCGCGCGCCATCTGCCATCCGCCCGCGACGACGCCGAACAGCTTCAGGAAAGGCACCGCCCCGGCGGCGGCGGCTTTCATGTTGTGTGGAAACGTCGCCAGCAGCCAGCCGCTCGCCTCCGTCAATGCCGCCACGCCATCGGACAGCGAACGGCGGATGACCGCGATGCCCGGATGGGTGACTTTCGCCAGTTCGCCGTCCAGCGCACGCATCTCCGCGATCATCAGCTTGATCGTCGCGCCCTTTTCGTACGCGAGCTTGCGGCCGATCAGGTCGTTCGCCTGGATCCCGGTGGTGCCCTCGTAAATCGTGGTGATGCGCGCGTCGCGTAGGTACTGCGCCGCTCCGGCTTCCTCCACGAAACCCATGCCGCCGTGGACCTGCACGCCGATGGAGGCAATCTCGATGCTTTGTTCGGTGCACCAGCCCTTGACCACCGGGGTGAGCAGATCGAACAGCGCCTGGTTCCGCGCGCGTTCGGTCTTGTCCGGGTGCAGCAGTGCCGCGTCCAGATACGCCGAAGCGAGGGTCGCGATCGCCCGCATCGCCTCGGTCTGCGCCTTCATGCTCATCAGCATGCGGCGCACGTCGGGGTGGTGGATGATGGTGACGCGATCGCCGCCCTTGACGCCGGTCTCACGGCCCTGCACGCGGGTCCTCGCGTACTCCAGCGCGTGCTGATAGGCGCGCTCCGCAATGGCCACGCCTTCGATGCCGACCTCAAGCCGCGCGAAGTTCATCATGGTGAACATGAACTCCAGTCCGCGGTTCTCTTCACCGACCAGATGGCCGATCGCGCCATCCGTGTCGCCGTAAGCCATCACGCAGGTTGGGCTGCCGTGGATGCCGAGCTTGTGCTCGATGGACACGCATTTGACATCGTTGCGCTTGCCCAGGCTGCCGTCCTTGTTCACCAGAAACTTCGGCACCACGAACAGCGAAATGCCCTTAACTCCTTCGGGCGCGTCCGGCGTTCGTGCCAGCACCATGTGGATGATGTTCTCCGCCAAGTCGTGCTCGCCCCAGGTGATGAAGATCTTGGTGCCATGGAGCCGGTAGTGGTCGCCCTCGGGAACGGCGCGCGTGCGCACCGCTGCGAGATCGGAACCCGCCTGCGGCTCGGTGAGATTCATGGTCCCGGTCCACTTGCCTGACACCAGGTTCGGCAGATACAGCGCCTTCTGGTGGTCCGAGCCGTGGCGCATCAGCGCGGCAACCACACCCGCGGTAAGCATCGGGCACAGGCAGAACGACATGTTGGCCGAGTTCCACATTTCGGAGGTCTGCGCCGAGATGATGTGCGGCAGCCCCTGCCCGCCAAACTGCGGGTCGCAGTTCAGTCCGGTCCAACCGCCTTCGGAGAATTGCCGGAACGCTTCCTTGAAACCCGGCGCGGCGGTGACGGCATTGTTGTCGAGCCTGGCGCCGGTCCGGTCGCCGAGCTTGTTGAGCGGATCCAGTACGCCGGCGGCGAACTTGCCGGCTTCCTCCAGCACCGCGTCAACCAGGTCCGGGGTAACTTCCTCGCATCCGGGCAACGCCGAAATCTGGTCGAGGCCGACCAACTCGTTAATGACGAACTTCATGTCACGGATCGGCGCGGCGTATGTGGACATGTCTTACTCCCGAATCGTTGAAACCGAAGAACCTCAAGAAAAACCTTTCACCACGGAGGACACGGAGGAAAGACTAAAGAGGAAAAAGCAATCGAGAGTTAACAGCGGGACCGATGGCGAATTACCGTTACTGCGAAGTTCGATCGTTCGCACGCTGTCAAGAGCGAAAAACTGGTGCGGCGCTACCGTCACCACAGGCCACGGTTTTCACTCCAGTTTGTCGTTTCTTTTCCTCTGTGTCCTCCGTGTCCTCCGTGGTCCAGGATCTTTGTTCGCAGTTGATCAGAGCTGGCTCGTCAACTCGGGCACGGCCTGGAACAAGTCGGCGACCAGCCCGTAGTCGGCCACCTGGAAGATCGGCGCTTCCGCGTCCTTATTGATCGCCACAATCACCTTGCTGTCCTTCATTCCAGCGAGGTGCTGGATCGCACCGGAGATCCCGACCGCGATGTAGAGCTCGGGCGCGACGATCTTGCCGGTCTGGCCGACCTGATAGTCGTTCGGCACGAAACCCGAGTCCACTGCCGCACGCGAAGCGCCGACTGCCGCGCCGAGCTTGTCCGCCAGAGCTTCCAGAATCCTGAAATTCTCGCCGCTGCCCATGCCGCGGCCGCCGGAGACGATCACGCGCGCCGCCGTCAACTCCGGCCGCGCCGACTTGGTAAGTTCCTGGCCTACCATCCTGGCAAGCCCGGTGTCGGCGACAGTCGCTAGCTGTTCAACCGCAGCCGAACCGCCGGTCGCGGCGGCGGCGTCGAAACCGGTCGAGCGAACGGTGATCACTTTGACCGCGTCGCCGGACTGGACGGTCGCGAGCGCGTTGCCCGCGTAAATCGGCCGCACGAACGTATCGGGCGTTTCGACCTTGACGATGTCGGAAACCTGCGCCACATCGAGCAGCGCCGCCACGCGCGGCATTACGTTCTTGCCGAAACTGGTGGCCGGCGCCAGCACGTGGGAGTAAGCCTTCGCGATCGAGACGATCAGCGCCGCGATATTCTCCGCCAGCGGATGCGCGTACTGCACGCCATCCGCGACCAGCACTTTTTTCACTCCGGCAATCTGCGCCGCGGACTTTGCAGCTTCAGCGCAGTTGTGCCCGGCAACCAGGATGTCGATTTCGCCGCCGATTCTCTGCGCCGCGGTTATGGTATTGAGTACCGCGGGCTTCAACGCCGCGTGGTCATGTTCGGCAACGACCAGAGTACGCATCAGATGACCTTCGCTTCATTCTTCAGCTTTTGCACGAGTTCCGGCACGCTCTTCACCATCTGGCCGGCGTTGCGCTTCGGCGGTTCCTGCACCTTGAGCGTCTTCAGCCGCGGCGCGACGTCCACGCCGAGCGCATCCGGCGTCAGGGCCTCGAACGGCTTTTTCTTCGCTTTCATGATATTCGGCAGCGTAACGTAGCGCGGCTCGTTCAAGCGCAGGTCGGCGGTCACCACCGCCGGCAGATTGACGGATAGCGTCTCCAGGCCGCCGTCTACTTCACGGGTCACTTCCAGGGCGTTGCCGCTCACCTTCACTTTCGAGGCGAAAGTGGCCTGTGACCAGTTGAGCAGCGCCGCCAGCATCTGTCCGGTCTGGTTAGAATCGTCGTCGATCGCCTGCTTGCCCATGATGACCAGTCCCGGCTGCTCTCTGGCGACGATCGCCTTGAGAATTTTGGCTACGGCCAGCGGTTGCGTTTCCGCGGCGGTTTCCACCAGAATTGCGCGGTCGGCGCCGATTGCCAGCGCAGTACGCAGCGTTTCCTGGCATTGGGCAGAGCCGACGGAGATCACGATGATCTCGGTCGCGGCGCCCGCCTCCTTCAGTCGCACCGCTTCTTCGACGGCAATCTCGTCGAATGGATTCATCGACATTTTCACGTTGGCGGTCTCGACCCCGGTGCCGTCAGCCCTCACCCGCACCTTGACATTGAAGTCCACTACCCGCTTTACCGGAACCAGTACCTTCATTTCATGGACCTTCGCTTGCGTGAAAGGGATGAGATTCTACCGCAGCAACGTCAAATACCTTCACCGTCAACAACGCCCACCACTAGAACATTTTCACCGCAAAGACGCAAAGGACGCGAAGAAATACAAAACCAGCATGCTGGCCGCCTCAAAACCAGAGCGCCCGGCACTTCAGATCACGAGTGATTCCGCCTGTCGATCCACTAAATTGCGTTTTTCCTGTTCTTCTCTGCGTTCTTTGCGTCTCTGCGGTGAAAGGGGGTCACGCGGTTTTCGCCTGGTCACGCAGAACGTTTTTCTGGATCTTGCCGGTGGAGGTCTTGGGCAGCGGGCCGAACACCACCTTGCGCGGGCACTTGAAGCCCGCCAGCCGCTCGCGGCAGAAGGCGATGATGTCCTGCTCGGTGACCGCCGGCGCGCCATTCTTGAGCGTCACGAACGCGCACGGTGTCTCCCCCCATTTCTCATCCGGCCTCGCTACCACCGCCGCTTCCAGCACGTGCGGGTGCCGGTAGAGCACATCCTCCACTTCGATGGTGGAAATGTTTTCTCCGCCGGAGATGATGATGTCCTTCGACCGGTCCTTGATCCTGGCGTAGCCATCCGGGTACATCACCGCCAGATCGCCGGTGTGAAACCATCCGCCCTCGAAAGCCTCTTCGGTGGCCTGCGGATTCTTGAGGTAGCCCTTCATAGTGATGTTGCCGCGAAAGAAGATTTCGCCCATGGACTTTCCGTCGCGCGGCACCGGCTTCAGCGTCTTGGGATCGAGCACGTCCATTGCCTCCTGCAGGACGTAACGCACACCCTGCCGTCCGTTCAGTTCTGCGCGCTGGTCCGGCGGCAGCGCATCCCACTCCGGATGCTTGGCGCACACCGATGCCGGGCCGTAGACCTCGGTCAGACCATAGACATGAGTCAGATCCACGCCGATGCGCTCCATGCCTTCGATGACCGCCTGCGGCGGCGCGGCACCCGCCACCATCGCCGAAACCTTGTGATCGATTCCGGCGCGCAGTTCGGCCGGCGCATTGATTAGCATGTTATGCATCACCGGCGCGCCGCAGAAATGCGTGACCTTGTGGCGTCGGATCAGGTCGAAAATTGCTGCGGCTTCGACCCGTCGCAGGCACACGCTGGTGCCGGCCAGCGCGGCCAATGTCCACGGGAAACACCAACCGTTGCAATGGAACATCGGCAGCGTCCACAGGTACACCGGGAAGTGCGGCATGGCCCAGGTGACGATGTTGCTGATCGCATTGAGATAGGCGCCGCGGTGATGCGTCACGACGCCCTTGGGATTTCCAGTCGTGCCCGAGGTGTAGGACAGCGCAATCGCGTCCCACTCATCGTCCGGAAGCCTCCAGTCGAAGTCCGGATCGCCGCCAGCAATGAAATTTTCGTATTCGACCTCGCCCAGCAGTTCGCCGCCCGCGCCAAGCACATCGTCGATGTCGATGACCAGCGGCTTGCGCTCGATCTGCCGCAGCGCCCTGGCAATCGTCGAGGAATACTCGCGGTCGGCGATGAGCACCCTGGCCTCGCCGTGAACAAGCATGAACGCGATCGCCTCGGCATCCAGGCGCGTGTTGAGCGTATTCAGAATCGCACCCGTCATCGGCACACCGTAGTGCGTCTCGAACATCGCCGGCACGTTGGGCGCCATGACGGCGACCGTGTCTCCAACACCGACGCCGTGCCTGGCGAGCGCCGAGGCCAGCCTGCGGCAGCGTTGGTAGGTTTGCGCCCAGGTCAGGCGCCGCTCGCCGTGAATCACCGCGGTGCGCTGCGGATAGACCTCCGCGGCGCGCGCCAGAAACGACAGCGGTGACAGAGCGACGTGGTTGGCCGGATTTCGGTCCAGGCCGGTGCGGTAAGGATTGACGTGACTCAAAGCTGCTCCGGAAATCTGCAAAATTCAGGGCGCCGGGGTTTGTTGCCGCGTCCAGCCCCGGCGCTCCGGCGGGACACCCAATAATAAGGGATTGCGTCGAATCCACGGCCGCAGGAGGTGCCTGCAAAACCTCGAAAACCGTGGAAGATTGTTCGCAAAGAGCTTGACTCAAGTGAATAAATTTATTCCGGACGCTTGCTGGACCGACACTGAATGATGATAAGATTAACGCCCCCCGGAAGCGTGTGCCCGCCAAGGAAGGCCGTTTGAAGCCGACAACGCAGGTGATGTTCGATGATGCCTGAGCGAGCCAACCGCACATTCATTTGCAGTGTGCTGTTCCTGGACATCGCCGAATACTCGAGGAAGCCGGTGTCGGAGCAGATACAGCTCAAGGATCAGTTCAATGCGCTGATCGCCGAGGCCATTCGCGACATCGCGCCGAACGACCGCATCATTCTGGATACCGGCGACGGGGTTTCGATCAATTTCCTGGGCGACCCCGAGGATGCGCTGTTCGTGGCGATGAGCCTGCGCGAGTCGTTCGCTCCCAGGCCCAACGAACCGCCCAAACTTCCAGCCCGCATCGGCGTCAATCTCGGCCCGGTCAGGCTGGTCCGGGATCTCAACGGGCAGCCCAACATCATCGGCGACGGCATCAACGTGGCGCAACGCGTCATGGGATTTGCGTTGCCCGGGCAGATTCTGGTGTCGCGCTCTTACTTCGATATGGTGTCGCACATTTCCGAGGGCTACGCCAAGCTGTTCCGCAATGAAGGTTCGCACACCGACAAGCACGTGCGAGAGCACGAGATCTACAGCGTCGGCTACAGCAACGCCGATGACACCACCATACGTTCTCCGGCCGAGCGCGCCCAGGTATCATCCCGCGAGGGCATACGCCAGCAGGCCACCGCAACCATTGCCACCGGGACCGGCGGCTGGCTGGCCGTAATCGAACCCTGGCTGAACAACAGGACCATTGCCTACGGCACCGCAACATTGTCGGTGGGCGCTTTCGCGCTGGCGGTCCTGCTTAACTTTCTCGGCCAGAGCAACCTGCCGGCGGCGCCGGTGAAGCACGAAGCCCAGACAGCGCAGAAGAAATCCCACGCCGCCGGCAAAGCCGAGGAACCCGCTGTTTCCGGATTTCCCGGGCCGACGGAGAAGAAACCCGCTGCCAGGGAAGCCGCCAAGCCAGCCGGTACCGGCGTCATCGCGCTGGCGATCGCGCCATGGGGGGAGGTCTATGTGGACGGCGACCGCGTCGGAGTCAGTCCGCCGGTAAACGAAGTGGAAGTCGCACCGGGCAGGCGCAAGATCGAAATCCGCAATGGCAGATTCCCGGTTTACACCCAGGTAGTCGACGTGAAAGCGGACCAGAAAGTGCGCATCAAGCACAAGTTCAACTAGAACAATACGAAACCATGCCCACGATACGACTTGCACTGATCCTGATCCTGGCCGCGAATCTTGCAGGCGGCTGCGCGACTGGTTCGTTCCGGGATTTATTCCATGCCAGGACAGCCGGCAGCAATTACCTCGAGGAAGGCGTCCGCAACTACGAGGAGGGAAACTACCGGACATCCGCCCGGCGGATCCAGTACGCGTTGGAAGAAGGCCTGAGCCGCCCTGACCGCGTCAAGGCGCACAAATATCTCGCGTTCATCGCCTGCGTGTCAGGCCAACAGCTCACCTGTCGCGAGGAGTTCAGCATCGCACTGGAGCTCGATCCCTCGTTCGAACTCGACGCCGCGGAAGCCGGACACCCGATCTGGGGGCCGGTATACAAGAGCGTGAAGGCGAAACAGAAGTGATGGATGTCGCCCGATGAGTCCGAATAGCTCGATCGCCACACTGGGTCGCTACGAAATCCTGGCCGAACTCGGCCAGGGTGCGATGGGCGTGGTCTACAAGGCGCGCGACCCGATGCTCGATCGCGTGGTCGCGATCAAGACGGTGAACCTGACCCTGCCCAAGGACGAACTGGCGGAGTACGAAGCGCGCTTCTACCAGGAGGCCAAGGCCGCCGGGGGACTCTCCCACCGCAACATCGTCACCATCTACGACATCGGCCGCAGCGAACGCATCGCCTATATGGCTATGGAGCTTCTCGAAGGCGATGAACTGCGCAAGCTGTTGCAGGCGCGCGCACCGATTCCGCTTTCACGTGCACTGGACATCGCCGCCCAGGTCGCCGAGGGGCTGCAGTACGCTCATGAGCGCCAGATCATCCATCGCGACATCAAGCCGGCCAACATCATGGTGTTACAGGACGGACTGGTGAAAATCACCGATTTCGGCATCGCGCGCATGCGCAATAACGAAGTCAAGACCATGACCGGCATGATCCTGGGTTCCCCCAAGTACATGTCGCCGGAACAGGTGTCGGGCAAGCGCGCGGATACCCGGTCCGACATCTTTTCCCTCGGCGTGGTGATTTACGAGATGCTCACCGGCACTTCGCCTTTCGTCGCCGACAACATCCACGGCGTGATGTATCAGACCATGAACTTCAATCCGCCGGCGCCGAAAACGCTCAATCCCGACCTTCCGGAGGTGCTGAATTTCATCATTGCCAAAGCCCTGGCGAAGAATCTCGACGACCGTTACCAGAAGGCCAACGACCTCGCCCACGATCTGCGCGAGGCCATGGCGACGCTGATCGGCGCGTCCGCGACGCCGGAGGTGGTCTCAGGTCCGGTCGAAGGCGGGCCCTTTGTGCTGCCCGAATC
This sequence comes from Burkholderiales bacterium, assembly GCA_035644415.1. Taxonomy (GTDB): domain Bacteria; phylum Pseudomonadota; class Gammaproteobacteria; order Burkholderiales; family JACQAP01; genus JACQAP01. The sequence continues at coordinate 15,326 of DASQOP010000175.1, forward strand.
TGCGCTCACCCGCCAGCAAGACAGGGCCGCGCGTATCCTCGGCACTGCCGGCGCGCAGCAGGAGCAACAGTCCGGCGAAGAGCAACCGGACCCCTCCGCCTCGGAAACCACGCAGCCGGCGCTGGGCTTGTCGAAGGCGTTCGATTCCTTCGATGCCACCATGCGGCTGGCGGCGCTGACCGGGATGGAGAAAGAGCTGGACGAGTTCTCCGAGACACAGAAAATCGCGCGGCTCAAGGCGCTGTCGCAGGCCAAGCGCGCGGCTGCACCGGCGACCTCCCCGTTGTCCGCCAGCATGACCTGGCAGCGATCCGGCAGCCTGATTCGATCGGTGGGCAGCGGCGGCCAGTCCGCCAGCGCCAACCTCAAGGTGGTGTGGATAGGCAGCGCGCTGCTGGCGCTTGCCGCGGCCGCGCTGTTCTTGCTGCATTGAGGTACTTCGTGTGATTGAGTGATTCAGTGATTCAGTGATTCAGTGATTCAGTGATTCAGTGATTCAGTGATTCAGTGACCAGACCTTTGAACTCACTCAATCACTCAATCACCTGATCACTGAATCACTGCATCACCCGTCACCGAGATCTTGCCACCGCTTCCTCGACCCGATCCACCGTCACCACTTCGATTCCTTCGATCGCCGTCCTCGGCGCGTTCGCCTTGGGAATGATTGCGGTCCTGAACCCAAGCTTGGCGGCTTCACGCAATCGCTCCTGCCCGCGCTGCACCGGCCGCACCTCCCCGGCGAGGCCGATCTCTCCGAACGCGACCAGCTTTTCCGGAAGCGGCTTGTTCCGCAGCGACGACACGATTGCCAGCAGCACCGGCAAATCGGCCGCCGGCTCGTCGATTTTCACTCCGCCCACGGCGTTGACGAACACGTCCTGGTCGAAAGCCGCAATGCCGGCGTGGCGGTGCAGTACCGCGAGCAGCATCGCCAGCCGGTTTTGTTCCAGTCCGACGCTCAGCCGCCGCGGGTTCGGCGCGTGCGCTTCGTCCACCAGCGCCTGAACCTCCACCAGCAGCGGCCGCGTGCCTTCCTGGGTCACCATCACGCAGGAACCCGCCACCGGGGTGCCGTGTTGGGACAGGAATAGCGCCGAGGGATTGGACACGCCGCGCAGGCCCCGGTCGGTCATGGCAAACACCCCGAGTTCGTTGACCGCGCCGAAGCGGTTCTTGGTCGCCCGCACCAGCCGAAAGGCCGAATGCGCGTCGCCCTCGAAGTACAGCACCGCATCTACCATGTGCTCCAGCACGCGCGGTCCGGCGAGCGCCCCTTCCTTGGTGACGTGCCCGACCAGCAACAGCGTGGCGCCGGAAGTCTTGGCATAGCGGGTGAGTTGCGCGGCGCATTCGCGCACTTGCGCGACGCTGCCCGGCGCCGACTGCAACGCTTCGGAATAAATGGTCTGAATCGAGTCGATCACCGCCACATCCGGCTTCTGCGCCGCCAGCACCGACAGCACTTTTTCCAGCTGGATTTCGGCCAGCAGATTGAGCGTCTCGGCACCGCCCGCAAGGCGCTTGGCGCGCAGGGCGATCTGCTGGACCGATTCCTCGCCGCTGACGTACACCGCGTTGCACGAGCCGCCCATGAGCGACAACGCCTGCAGCAGCAGCGTGGATTTGCCGATCCCGGGATCGCCGCCCAGCAGCACCACCGCTCCGTGCACCAGGCCGCCTCCGAGCACGCGGTCGAGTTCGCCGATCCCGGTTGGCCGGCGCGGCTCCTCCTGCGCCTCGATGTCGGCGAGTTTTTGCAGTTTGCTCGACTGCGCCAGTGCCTGGAAGCGCGACGAGGCTTTTTCCGCGATGGTTTCCACCAGGGTGTTCCAGGCGCTGCAATGCGGGCATTGCCCCTGCCATTTGAGCGTCTGCCCGCCGCACTCGGTGCAGGCGTAAACGGTCTTCGCCTTGGCCATCGCGTCAGTCTCCGCGGTGCTCCTCGACCGGGACGCGCCGCGCCAGCGCACACAGCAACTCGTAGCTCACCGTGCCGGCAGCTGCCGCCACTTCCTCCACCGGCAGCCCCGCTCCCCACAGCGTCACCGGGCTGCCTATTCCCGCCCGCGGAATATCGCTCAAGTCCACGCACAGCATGTCCATCGAAACCCGCCCGACCATCGGCACCCGCACCCCATCGACCACCACCGGCGTGCCGTTGTAGGCATGGCGCGGATACCCGTCGGCATAACCGCAGGCGACCACGCCGATGCGCGTTTCCCGGTGAGCGGTGAACAGACTGCCGTAGCCCACCGTGTCTCCGCGCTTCAGGTTCTGGATGCCGATGATCTCGCTGGTAAGCGACATCGCCGGCCTAAGGCCGATCTGCGCCGCCCTGCGGTCCTCGAGCGGGCTTGCGCCGTAGAGCATGATGCCCGGGCGCACCCACTCGCCGCGCGCCTCCGGGAAACGCAACAGCGCCGCCGAATTGGCGAGCGAGCGCGCATAGTCCGCACGCGCGACATGGCGCTCGAATTCCCGCATCTGCCATTCGATTCCGCTGACGCCCTCGGCGTCGGAAAAGTGGGTGGTCAGGACCACTTCACCGACGCACGGCAGCGTTTTCAATTGTTCGAGCACGCGACCGGCGCCGGCGGCCGGGAAGCCGAGCCGGTTCATGCCAGTATTGAATTTGACGAACACTTCGAGCTTTCCGTCACCGTGCAATTTCCCAAGCATCGCCATCTGCTCGTCGTTGTGAATCACCACGGAAAACCTCTGGTGCAGGATCACCGGCAGTTCGTCGGCCCGGAAAAAACCTTCCAGCAGCAGGATGCGCTGGCGATAGCCGGCGTCGCGCAGCCGCACCGCGTCATCGAGTTCCAGCAGCGCAAATCCATCGGCATCGGCGAGCGCACGTGTAACACGCAGTAATCCGTGCCCATAGGCGTTGGCCTTGACCACCGCCATCACTTTGGCCACGCCGGCCAGGCGCCGGGCGATGGCGAAGTTGCTCCTGAGCGCGGCGAGATCGAACGAGGCCTGGATCGGGCGGGCCATGGAATTTGTTGTTGTAGAGGCAGGAAAAGGGGCCGAACTGCCGCTATTCTATGCGCTTAGCCGTCGGCAACGAACAAATCGAGTCGGCGTCCGGCTTCGAGGGATTGCCCGCACTTCTATGGTATAAAGCCGCCGGCCTGCCATTACCGGTTACGCTCCGACAGAATCCAGGAAACAGCGCCCTCTGCCTCCCCGACCTCATGAATCGCGGGTTCTACACCATTCTGGCCGCCCAGTTTTTCTCCGCGCTCGCGGATAACGCGCTGTTGTTCGCCGCCATCGCGCTGCTTGCGTCGCTGCATGCGCCGGCGTGGCAGACGCCGGTGCTGCAGCAGTTTTTCGTGTTTGCCTATATCGTGCTGGCTCCCTTCGTCGGTCCCTTCGCCGATTCGCTCCCCAAAGGCCGTGTCATGTTCGTGGCCAATGCGGTCAAGCTTGCCGGCTGCCTGGCCATGCTGCTGGGCATGCATCCGCTGTTCGCCTATGGCATCGTCGGGGTCGGTGCGGCGATGTACTCGCCGGCAAAGTACGGCATCCTCACCGAATATCTGCCGCATCAGAGACTGGTGTTCGCCAACGGCTGGATGGAGGGCCTGACCGTTGCCGCCATCATCCTCGGCGCAATCCTCGGCGGCATTATGCTCGGGCCGGAGTTTGCCGACTATGTGCTCAAGCACGGGGAGCTTCCAGGAGTGGATCTGTGGATAGACACCGCGCCCGAAGTCGCCATCGTCTGCATTCTGACGCTTTATTTCGTCGCGGCGATCATCAACCTGTACATTCCAAAGGTCGCGATCGATCACCGGCTGCCCAAGCGCAATCCGTTGTTCATCCTGCAAGACTTCTGGCACAGCCTCAGCTTGTTGTGGCGCGATCCGCTCGGACAGGTTTCGCTGGCGGTGACTACGCTGTTCTGGGGCGCGGGGGCGACATTGCGGCTGATCGTGCTCACCTGGGCTGCGCTGGCCCTGAAGTTCGACCTCAAGAGAGCCACCCAGCTTACCGCGGTCGTCGCCATCGGAATCGCGCTCGGCTCCATACTGGCCGCCAAATACGTGAGCCTGCAACGCGCGGTGCGGGTGCTGCCGGTGGGAATCGCCATGGGCCTGGTGGTGGTGTCGATGATGTTCGTCACCGACTGGCGGGTCGCGATCGGGCTGCTGGTGCTGGTCGGCGCCATGGGCGGTTACTTCGTCGTGCCGATGAACGCGCTGTTACAGCACCGGGGCCACCTGCTGATGGGCGCAGGGCACTCGATCGCGGTGCAGAATTTCAACGAGAACCTTTCGATCCTGCTGCTGCTCGGCATCTATGCGCTGATGATCAAATCCGAGCTATCGATGAACTCGATGATCGTGGCGTTTGGTTTGTTTATCACGACAACGATGGCCTGGATAACCATCAAGCACTGGCACGATCAGGATCCGCAGTAGTTCAGAGCAATTGGCTCAGCGCGATCGGCGCTTGCGCAGAAGTGCCCACAGCCACAATGCCCCGCCGCACACGGCAATCAGGATCAGAATCACCGCTTCGTAGCGCCGCAGGTCGCTAAGGAAGGCCTCCATGGCGGTACCGAACAGATAGCCTGCACCGCCGATCGCGGCCGCCCAGGCGCCTGCACCCAGCAGGTTGAAACAGACAAAGCGCCACGGGCGTACGCCGCTCATCCCGATCAGCACGGGGCCGGCAATCCGCAATCCGTAGATAAAACGCACGGAAAAAATCGCGGCGGCGTCGTAACGCGTCAACAACGACTGCACTCGCGTACTCGATTGCACCAGTGAAGGGAAACGCGACAGCATCGCCCGGCCGTGCCGCCGGCCCATGAAGAAGAAGAACTGGTCGCCGAGGAAGCCGCCGACAGCTGCTAGCGCCAGCACCCACGGCAACTCCAGCAGCCCGCGATGAGCGGCGAAGCCGCCCATGACCAGAACGGTTTCTCCTTCCAGCAGCGCTCCCACAAACACCGCCAGGTAACCGTAGTGCTCGACAAGGTGCTGAATCACCCGCGACGACCCGTCTCAGAGCACAACCGGTCGGTCCGGAAGCTCGTTCGGCCCCGGTACGTTGCGTGGAAAATGCGTCTGCAGGTGACGCGCAACCCGCTCGATTCCGTCAAGCACGCCGTACTCGAAACGGCCGACCCGGAACGCAGCCTCCATCTCACGGCAGATATCCTCCCAGCCCTGGCTGCCGACTTTCGGATGAATGCCGCGGTCGGCGACGATCTCGACGTCACGGTCGGCAAGCAACAGGTAAATGAGCACGCCGTCGTTGTGTTCGGTGTCCCAGACTCGCAACGCCGCAAACACTTCGATGGCGCGCTCGCGCGCTGATTGACCGCGAAGCAAGGCATGGAGATCGAGCGCGTTTTCGACGGCAAACCGGATTTGTCCGGAGCGGCGCGACTCCGATTCGCCAATGGCATGCTCGATTCGCAGCAGTGCTCCCCTCGGCAATAGCTGGCGCGCCCGCCAGTGCGGCATCGTCAGGTGACGCAACATGCGCGCGAGTTTCATTTCACCAGCGCCCCGAAGCACCACCGCCGCCAAACCCGCCGCCGCCGCCGCTGAATCCGCCCCCGCCGAAACCCCCGCCCCCGAAGCCACCTCCCACCCCGCCGCCCCATCCGCCGCGATGCCCGCCGCCAGCCAGCGTAAAAATAAAGCCGACGATGCCCACCAGTAACGCGACCACCACCGGCGCGACGATCAGCCAGGCGAGCAAGCCGGTACCGGCGCCGACGATCGTCGCCGCGGGCAGCCGCCCGAACAGCGTTCGCAACAAGCCGCCAACCGCGATTACGATTGCCATGAACAGGACGAAATAGGCCTCGATCGAGCGCGGCTCGCTGCCACGACCAGCTTCCTGCTTCGGCGCAGGCAGCGGCTCGCCGTCGATGACTCGCACCAGGCGATCAAGCCCCGCGCGCAAGCCCCCATAAAAATCGCCCTCGCGAAATTTGGGGATGAATTCTTCCTCGATCAGGCGTTTGGCGACGGCATCAGGCACTGCGCCTTCCAATCCATAACCGACTTCGATGCGCATCGCCTGGTCGCTCTTCGCGATGACCACGACGATGCCATCGTCCACGCCCTTGCGGCCGATCTTCCATGCCTCCGCCACACGCATGGCAAATGATTCTATCGGCTCGGGAAAGGTTGTTCCGGTGATCAGTACCGCGATCTGGCTGCCCTTGCGCTTTTCGAACGCTTCCAGGCTCGCTTCCAGTTCACGCTTCTGTTCGGCGCTCAGCGTGCTATTCAGGTCCACCACGCGCCCGGTCAGAGGCGGAATTGACGCGTCTTCCGCCACGGCACAGAAGGCAAGCAGCAGCGCGGCCGCCGCTACGGCGCGCATCAGCAGCATCATTTCGTCACTTGTTCTGCGCCGGTTCGGGCTTGGAGAAATCCACCGTCGGAGGCTTGGAGATCACTTGTTCGTTTTCGACCGTGAAAGTCGGCTTGACCTTGTAGCCGAACAGCATCGCCGTCAAGTTGCTGGGGAAGGAACGCACGGTGACGTTGTAGTCCTGCACCGCCCGGATGTAACGCTGGCGTGCCACGGCGATGCGGTTCTCGGTACCTTCGAGTTGCGCTTGCAGGTCGCGGAAATTGGCATCGGATTTCAGTTGCGGATAGTTCTCCGCCACCAGCAACAGCCGCGACAGTGCCGAGGTCATCGCCCCCTGCGCGGCGATGAACTTGGAGAAAGCCTCCGGATCGTTGACCAGTTCCGGAGTAGCCTGCATGCTCCCAACGCGGGCCCGGGCATTGGTCACGCCCAGCAGCACATCCTTCTCCTGCGCGGCGAAACCCTTCACGGTATTCACCAGATTCGGCACCAGATCGGCGCGGCGCTGGTACTGGTTGAGCACTTCCGCCCACGCCGCCTTGATCTGCTCGTCGCGGGTTTGCAGCGTGTTGTAGCCGCAGCCGGCGAGACCGAACGAAATAACCAGCAGGAACGGCAGGGCAAGAAAACGTTTCATCAAATTCTCCCGGTTGGAGGCGACAACGATCAATTGGGGGTGCTGCCGCCCTGTTTCAACGCTTTCATGGTGTGCACCGCGAAGCATAGGTCTTCCCAGGCCTTGGCCTTGTCGGTGAGGTTGCGCAGCAGGTAGGCTGGATGGTAGGTCACGATCAAGGGCGTGCCGCGATAAGCGTGCGCACGGCCGCGCAGGCTGGCAATGGTCGCTTCGGTGCCCAGCAGGTTCTGCGCCGCGATCTTGCCAAGCGCGATGATCAGACGCGGCTTGATGAGCGCGATCTGGCGTGCGAGGTAGGGTTCGCAGGCATTGGCCTCGGCGGGCTCGGGGGTGCGATTGCCCGGAGGCCGGCACTTGACGACGTTGGCGATGTAGACGTTGTCGCCGCGCTTCAATTCGATCGCGGCGAGCATGTTGTCCAGCAGCTTGCCAGCCTGACCGACGAAGGGCTCTCCGCGCGCATCTTCTTCGGCGCCGGGACCTTCGCCGACGAACAGCCATTCGGCGCGCTCGTCGCCCACTCCGAACACGGCCTGGCGCCGCTGCTTGTGCAGAACGCATGAGGTACAGGCGGCAACCGCGGACTTGAGCTGTTGCCAGTTCATCGCCCCGACTTGCGCGCCGCGGTCATCTGCGGGGAGCAGTTGCGCCGTTGGCAGCGGTGGCAGATCGCGGGTCACGGCGTTTTGAACCGCGTCCGTTTCCCCCTCAGCCGTCGCCGCGCGCCTAAGCACCCACAAAGGCGTGAGTCCCAGTTCGGTGAGGACCAGCGCCCGGCGGCTCACAGCATCAGTCCCATCAGGATCGCATCCTCGCGCCCGCCAGCTACCGGGTAATAGCCGCGGCGAACGCTGATGTCGCGAAAGCCGAAATCCGCGTACAGTCGCCGCGCCGATGCATTGGAAGGTCGTACTTCCAGGAACATCTGTTGTGCGTCGCTGTCGCGGCCAATGCGCACGAAATGCTCCAGCAGCGAGCGGCCCAGCCCGCGCCCCTGCCAGTTCGGCGCGACGCTCAGGTTGAGTAGATGCGCCTCCCTGACGCCGATCATGAGCACACCGTAGCCGACCACCACCGCGCTGCAGTCGATCACCCAGCAGCTGTAGCCGACTCGTATCGAATCGTCGAAATTGCCCCGCGTCCACGGGTGCGTATAGATGACCGGCTCGATCTCCATGATCCGATCGAGATCGGAGGCGCGCATAGGGCGCAGTTTCGGCAGGCTGTCAAGCTGGGCACTCATGGTTGTTCGTGCATTTTACGGGCGACCTTGTCGCGCACATAGAGCGGTACCGCCTGTTCTGCCGGAACACCGTGGCCGGCGGCAAGGACCGGCAACGCCAGCTGCGCGACCTCCCGGGCGTGCGGAAAGGCCTGCGACTGCACGCGCGCAAGCTGGCCATGATAGCGCGCAGCCAAGGCATCGCCGTACACCGCGAAAGCGCTGCCGCAACCCACCCAGTCCCTGCCCTCCAGTGCCGGCGCTGCGTCGGCCTTGCATACGTTGGGCATCACCGTTTCGCTCCATCCCGCGCCGTTGCGCTGGTAGGCGGCATGATAAATCTCTCCCATGCGCGCATCGAGGCAGGCCACCACCCTCGGTGCGCCGGCGGCCTCTGCCAGCGCTAGCAGCGTTCCGACCGGCACAACAGGAAGCCCCGCACCGAAAGCCAGGCCCTGCGCAACTCCGCAGGCGATGCGCAGGCCGGTGAACGATCCCGGTCCGGCGCCGAAGGCGATGCCATGCAGATGCGCCAACCCAAGATTCGATGTGCGCAACAGCGCGTCAATCATCGCCAGAATCAGTTCCGAGTGCGTCTGTCCAGCGAGTTCTTCGCGGAAAGTGAGCTTTCCGTCATGCAGCAGCGCGACCGAGCAGTATTCCGTCGAAGTGTCGAGGGCGAGGATGTTCAAGGAGGGTCCATCAGCGCTTACGAAGCGCGAAACAAGTGTCCTGTTCCGCTGATTCGTGGGACAACTTGCGAACCTTGGAGCGCAGACCCCATATCCATTTGGCAACAATCCATCATTGATCGGAAAACCCGCGAAATCGGTGTCAGGCAAGGCGCGAGTCCTCGACAGTGGCGGGGGCCGGTGGAACGTGGAGCAGGGCCCCGCTTGCGGGGATGCGACCGTGCAACCGGCCAATAGCGTGTTGAGCACCGGCCTGACTCGTGTCTCCGCGGTCAGATCCCCGGAGGGGCCCCTCTTCCGCGCTCCGACACGCACGGCGAGGACTGGTAACACTGCATGGCGCCGATTCTCGCCGGGTTTTCAGCCGCGAATTAGCGGAACAGGACGCTAGACACGCAGATTGTAGACGAATGAGGACGGACAACAGCTGGCGTTGCCAAACGGGCATACTTGCGTAAATATTCGGGGCTCAAGCCCGTTGCCGTGACTGAGAATTGCAGATTGACCGAGGAGCGTGTCTATGGCTGGCGAGAACAAGACCAAAGTGACCATCCTGACCGGAACCTACCGGATCAAGGGGCACATTGAATTGACCCTG
>DASQOP010000176.1:0-25858 GCA_035644415.1 Burkholderiales bacterium
TCCGGCTCAGAAGGAAAACATGTCGGAGTTCTACGCGGAACTGCCGATCACCATCAAACTCACCGGGAAATACCACGATATCGGCGCGTTCGCGAGCGACGTTTCCCAATTGTCGCGGATCGTGACCCTGAACGACATCGCGTTGACCCCCAACCAGGCCGGCGATCTGGTGCTGGACGCCGTAGCCAAGACCTTCCGCTATCTGGACGAGAGCGAGACCGCGGCGCAACGCAAGGCCGCCCGTGATGCCGCTGCCGCGCAGAGAGGCGGCGCAAAGTGAGGCGTTCTCTGATTGGCTTGGCGGTTGCCGCGTTGCTGGTCACCGGTTGCGGCAGGGATGAGTTTTCCGATCTCAAGCAGTTCGTCAAGGAATCCGGAGAAGGATTGCGCGGCCGGGTCGAGCCGATACCGGAAGTCAAGCAATTCGAGCCCTTTGCTTACAGCGCGTTCGACCTGCCCGATCCTTTCAAGCCGCGCACGACGGTCGTCGATAGCCGCACCCCCGGCGGCGGGCCGCAGCCGGACCTGAACCGCCGCAAGGAGGCGCTCGAGGCATTCCCCCTTGAGAGCCTGCAGATGGTCGGTACGCTTGAGCAGAAGCGGGTCCAATATGCGTTAATCAAGACGCCGGACAAGAGTCTTTACCGTGTCAAGGCCGGCAACTACGTCGGGCAGAACTTCGGCGTCATCACCACTGTCAGCGATTCCGCTGTGACCCTCAAGGAGGTCATCCAGGATCCTTCGTCGGGTTCTTGGACAGAGCGCACCAGCAGTTTGCAGCTGCTCGAGCAATAAACAAGGAGCATGCGAATATGAAACGCGTCGGTCGTTTGGTTCATATGGTCGCCGCCCCGATAGGGCTGCTACTGGTACTGAGCAGTTTAGCGGCGCACGGCCAGGACTCCAAGACGGGCAACGGCGGTACCGGCAACGTCATTCAGTCGATCGACGTTTCCACACAGGCCGGGACGGTTACCGTCAGGCTTGGCCTCAAGGAGGCCATGCCGAATCCTCCCGCGGCCTTCACCGTGAATAATCCGCCCCGGGTAGCGCTCGATTTTCCCAATACGGCAAACGGTCTCGGCAAGAGCACTCAGGACGTCAACCAGGGCGACCTGCGCACGATACGGTTCGGCCAGTCGGGAGGGCGGACGCGGGTGGTGTTCAACCTTGCCAAGATGCTCAAGTACGACACCACGGTGGAAGGCAATACCGTCGTGGTGACTCTGCAGGGTGGAGGCGCAACTTCCGCCGCGGCGGCGACCACGCAGTTCGCCGAGTCCAAATCCAGCGGCGACCAGCACAGCGTCCAGGACGTCGATTTCCGCCGCGGCAAGAATGGCGAGGCGCAGATCGTCGTCGACCTCTCCGATACGGCCACCGGTATCGATCTGCGCCAGCAAGGCCGCACGGTTCTGGTGGACTTTCTTCAGACCATGCTGCCGCCGGCGCTGGAGCGCCGCTTCGACGTCACCGACTTCGGCACCCAGGTCGATTTTTTCGAGGTTACCCGTCAGGGCAACAACACCCGCATCACCGTCACCCCGAAGGGGCGCTGGGAGCAGTCGGCGTATCAGACCGACAAGCGCTTCATCATCGAAATCAAGCCGGTGATCGAGGAAGCCGGCCGGCCTAAGGAAGGTAAAGGCTATACCGGCGAGAAACTGTCGCTGAACTTCCAGAACATCGAAGTGCGTGCGGTGCTGCAGGTGATCGCGGATTTCACCAGCCTCAACATCATTACCAGCGACACGGTGAGCGGAAACCTGACGTTGCGCTTGAAAGATGTCCCGTGGGACCAGGCGCTGGACATCATTCTCCAGGCGAAGGGGCTGGACATGCGCAAGACCGGCAACGTCGTCTGGATCGCGCCACGCGACGAACTTGCGACCAAGGAGAAGCTTGCGTTGGAAGCGCGGCAACAGATCGCGGACCTCGAGCCGCTGCGTACCGAAAGCTTTCAGCTCAACTACCAGCGTGCCGAGGACATTCAGAAGATCATCACGGCGTCGGACCAGAAGCTCCTTTCCAAGCGTGGCAGCGCGGTCGTGGATCCGCGGACCAACACGATTTTCGTGCAGGATATCGTGGACAAGCTTGATGACGTCCGCCGGCTGCTCAAGCAGATCGACGTTGCCGTACGCCAGGTCCTGATCGAGGCGCGCATCGTCGAGGCCAGCGATACCTTCAGCCGCAACCTCGGGGCCAGGCTGGGATTCGTCGATGCGACCGGCCGCGGCGAACGGATCGGCGGCACGCACCGGATCACCGCCGGCGGCGGCTTGGCGAGTACCGGCGCCTTGACCGGTCAGATTTCCGGCACACCTGATTTCTTCACCGACGGGCTTTCCACCAACATGCCGGCGCCGGGTCTCGGCGGCGTGCTGCCGGGGCAATTCTCGCTAATCCTGATGAATGACGCGATGTCGAAATTCCTCAACCTCGAGATCACCGCCCTGCAGGCGGACGGCAAGGGCAAAATCATCTCCAGCCCGCGGGTCATCACGGCGGACAACGTGGAGGCCACTATAGAGCAGGGCACCGAAATTCCGTACCAGCAGGCGACGAGCAGCGGCGCGACCAGCGTGTCGTTCCGTAAGGCCACGCTGAGCCTGAAGGTGAAGCCGCAGATCACGCCCAACGACAACATCATCATGAAATTGCACGTTAACAAGGACAGCGTCGGTGCCAACACCAGCGCCGGTCCGTCGATCGACACCAAGCAGATTTCCACCGAAGTGCTGGTGGATAGCGGCGGCACGGTCGGCATCGGCGGCATCTTCGAACAGGAGGAGTCCAGCACCAGGACCAAGGTGCCGATGCTGGGCGACATACCGGTCATCGGCATCCTGTTCCGCCAGGACCTGCGGCGCAACGATAAGCGCGAACTGTTGATTTTCGTGACGCCCAGGGTGGTCAAGGACACGCTGACCGTCCGCTGAACCCAACGCTCTCCCGGAACGGCCGCATCGTTTGCGGCCGTTCTGTTTTTAGCGGTCTGACCGTGCACGACCGGTTTCGCTAGAATGGCCGTATGCACGAGGCAACCCTGGAAAATCAAATGCAAGCGCGGGTCGACCTGCCGGGCAGCATCTTCCTGGTCGGAATGATGGGTGCGGGCAAGACCTCGGTCGGCCGGGTCCTGGCGAAACGCCTGCAGAAAACATTCTACGACTCGGATCATGTCATCGAAGATCGCACCGGCGTGAAGATACCGGTGATCTTCGAGATCGAGGGCGAGGCCGGTTTTCGCGTCCGCGAATCTGCGGTGGTGGACGAACTCACGGCGCTGTGTGACATCGTGCTTGCCACCGGCGGCGGTGCGGTATTGAGCGAGAAAAACCGCGAGAGGATGAGGACCAGGGGCATGGTGGTGTACCTGCGTGCCTCCGTCAGAGACCTGCTCAACCGCACTCGCCACGATAAGAACCGCCCGCTTCTGCAGGCGACGGATCCGCGAGTGCGACTCACAGAACTTTACGAGAAACGCGATCCGCTCTATCGCGAGGTCGCGCACCTCACCGTCGACACCGGAAACCAGAGCCTTACCTCGCTCGTCAACCGGCTGTGTCAGCTCCTGCTCGAAACGCGGTCCGAGCAGCGGACTCAGGCGCCGTAGGTCTAGCATCCAATGCGAACCATAACGGTCGGGCTAGGCGAGCGTTCCTACCCGATTTACATCGACAGGGGGTTGCTCGCACGCACCGAGCTTCTGCTGCCGCATCTGGGGCAGCGCAAAGTCGTGATCGTCACTAATTCGACGATTGCCCCGCTGTACGTGGAACCGCTGACCTCGGCGCTCGGCAACGCCGCAGTCGAGGTCGTGCCGATCGTCGTTCCCGACGGCGAAGATCACAAGAACTGGCAAACGCTGAATACCATTTTCGATCTGCTGCTGACGCATCGCTGCGAACGCAGGACCACCATCATCGCGCTGGGGGGCGGCGTGGTGGGTGATCTCGCCGGTTTTGCCGCTGCAACCTACCAGCGCGGCTTGCCATTCATTCAGATGCCTACCACTCTGCTCGCCCAGGTCGATTCCTCTGTGGGCGGCAAGACCGCGATCAACCATCCGCGCGGCAAAAATATGATCGGCGCCTTCCACCAGCCGCGCCTGGTGGTCGCCGATATCGCGACTCTGGATACGTTGCCGGCGCGCGAGCTCTCGGCAGGCCTTGCCGAAGTGATCAAGTATGGTTTGATCATGGATGCCCCCTTCCTGTCGTGGCTGGAGGTCAATATGGAAAAGCTGCGCGTGCACGATGTTGACGCCCTCGCCTATGCGGTTGCCCGTTCCTGCGAGAACAAGGCTCGGGTGGTTGCGGCGGACGAGCGCGAAGCCGGCGCGCGCGCGCTGCTCAACCTCGGACATACCTTCGGCCATGCGATCGAAGCCGGCTTGGGATTCGGTACCTGGTTGCACGGCGAAGCGGTTGCTGCCGGAATCATCCTCGCCGCCCGGCTCTCCGAGCGCATGGGCCTGCTCAACTCTGCGGAGGTCGAACGAGTGGCCCGGCTCATGAGCCGGGCCGGCCTGCCGACCGAGGCGCCCGACCTGGGCGTAGCCCGTTACCTGGAGCTGATGGGTCACGACAAGAAAGTACAGGACGGCAAGCTGCGTCTGGTGCTGCTCAGAGCGCTTGGCGAGGCATTTGTTACGTCTGATTTCCACCCCGAGGACCTGCGCCAGGTTCTTACGGGAGCCGCGGCGCATGCGTGAGCTGGCAGCCTACGGCTCCGATCCTGCAGCCTCGCGCGGCCGACGCATTGCGGAGCCCGCTCCGACCGGGCGAACAGAATTTCAGCGCGACCGCGATCGCATCATCCATTCCGCCGCCTTCCGACGGCTCGAGTACAAAACGCAGGTTTTCGTCAACCATGAAGGCGACCTGTTTCGCACGCGGCTGACACACAGTATCGAAGTGGCGCAGATCGGCCGTTCGGTGGCGCGCAACCTCGGGCTGAACGAGGATCTGGTCGAGGCGATTTCGCTGGCGCACGACCTCGGCCACACGCCGTTCGGACACGCCGGCCAGGACGCGCTCAACGAGTGCATGAAAGAATACGGTGGCTTCGAGCACAACCTGCAGTCGTTGCGGGTGGTCGACCTGCTGGAACAGCGTTACGGCGCGTTCGACGGTCTGAATCTGTGTTTCGAGACCCGCGAAGGCATCCTCAAGCACTGCTCGATCAAGAACGCCGAGAAGCTGGGCGGGGTCGGGGAGCGGTTTCTGAAGAACCAGCGGCCGTCCATGGAGGCTCAGCTTGCCAACCTCGCCGACGAGATCGCCTACAACAATCACGACGTCGACGACGGCCTGCGTTCCGCGCTGATTTCGGTCGATCAGCTGTCCTCAGTGCGTATCTTTGCGCGCCACCTCGATGCCGTGCGCGGACAGTACCCGGAACTGGTGGACCGGCGGCTGATCCACGAGACCGTTCGTCGCATGATCAATACGCTGGTCTCGGATCTGACAGAGCGAAGTCGAGCCCTGATCGCCGAGCATCGTCCGGACAGCGTAGACCAGGTGCGGCTGGCGCCGCCGCTGATCGCGTTCAGTCCTGCGATCCGCGAAGAGCAGCACGAACTCAAGAAATTTCTCAGGAAACATCTGTATCAGCACTACCGGGTTGCGCGCATGAGCAACAAGGCCAAGCGCATCGTCCGCGACCTGTTTCAGGCCTTCATGGCCGACCCGCGTCTCCTGCCCCCGGAATTCCAGTCCCGTGCCGAGGCGGATCTGCCCAGGGCGATCGCCGATTACGTTGCCGGGATGACCGACCGCTACGCGATCCGCGAGCACCGGCGCCTGTTCGCCGTCGAGGAGTCCTGAACGGCCCGCCTTAGGGGGCAACGGCCCGGCTTTTGCCGCGTTTATTGATAGGTCGGCTGCAATCGCGGTAACATTTACGGCTCGCTTGAATTTTTGCGCGTTCCGTCGTTGTCCACCCAGGCTGCCGGTCTGGGGCGACGGCGCGGGCGCCAACTGAAGTAGTACAGAGGTGAGACATGACCAATCCGGCTTTGCCTGCGCGACAGGGACTTTACGACCCCGCAAACGAACACGACGCCTGCGGGGTGGGGTTCATTGCGCACATCAAAGGCGCGAAGAGTCACACGATCATCGAGCAGGGCCTGCAAATTCTGAAGAATCTGACCCACCGCGGCGCGGTAGGTGCGGATCCCAAGGCCGGCGACGGCGCCGGCATTCTTATCCAGATCCCGGACCCGTTCTTCCGCGAGGAACTGGCCAAGCAGGGGATCAAACTGCCGCCGCCCGGAGAATACGGCGTAGGCATGGTATTCCTTCCGCAGGAACCGGCCTCGCGGCTTGCTTGCGAGTACGAGATCGAGCGCGCCATCAAGGACGAGGGTCAGGTACTGCTCGGCTGGCGCGACGTACCGCGCGACGGTTCCAGCCTCGGCGAATCGGTCAAGAGAATCGAGCCGGTCATCCGCCAGGTGTTTATCGGCCGTGGCGCAGGCGTTACCGTCACCGACGCGCTCGAGCGAAAGCTCTACATCATCCGCAAGGTTTCGGGGCACGCCATCCAGGCGCTCAAGCTCGAGCACGGCAAAGAGTTCTACGTGCCCTCGATGTCGGCCCGAACCGTCCTTTACAAAGGCATGCTGCTAGCGGGGCAGGTCGGCAGCTACTACAAGGACCTGCAGGATGCGCGCGTCGTTTCCGCGCTGGCGCTAGTGCACCAGCGCTTCTCGACCAATACATTCCCGACCTGGGATCTGGCGCATCCGTTCCGGATGATCGCCCACAACGGCGAGATCAATACCCTGCGCGGCAACGTCAACTGGATCCGCGCGCGTCAGGGCGCCATCTCCAGCCCGATTCTCGGGCGTGATCTCGACAAGCTCTGGCCGTTGATCTATGACGGCCAGTCCGACTCCGCTTCGTTCGACAACGCACTCGAGCTGCTCACCATGGGTGGCTATTCGATCGCGCACGCGATGATGCTGCTGATTCCGGAGGCGTGGGAGAAGCACGCCCACATGGACCCGAGCCGGCGCGCGTTCTACGAGTACCACGCCCCGATGATGGAGCCTTGGGATGGTCCGGCGGCGGTGGCGTTCACCGACGGCCGCCAGATTGGCGCCACGCTCGACCGCAACGGCTTGCGGCCGGCGCGCTACCTGGTAACCAGCGACGACATGGTGGTGATGGCTTCCGAAACCGGCGTGCTGCCCGTGCCCGAGGAGAAGATCATCAAGAAGTGGCGGTTGCAACCCGGCAAGATGTTCCTGATCGATCTCGAGGCAGGCCGCATCATCGACGACAAGGAACTCAAGGACACGCTCGCCAACGCCAAGCCCTACAAGGCGTGGATCGACCGCATCCGCATCAAGCTCGACGACCTGCCGGTCTCCACCAAGATAGTGGAGCAGAGCAAGGTGCCCTTGCTTGACCGCCAGCAGGCCTTCGGTTACACGCAGGAAGACCTGAAGTTCATCCTCAGTCCGATGGCACAGCAGGGTGAAGAAGCGGTCGGCTCGATGGGCAACGACTTGCCGCTTGCGGTGCTGTCCCACAAGAACAAGACGCTCTACCACTATTTCAAGCAATTGTTCGCCCAGGTCACTAACCCGCCGATCGACCCGATCCGCGAGGAGCTCGTGACCTCGCTCGTTTCTTTCATCGGACCCAAGCCCAACCTGCTTGGCATCGACGAATCGAATCCGCCGATGCGCCTCGAGGTCAGCCAGCCGGTACTGGACTTCAACCAGATGGAGACCATCCGACACATCGATTACTACACCGGCGGCAAGTTCAAGTCCTTCGAGATCGACATTACCTACCCGGTCGCCTGGGGCAACCACGCGATCGAAGCAAGGCTGGCCAGCCTGTGCGCACAGGCCGAGGATGCGGTTCGCTCCGGCTACACCATCCTGGTTGTGTCGGATCGCAAACTGGACGCAACGCATGTCGCGATCCCTGCGCTGTTGGCCCTGTCCGCGATTCACCAGCACCTGGTGGGCAAGGGCTTGCGCACCTCCGCCGGCCTGGTGATGGAAACCGGGTCCGCGCGCGAGGTGCATCACTTCGCGCTGCTCGCGGGTTACGGCGCGGAAGCGGTGCATCCCTGCCTAGCGATGGAGACCATTCTCCATGCAGACGAATCGATCCCGGACGCCTACCGCGGCGAGAAGGGAGTCGCGAACTACGTCAAGGCACTCGGCAAGGGCCTGATGAAGGTCATGTCGAAAATGGGCATCTCCACGTACATGTCCTATACCGGAGCGCAGATATTCGAGGCGGTAGGCTTGGCGAAAGTCCTGGTGGACAAGTATTTCACCGGGACCACTTCCAGCGTCGAGGGCATCGGCGTGTTCGAGGTTGCCGAGGAGGCGATACGGCAGCATCGTGCCGCGTTCGGCGAAGACCCGGTGCTGGGCAACGCGCTGGATGTGGGCGGTGAGTACGCCTGGCGCGTACGCGGCGAAGAGCACATGTGGACGCCGGACGCGATCGCAAGGCTGCAGCAGTCCACACGCAGTAATTCCTATACTACCTACAAGGAGTACGCGCGGATCATCAACGATCAGTCGAAGCGGCACATGACGCTCCGCGGGCTGTTCGAGTTCAAGGTCGACGGGCGCGTACCGGTGGCGATCGAGGAGGTCGAATCCGCGGCGGAGATCGTCAAGCGCTTCGCCACCGGCGCCATGTCGCTGGGCTCGATTTCCACGGAGGCGCACACCACGCTTGCCATCGCCATGAACCGCATCGGCGGCAAATCCAACACCGGCGAAGGGGGCGAGGACTATAGGCGCTACGCGCCGGTGAAGGCCGGCGAGAGCCTGATGTCGCGGTTCGGCCGCGAACGCGTGGAAGTCGACATACCGTTGGCCGCGGGGGACTCCCTCAAGTCGAAGATCAAACAGGTTGCTTCTGGTCGTTTTGGCGTCACTGCTGAGTATCTGGTGTCCGCCGAGATGCTGCAGATCAAGATCGCACAGGGGGCGAAACCCGGCGAGGGCGGGCAGCTGCCAGGCCGCAAAGTGTCCGCGTACATCGCCGAGCTGCGCTACGCGACGCCGGGAGTCGAACTGATCTCGCCGCCGCCGCACCACGACATCTACTCCATCGAAGACATCGCGCAGCTCATTCACGACCTGAAAAACGCCAATCCCGATGCTGCGATCAGCGTAAAACTCGTGTCAGAAGTGGGTGTCGGCACCGTGGCCGCGGGCGTGTCCAAGGCGAAGGCCGATCACGTCACTATTGCCGGCCATGACGGTGGCACCGGCGCCTCCCCTTGGTCGTCAATCATGCACGCGGGCACCCCGTGGGAACTCGGACTCGCCGAGACCCAGCAGACGTTGGTGCTCAATCGCCTGCGCGGCCGCATTGCAGTCCAAGTGGACGGCCAGTTGAAGACTGGCCGCGATGTGGTGATCGGCGCCATCCTCGGAGCTGACGGATTTGGCTTCTCCACCGCGCCACTGGTGGTCGAGGGTTGCATCATGATGCGCAAATGCCACCTCAACACCTGTCCGGTGGGGATAGCGACGCAGGACCCGGCGCTGCGCAGGAAGTTCGAAGGCAAGCCGGAGCACGTGATCAATTACTTCTTTTTCGTCGCCGAGGAAGCGCGCGAACTGATGGCGAAGCTCGGCATCCGGAAATTCAACGATCTCATCGGCCGCACCGACCTACTGGACACGAGGAAGGGTATCGAGCACTGGAAGGCGAGGGGGCTCGACTTCTCGAAGATCTTCTGCATTCCGCAGATGCCGGCCGATGTCGCGCGCTACAACATCGAGAAGCAGTACCACGGACTGGAGAAGGCGCTCGACCACCGCTTGATCGAGTTGGCGAAGCCGGCACTGCAACGCGGCGAGAAGGTCACGATCGAGATGCCTATCCGCAACATTAACCGCACCGTTGGCACCATGCTCTCTGGCGAAATCGCCAAGCGTTATGGCCATGACGGCTTGCCGGACGACACCATACACATCCGCTTCGCGGGCTCTGCGGGACAGAGCTTCGGGGCGTTTCTGGCGAAGGGTGTCACCCTCGACCTCATCGGCGATACCAATGACTATTGCGGCAAGGGACTGTCGGGTGGGCGCATCTCGGTCCAGCCCTCGCCAAAGTTCCGCGGCGAACCGACTGAGAACATCATCACCGGCAACGTGGTGCTCTACGGGGCGATCGCTGGCGAAGCTTATTTCCGCGGTGTTGCTGGCGAGCGCTTCGCCGTCAGGAACTCGGGCGCGCGCGCCGTGGTCGAGGGCGTTGGCGATCATGGCTGCGAATACATGACCGGCGGCACGGTAGTCGTGCTCGGCATGACCGGGCGCAACTTCGCTGCCGGCATGTCGGGCGGGATCGCGTACGTGCTGGACGAGGACAGCAGCTTCAAGACGCGCTGCAACCCGTCGATGGTGCAGCTCGAGCCGGTATTGTCCGAAGCCGAGCAAGAGGCCAAGGTACCGCAGGATGTATGGCACATGAATAGGGCTGACGAGACGATTCTCAAGGGCGCGATCGAGAAGCATGCCGGCTATACCGCGAGCGCACGCGCCAGGGAAATACTTTCCAACTGGGCCGCTTACCGCACCAAGTTCGTCAAGGTGTTTCCGTCCGAATATCGCCGCGCGCTGGGCGAACTGGCGGCCAAACGCCGCGAGCTGGCAGCGTAAAAACTCACCACTGAGGCGCAGAGAACACGGGCTCCCGTGTTCTCCCGGCGCCTCTGTGTCTCTGTTGTAGGGATGCAAGGGACTGAAGAATGGGGAAGATCACCGGTTTCATGGAGTACCAGCGCCTCGACGAGCCGCACGAGCCCAAAGAGGCCCGCAAGAAGCACTACCGCGAGTTCTATGCACGCCTGTCGGACGAGGCGGCCGCGACTCAGGGCGCGCGCTGCATGGATTGCGGCGTCCCGTTCTGCATGTCGGGCTGTCCGGTCAACAACATCATTCCAGACTGGAACGACCTGGTTTACCGGCACAACTGGAAGCATGCGATCGATGTTCTGCACTCGACCAACAATTTCCCGGAGTTCACCGGTCGCATCTGCCCCGCGCCGTGCGAGGAAGCCTGCGTGCTGCGCATCAACGCCGATGCCGTCAGCATCAAGTCGATCGAGCACGCGATCATCGACAAAGCGTGGGAAGAAGGTTGGGTAAAGCCGCAACCGGCGGCGCACAAGACCGGCAAAAAAATCGCGGTGGTCGGCTCGGGCGGCGCAGGGCTCGCTTGCGCGCAGCAGCTCGCACGCGCCGGGCACGAGGTCACGGTATTCGAGAAAAGCGACCGCATCGGCGGGCTGCTGCGCTACGGAATCCCCGACTTCAAGCTCGACAAGAGCGTGATCGACCGGCGCCTAGACCAGATGCGCGCCGAGGGTGTCGAGTTCCGCCCCAGGGTATTCGTCGGCGTGCGATCCCCCGGCAAGGGCGTGGTGAACGACGCGCGCGAAACCATCGCTCCCGAGAAACTGATGGCCGAGTTCGATGCTGTCGTGCTTGCCGGCGGCGCCGAGCAGCCGCGCGACCTGCCGATCCCGGGGCGCAGCCTCGACGGCGTTCATTTCGCGATGGAGTTCCTGCCGTTGCAGAACAAGCGTGTTGCGGGCGACTCGAGCGTTCCCGAGCTGTGGGGGACCAACAAGCATGTCGTTATCATCGGCGGCGGCGACACCGGCTCGGACTGCGTCGGCACCTCCAACCGCCACGGCGCGCGCTCGGTGACGCAGTTCGAACTGCTACCGATGCCACCCGATGTCGAGCGCAATCCGGTGTGGCCGTTCTGGCCGACGCGGCTGCGCACCTCCTCCTCGCACGAGGAGGGCGTAAACCGCGACTGGTCGGTCGCGACCAAGGAATTTATTGGAAGCAACAATCGCGTTACCGCCCTGAGGGCGGTTCGGCTGGAATGGAAAGAAGGCAAACCGCACGAGGTGCCGGGCTCGCAGATCGATATGCCTGCCGATCTGGTGCTGCTGGCGATGGGCTTCGTTTCGCCCTTGCAGTCGATGCTCGAGGAATTCGGCGTCGAAAAGGACGCTCGCAGTAACGTCAAGGCCGACACCGAGGGCCCGAAGGCCTACGCGACGTCGGTACCAAAGGTGTTTGCCGCGGGGGACATGCGTCGCGGCCAGTCGCTGGTGGTGTGGGCGATCCGCGAAGGACGCCAGTGCGCGCGCGCAGTGGACGAGTTCCTGATGGGCGACTCCGTGTTGCCGCGCTGAAAGATCTACTTCGTCCCCGCCCTGTCGACGGCGTGGAGAGTGCGCCGAGTATGTTGGTGCCGATATCTTGACTGACGCGGTTTCACCACCCTCTCCGCCTGAGTACCAACAGGACCGGGTACTCAGTGCATGTCGAAAGTACGAAAATCCTTTTGGTAGTCAGGGGGAGAGGGACGGGGTGAGGTGGATGTCCAAGCTCAAGAACGATACGTTCATCCGCGCACTGCTGCGCGAGTCCACGCCGTATACGCCGGTCTGGATCATGCGACAGGCCGGTCGCTATCTTCCGGAGTACAACCAGGCCAGAACGCGTGCAGGCAGCTTCCTCGACCTGTGCAAGAACCCGGACCTGGCCACCGAAGTCACGCTGCAGCCGTTGGCGCGCTTCCCCCTCGACGCCGCCATCCTGTTCTCCGACATCCTCACCATCCCCGATGCGATGGGACTGGGATTGTCCTTTGCCGAAGGCGAGGGGCCGCGTTTCGAGCGGCCGCTTCGCGACGAACGGCAAATCCGCAATCTAAGGGTTCCCGACCCCGACATGCACTTGCGCTATGTGCTGGATGCCGTGTCCCAGATCCGCAGGGCTCTCGCCGGTGAAGTCCCGCTGATCGGCTTCTCGGGCAGCCCCTTTACGCTGGCCTGCTACATGATCGAGGGTCGCGGAGAGTCGGATTTTCATGAGACCAAGCGCATGCTCTACCAGCGCCCGGAACTGCTGCACCATGTGCTCGACGTTAATGCGCGCGCCGTCGCGGCCTACCTGAATGCGCAGATCGAGTCGGGTGCGCAGGCGGTGATGCTGTTCGATACTTGGGGCGGGGCGCTTTCCGGCGAGGCGTTTCACGAATTCTCGCTGTGCTACATCGAGCATGTGTTCGCACAACTGCGGCGCGAGCATGACGGCGAGCAGGTGCCGCGCATCGTCTTCACCAAAGGCGGCGGGCAGTGGCTGGAAAGCTTGGCGCACTGCGGTGCTGATGCGGTGGGCCTGGACTGGACGGTGGACATCGGCAAAGCCCGGGCCCGAGTAGGCGATCGCGTGGCGTTGCAGGGAAACCTTGATCCGGCGGTGCTGCTGTCCGCGCCGGAAGTCATCCGCCGCGAAGTCGGCAAGATTCTTGCGGGCTTCGGCCATGGCAACGGTCATGTGTTCAATCTGGGCCACGGGGTGTCCCAGTTCACGCCTCCGGAGCACGTCGCGGCGCTGGTCGAAACGGTGCACTCTGGAAGCCCGCAATTTCACTAGGTTTACGAGGGGGTGCCCTGCCGAACCCCAGTATTTATGCACAATTCGGCAGGGTCCCCTGCGAAAACGCAGGCGCAGTAAGGCTTTCCGCGAGGCTGTTATATAAGTTTTTGAAAAATATGTGGAATTATGAGGTTGCAGCGCGAATCCCGCGCCCGATCTAGGTTTCAGCGGGATTTCAGACGAGGCGCGCCGCCGGTTTAATCAACAGATTTATCCACAACCGTTCCGTGCTCGGAAAAAGCCCTTCCGCGCAAGTGATTTAGGTGCGTAACCGCAGACAGTACGCGAGAGGCCGCCAGTAAACTTCTGCTCGGTGCTTTGCGTAGCGGATCTCAATGACCATCGCCAGGATTGCACTCGACGTCCCGCTAGAGACGCTTTTCGATTACCGTACGGGGGATCTCGCACCGGTTCCCGGTCAGCTCGTGGTCGTACCCTTCGGCAGGCGCAGAGACGTGGGCGTGGTCGTGGAACTCGCCGATCGTTCCGAGATTGCCGATGCGCGCCTGCGCCGTATTGAGCGCTTCCTCCCGCTTGATCCGTTGCCGGAGGATCTGCTGGCACTGACCCGGTTCTGCAGCGACTACTATCATCACCCTTTCGGTCGGGCCTTGTTGTCCACGTTGCCGTCGCTCATCAAGCGCGCCGGCTACAGCGGACCGAAGCGCCAATGGCAGTATGCGCTCACCTCTGCGGGGCGCGCGCTGCGTGCAGATCAATTTCCGCCCGGCGCAGCGGTAAAGCGTAGGCTGCTGGCAGCGTTGTCGACGTCGGCAGCGCTTGGGCAGGCGCAGGTGCGAGCGCTTTCGGCCCGGGCACCGGCGTTGCTGCAGCAGTGGATGGAGGCGGGATGGGTCGAGAAACGCCCCGCCACAATACCGGATGCGCCGGTGTCCCGATCTGAGCAGGGTCCCCAACTGACCGGCGAGCAGCGCCGCGCAGTCGAGATGATCTCGGCTACCTTCGGAACGTTCTCTCCCTGGTTGCTTGACGGCGTCACCGGCAGCGGCAAGACCGAGGTGTACTTTCGCCTGATCGAGGCTGCCATCGTGCACGGTTCGCAATCTCTGTTGATGGTTCCCGAGATCAATCTCACGCCGCAACTAGAGGCGCGGTTTCTACAGCGTTTCCCGGGAGTAAGGCTGGTCAGCCTGCATAGCGGGCTGTCGGACGGTGAACGCTGTGAGCGTTGGTTGGCGGCGTTTGCGGGCGACACGCAGGTCGTGCTCGGGACGCGATTGTCGGTGTTTACGCCGCTACCGCGACTGGGGCTGGTAATCGTGGACGAGGAGCACGATGCTTCCTTCAAGCAACAGGAAGGGCTGCGTTACTCGGCGCGCGATGTTGCTCTTTTCATGGCGCGGCAACGCCGCGTGCCGATCGTGCTGGGCTCCGCCACGCCAGCCCTTGAGAGCTACCACAACGCCCGCAGCGGGCGATTTGGCCATCTGCACCTGAGTACTCGTCCTGCCGCCAGCCCCCCGCAAATTCGGCTGATCGAAACCCGCGCAGCACGGCAGACGCACGGGATGTCGGAACCGCTGTTGCAGGCAATACGCGAACGCCTGTTGCGCGGCGAGCAGAGCCTGGTGTTCCTGAATCGCCGCGGCTTCGCGCCGGCGCTGGTGTGCGGCGCCTGCGGCTGGGTTGCGCAGTGCGGGCGTTGCGCTGCGCGTCTGGTATGGCATCTGCGCAAAGAACGGTTGCGATGTCACTACTGCGGACACGAAGAACACCTGTCGCAGGTGTGCCCGGACTGCGGCAATCAGGATCTGAAGGGCTTGGGGCAGGGTACCCAGCGTCTCGAGGAAGCGCTTATCGGAATTTTCCCCGGCGCGCGCATCCTGCGCATCGACCGCGACAGCACCCGCCGCAAGCGCTCGTGGCAGGCGATGCGCGAGGATATCCACGGCGACCGCGTCGACATTCTGGTCGGGACCCAGATGCTCGCCAAGGGGCACGATTTTCCGAAACTGACGCTGGTTGCCGTCGTCAATCCGGACAGCGCGTTGTTTTCCGCCGATTTCCGTGCAGCCGAGAAGCTGTTCCAGCAGTTGATGCAGGTGACCGGACGAACCGGCCGCGCCGACCTGTCGGGCGAGGCGCTGGTGCAAACGCAGTTCCCCGCACATCCGTTGTATCAGGCGCTGTTGCTCCAGGATTACCGGGCCTTCGCGGACGAATTGCTTGCGGAACGCAAGCACAGCGGCTTTCCGCCGTTCGTGTATCAGGCGCTGTTGCGCGCCGAGGCACTCAGCGAGCGCGCGTTGATGGATTTTCTGACGGAGGCAGTTCATCGTGCTGCAGGTCATGACGAGGATGTGACGCTTTATGACCCGGTGCCGGCGGCGATCGCGCGGGTTGCCGGGCACCATCGCGCCCATTTACTCGTGCAGTCCTCCTCACGCGGCGCGCTGCAGCGCTTCCTGTCGAACTGGGTTCCGGCGCTCGCGCAGAAGAAGGCGGGCCGGGTGCGCTGGTCGCTCGACGTCGACCCGCTCGAGTTGTGAGAAGTCCGGCGTGTCCGGGCCGGTATAATCGCACTTTTCCCCGACGCCCCACGCAATGAGCAACGCCCCCGCGCTGGATCTGCGCTCCCATTTCACCGGGCTGTTGCGATCTGCCCTTGTCGAGATTGCGCCCGACGCAGCCAATCTGCCGCTGATTCTGGAGCGCCCCAAGTCCGCGCAGCACGGCGACTACGCCTGCAGCGTGGCGATGCAGCTCGCCAAGCCGATGAAGCGCAACCCGCGCGACATCGCGCAGGCGCTGGTGAAGGCGCTGCCGCAATCGCCATACCTGGAGAAGGCGGAGATCGCCGGTGCCGGCTTCGTCAATCTCTATCTCAAGCCTGCCGCCAAGCAACAGATCTTGCGTCTGGTGCTGCAACAGCGCCACGCCTACGGACGCGTCGATGTCGGTGGCGGCAGAAAAGTGCAGGTGGAATTCGTTTCCGCGAATCCGACGGGCCCGCTGCACGTGGGCCACGGCCGAGGCGCCGCATACGGCGCCAGCCTCGCCAGTCTCCTGGAAGCGGCTGGTTTCGCCGTCACGCGAGAGTACTACGTCAACGACGCTGGCCGGCAGATGGACATCCTGGCGCTATCGACCTGGCTGCGCTATGTGGAGATTGCCGGCGCGCGGTTGGAGTTTCCGGCGAATGCCTACCAGGGCGATTACGTGCGCGACATGGCGCGGCAGATCTTCGAGGCGCATGGCAAACGCTACCTCCACCCCGTCGAGTCGATGATGCGCGATGCTCCGCCGGCGCAGAGCGACCCGGAAGCGCGCCTCGACTACCTGATCGCCAGTGCCAAGAGGGTGCTCGGCCCCGACTACGATTACGTGCACGATTTCGTGCTCGCCGAGCAACTCGGCGATTGCCGCAAGGATCTCCAGGAATTCGGTGTGACCTTCGACTCCTGGTTCTCGGAAAAATCGTTGTTCGACTCAGGCTTGGTGGTGCGCGCAGTCGAGCAACTTCAGGCAAGCGGGCACGTCTACCGGAAGGACGGCGCAAGATGGTTTCGCTCCACTGTTTTCGGCGACGAAAAGGACCGCGTGGTCCAGCGCGACAACGGCCAGTTCACCTACTTTGCGTCCGACATCGCCTATCACCTCAACAAGTTTCAGCGTGGCTTCGACCTGCTGGTCAACGTCTGGGGTGCCGACCATCACGGTTACATTGCGCGCGTGAAGGGTGCGCTGCAGGCGTTGAGGCTCGACCCCGCGCAACTCACCATTGCGCTGGTACAATTCGCGGTACTCTACCGTGACGGCAAGAAAGTCTCGATGTCCACACGCGCCGGCGAATTCGTGACCTTGCGCGAGTTGCGTAGTGAGGTCGGCAACGACGCAGCGAGATTTTTCTACGTGCTGCGCAAAAGCGATCAGCATCTCGATTTCGACCTCGATCTGGCCAAATCGCAGAGCAACGACAATCCGGTGTACTACATCCAGTATGCCCACGCGCGCGTATGCTCGGTCCTCGAGCAATGGGGGGGCGACGCATCCACGCTGGTCAACGCCGATCCGGGGCCGCTCGTTGGTGAACAGGAGCTCGAGGTCCTGCAGAAGCTGTTGGATTACCCGGAGACGATCGAGAGCGCGGCACGAGACCTCGCACCGCACCAGTTGGCCTTTTACCTGAAGGAACTGGCCGCCGCGTTCCACAGCTACTACAACTCGACCCGCGTGCTGGTCGATGACGAGAGCATCCGACTGGCGCGCCTCGCGCTGGCCAACGCAGTGAGACAGGTACTGGCCAACGGTCTTGCAATCCTCGGGGTGAGCGCCCCTGAGAAGATGTGAGCTTGCGTTCGAATCTCTGAGGTAAACTTCGATTTCATGAGCCGCGACTACAAGAACAGCGGGTCTGCTGCGCCCAACGGCCGCGGCAATCCGATGGGGGTCGGGATCCTGATCGGGCTATTGCTCGGTCTGTGCATTGCGCTCGGCGTGGCGCTGTACATCAACAAGGGCGCCAATCCCTTCGTGCAGAAAGCGAAGCCCGTCGAGGTTACTGGACGGGAAACGCCGGCCACGGATGCACCCAAGTTGCCGCCCCCCGCCGACAAGCCCGCCAAGACCGCGGAGGCCAAACCACGCTTTGATTTTTACAAGATACTGCCGGGCACCGAGGAAGCGGTAACCGACAAGGAATTCAAGCGCACGCCGCCGGCCTCGAGCAAGGAGGTCTACTTTCTCCAGGTGGCGGCGTTCCAGAACCCGGCGGATGCGGACAATCTCAAAGCGCGGCTTGCGCTCGCCGGGATCGAGGCGCAGATCCAGACCGCCACGCTGCCCGACGGTAAGGTGTGGCACCGGGTCCGGGTGGGTCCGTTCCCGAACAAGGATGAACTGGGCAAGTCCCGCGCCGCCCTGAAAGAAAACAATCTGGAAGCGAACCTGATCAAGGTTCGCGAACCGACACAGTAATCTCCAAACCGCTACGGGAATATCCATGAACCGTTTTCACACAGCGCTGATGGTCGCGTCCGCTTTTCTCTGCCTGGTATTCGCTCCGGCCGGGCTCGCCAGGCCGACTCCCGACGTAGACTACAAAGCGATCACTCCTCCGCAGCCGGTCGCAGGCAAGGGAGTCGAGGTGCTGGAGTTTTTCAACTATGCCTGCTCGCACTGTTACGACTTCGAGCCCCTGCTGAAATTGTGGCTGAAGACCAAGCCCAAGGACGTGGAGTTCCGCTACGTGCCGGCGGTGTTCAATGAGCGCATGTTGCCGCTGGCGAAGACTTATTACGCCCTTGAAGAGTTGGAGCTGCTCGACAGGATGCACGAAAGGGTCTACGAGGCAATTCACGAGAAGCACGTCAATCTTGCCGACCGGGGCGTGATGATGAAGTGGATCGCCGAGCAGGGCGTGGATGCCAGGAAGTTCGAGGCTACTTACGACTCCTTTAGCGTGGACAGCAAGGCGCAGCGTGCCGGGCAACTCACTCGCAGTTACCGCATTACCGCCACACCCTACGTCGCGGTCGCAGGCAAGTTTCTGACCGCCCCTTCGCTGACGCTGCGTGCGGACGGAAACATCGATCACAACCGCTTTTTCCAGGTACTCAACGACCTGGTTATCATGGGGCGGGGCGGCGCCAAATAGGCCCGCGGCAGGCATTCCCGTGGGGCGCTTTACTGCCGCGCTGAGTTTCGCATTAATCTTTGCAGCGTTCGGCGTAACTGCTTCGGCAGAGCCGATGGAGGACGTGGATTACGTTCTGATCCCGCTTCAGCCGGGCGCAAGCGGCGGGCGCATCGAAGTCATTGAATTCTTTTATTACGGTTGTGATTCCTGCTATCGCTTCGAGCCGATGCTTTCTGTCTGGCTCAATGAGCCGGCGCCCGACGTTTCTTTCAGGCGGGTGCCGGCATTGCGGCGCATGGAATGGGTGCCCCTGACCAGACTGTACTTCGCACTCGAAGAAGCTGGCGCACTCGATCGACTGCATGGTGAGGTCTACAAGGCGATCCACGAGAAGGGCATCAACCTCGGTGATGCGGGCGAACTGCTCAAGTGGGCGGAAATGAACGGACTGGAGCGCGCCAGTTTCGGGAAGATTCTGAATTCCGAAAGCATGAGCGCGAAGGTGCAGAAGGCACGCGACACGACCGTCGCGTACGGAATCCGCGCCACACCGTCCATCGTGGTGGACGGAAAGTATCTGACCAGCGGCGGCATGCTCGGCAGCCTCGACTCGCTGTTGCCGGTGGTGGACGGCCTGATCGACAAAGCCCGCAGGGAACGCGCGGTGAAATGACCGAAGCGCCGCTCAGAGTCGTCATCACCGGCGCTTCGAGCGGAATCGGCAACGCGCTGGCACACGAGTACGCCAAACACGGCGCCACCCTTGGATTGATCGCGCGCCGGGGAGATTTGCTCACCCGGCTCGCGGGCTCGCTCCCGGTGCGCTCCTACACGTATACCGCAGACGTTCGCGATGCGCGGGCTTTGGCAGTCGCGGCGAACGACTTCATCGGGCGAGTTGGCTGCCCGGACGTGGTCATCGCCAACGCCGGCGTGAGTGCCGGTACGCTGACCGGTAATCCGCAGGACAACCAGGTATTCGAAGAGATCCTGGCAATCAATGTCACCGGAATGATGCTCACCTTTCAGCCTTTCATCGAACCGATGAAGGCGTGCGAACACGGCACGCTGGCTGGAATCGCGAGTATCGCCGGATTCCGCGGCTTGCCCGGAGCGGCAGCGTATTCGGCCTCGAAAGCTGCGGCGATTTCCTATCTCGAGAGCCTGCGCGTCGAGCTAAAGAGAAGCGGCATTTCGGTGGTGACCATCTGTCCGGGTTACATCGCCACGCCGATGACGGGCAGCAATCCATACCGGATGCCGTTCCTGATGGATGCGGATGTGGCGGCAAGGAAAATCGCCGGTGCGATCGCACGGCGGAGGCGCCTCTACGTGCTGCCGTGGCAGATGGCGGTGGCCGGATGGTTCATGCGGCGATTGCCACGCCCGCTCTACGATTCTCTGTTCAGTCGCGCGCCGCACAAGCCGCGCCGCAGCGTCACTTAGGCCACGAGCGCACTCAGCGGAGCACGATCCCCAGCGCCGTTTCCAGCTCCGCGAGCGCGGTTGCCGGATCTTCGACTTTGATGGTGCGCATGCCCATTGCCTTCGCGGGCTTGAGGTTGGAGCCCAGGTCGTCGAGATAGACGGCTTGTTCGGGAGCGATGCGGAGCTGCGTGCACACCAGCTCGAAAAAACGCGGCTCGGGTTTGCGTGCGCCGAGCTTAGAGGATTCGATCACCGTATCGAACAGGTCGAGCACCGTCTGGCATTGCGCGCCACGTTGCGGGTCGCGGTCGAACCCGTGGCCTGGCCCGGCGTTGACGTTATTGGTTACACAGGCGTTGGTGTAATGCTGTTTGCACGCCCGGAGCGCACGCACCATCTCCGTCCGCACTTCCCCATAGAGCAGGTCGATGACATCGAGTCCGCGTACTTCGTGTCCCGCGGCGCGCGTTTCCGCTGCGTACGTCCGATCGAACTCCCCGGGGGTGAGTTCGGAACGCTCGAAGCGGGCCCAGGCGTTACCGTCGGAATTGCGGGCATTGATTTCGCGCAGGAAGTGCGCCGGCAGCCCACGAGCCTGCTCGAAACGACGGAAGGCGACAAAAGGACTTTCGGTCATCACGCCGCCGAAGTCCCAGAGCACGGCGCGCACCGCCGGGTTTGGCATCCGCGCCCTACTTCTTGTTCTTCTTGTAGGTGTCCACCGCGCGCTTGAGTTCTTTGTACTCTTCGCACGGGATAGGCGTGCACAGCTTCTGCAACTCGGCGAGATGCTGCTCGGCCTTGGGTAGGTTGTCGGCCAACAGATAGGCCTCGCCGATGTACTCATGTGCATGCTTGTGCTTGGGATTGAGTTTGAGCGCTTCGTTGTAGTGGTTGAAGGACGCATCGAATTTGCCAGCCTTGCGATAAGCGTAGCCGAGGAAGTTGTGCGCATCCGCATTCTTGGGGTCGGATTGAACCGCTTTCGAGAGCAGTTCGACCGCCTTATTCCAATCCTGCGATTCCACGGCTTTTTTGCCTTCCTGGAAATTCGGGTCGTCGCTCGCGGCCGCGTCATCGTCGCCCAGGTTGGCTGCCGCCAGGGGAACGAACGCGACCAGGAGCGCCGCCAGCAGCACACCGAAGAGCGATTTCAATGGGTTCTTCATTCTCTCCTCCTTCCGGCCCGGCAACGGGGCTAGCTACGGCATTATTTATAACGTATCGGCAGCCGGTTTGGGAGGCTGCAGATGCGTTTTTATTCGACTGTCACTGACTTCGCCAGATTCCTCGGTTTGTCCACGTCGGTGTCCTTGGCGAGCGCCGCATGATAGGCAAGAAGCTGCAGGGGCACGGTGTGCAGGATCGGGCTCAGATATCCTGCGTGCCCGGTCATGCGGATGACGTGGATGCCGTCGCCGGCCTGGATGCGGCTGTCGGCGTCGGCGAATACGTACAGCTCGCCACCTCGGGCGCGAACTTCCTGCAGGTTGGATTTGAGCTTCTCCAGCAACGCATCATTGGGCGCGATCGCGATCACCGGCATGTCCTTGTCCACCAGCGCCAGCGGGCCATGCTTGAGTTCTCCGGCCGGATAGGCCTCGGCATGGATGTAGGATATCTCCTTGAGTTTGAGCGCGCCTTCCATCGCGATCGGGTAGTGCATGCCGCGACCGAGAAAAAGCGCATGCTGCTTGCCGGAAAAGCGTTTGGCCCACTTCGTTACTTCCGGCTCGAGCGTCAGAACCTGCTGCAAAGCCGACGGCAGGTGGCGCAGCGCATGCAGATGCTGCTTTTCCTGCTCCGCCGACAGCCGCCCGCGCAGCTTAGCAAGCACCAGCGTCAACAGGAACAGCGCCGCCAGCTGGGTAGTGAACGCCTTGGTCGAAGCCACCCCGATCTCTGGGCCGGCGCGGGTGAGAAATTTGAGGCTGGCGAGGCGAATCAGCGTACTTTCCGCAACATTGCAGATCGCCAGACTCAGGTTCTGGCCGAGGGATTTTGCGTACTGTAGCGCGGCAATGGTGTCGGCTGTCTCCCCCGACTGCGAGACGGTGACGATCAACGCATCCGGGTTGGGTACGCTTTCGCGGTAGCGGTACTCGCTGGCGATTTCCACCGAGCAGGGTATGCCCGCGATTGCCTCGATCCAGTAACGCGCCACCAGGCCCGCATGGTGGCTGGTGCCACAGGCGAGCAGCGTGACCGCGTTGACGCGCTTCATCATGGTTTCGGCCTCCACCCCAAACAGCTGCGGCGCGATCGATTGTGCGCCGGTCACCATTTCCAGGGTGTTGGCCACCGCACCCGGCTGCTCGAAAATCTCCTTCTGCATGTAGTGGCGGTACGGCCCCAGTTCGACCGCGTCGGCGGAGAGCTTGCTCTCGTGGATGGCACGGTCGGTTTCTCGACCATGTGCGTCGAAAACGTGATGGCCGTCTACTTTGAGCTCCGCCACGTCACCTTCCTCCAGATAGACGATTCTCTTGGTGACCTGCAACAGCGCCGAGGCATCCGACGCCACAAAATTCTCGCCCTTGCCCAATCCCAGCAGAAGCGGCGCGCCCTTGCGTGCCGCCACCAACGTGCCCGGATGCTTCTCGGACAGCACCGCAATTGCGTAGGCACCCTGGAGTTCGACGGCGGACTTGCGCACTGCCGCGAACAGACCACCTCCCCTCCTGAGATTGAGGTGGATCAGATGCGCAACGACTTCGGTGTCGGTGTCGGAGACGAATTTGTAGCCGGCCGCGCTGAGTCGCTCTCGGATCTGTTCGTGGTTCTCGATGATTCCGTTGTGGACCACCGCCAGTCCGTCCTCGCTGACGTGCGGATGCGCATTGCGTTCGGTCGGCGCGCCATGGGTGGCCCAGCGGGTGTGGGCGATGCCCAGGCTACCATGCACCTTGGCCTGTTCCGCCATTTCGGCGAGCGCCGCCACCCGGCCAACGCTGCGCAGCCGGTGCATGCCGCCGTTGACGACCGCGAGCCCCGCCGAATCGTAACCGCGGTATTCGAGCTTGCGCAGGCCTTCGAGCAGGATGGGAACGACGTTACGCCGCGCTACGGCTCCTACGATTCCGCACATGCTAGTTCGGTAATGAGTGACGAGTAATGAGTGATGGGTAGAAACGCCTCACTGGAGAGCCGCCGCTCTCACAGGGAAATGCCTGCAGCGCATTACTCATCACTCTTTACCGTCTTTTTGGGTCGCTTCCAGCCGGGCACCGAAACCTGCTTCGAGCGCGACAGCGTCAGTTCGCCTGGCGGGGTGTCCCTGGTAATGGTGCTGCCGGCACCGATGGTGCTGCCGCGGCCGACGGTAACGGGTGCGACTAATTGTGTGTCCGAGCCGACGAACACATCGTCCTCGATCACCGTGCGATGCTTGTTGGCGCCGTCGTAGTTGCAGGTGATGGTGCCGGCGCCGATATTGACGTTGCGTCCGACGGTGGAATCGCCCAGATAGGTGAGGTGATTGGCCTTGGACTTGTGGCCAAGTTTCGTCGCCTTGATCTCGACGAAATTGCCGACGTGGACCTCGTCGGCCAGTTGCGTGCCCGGGCGCAGCCGGGCATAGGGGCCGATTCTGCAATGCCTGCCGACCACGACGCGGTCGAGGTGCGAGTAAGGGGCGATCACGGTGCCGGCGCCGATCTCGGCGTCTTTCAACACGCAGCCGGCGCCCACTTTCGCGTCATCGGCCAGCGACACCTTGCCCTCGAAAATGCAGTTCACATCGATGGAAACATCGTGGCCGCACACCAACTCGCCGCGCAAGTCGAAACGCCACGGATCGGCCAGCGTTACGCCTTTGCGCATCAGTTCGCGCGCGCATTCCAACTGATAGACCCGCTCCAGGTAGGCGAGTTGTTCCTTGCCGTTGACGCCGAGAATTTCCCAGGTCTCGGCCGGATACACCGAGGTTACCGGTGTCCTCGAGGCAATGGCCAGCGACACGATGTCGGTAAGGTAGTACTCTCTCTGCGCATTGCGATTGGTGAGCCTGGCCAGCCATTCACCGAGCCTGGCGCTTGCCGCGCACAGCATGCCGGTGTTGACCTCGCGGATCTTCTTTTCTTTCGCGCTCGCGTCTTTTTCCTCGACGATGCGCTCAATCGCGCCGTCTGCGTCGCGCACGATGCGGCCGTAACCGGTCGGATCGTCGAGCAGCGCGGTGAGCAGCGACAGCTCCGCGGGATTTGATGCCAGTCGCGCCAACGTTTCGTTTCGTGTGAGCGGCACGTCGCCGTAAAGAATCAGGGTGGACCCGCCGGGCAACAAATGCGGCAGCGCCTGTTGCACTGCGTGACCGGTACCGAGTTGCGGTTCCTGCAGGACGAACTTCAGCACGGGATCGGCGAATGCTGCAGGCACAGCATCGCCGCCGTGGCCGTAAACGACGATGGTGCGGTCGGCGTGCAGCGCCCGGGCGCGGTCCAGTACGTGAGCAAGCAGCGGCTTACCGCCGAGCGCGTGCAAGACCTTCGGCAATCGGGAATACATGCGTGTGCCCTTGCCGGCAGCGAGGACCACGACGTTGAGGGGGGCGCTTTTCACAGGGGGCACGGAAACCGCAGAGGATTATCGCATAACGCCCCGCAAAGACGATGCTGCCGCTAATTGACGCTGATGCCTTGCTCGATAAGCAGCGTTCTGATGTCGTTCAGCACCACCTGGGGCAACAAAAAGGAAGTGCTGTAAATCTCCCGGATCGAACCGCGCCGGTCGATCAGGAACACCTTGAGTACGTGCGACAGCGACCCGGTCGACTTGCCGTTTTCGTCGAGCACCACGGACAGGTCCTGGCCGAATCCTTCCAGCATGGGCCGCAGCCCCACCGGTGAAAGCGTGGTCAGGAAGTACCAGGGCAGCCCGCCCGTGTCGGCCATATGGCTGCCCCCGTACAGGCGCATGGCCTCCGGCGTATCGTGTTCGGGGTCGAACGACAGGCTGACAAAACGCAAGTGCGGCAGCAGCGCGGTTTCGTGATCGAGCGACTTTTTCAGTTCTTGCATTACCTGGTACGCGAAAGGACAGCCCCAGGCATCGCTGCAACTGGTGTACATGAACGACAGTACCGTGACTTTGCCGGTGGTGAAGCGCGTAAGCGGCTTGGGTTGGTCGTCGGTATCGAGCACTGTTCCGTCCGGTGCGGTCATGATGTGCTCGAGCCGGTAGGAGCCAGCGGGCGGCGGCACGAATTCGAGTTGGCGGGTCGGCACCCCATCGTCACCGGCAGCAAACGCGGCGGCGGCCAGAAACAGGCCGCCGCACAATGCACAGGGACGCAGCATCAGCGTGCGGCCGCAATCTCGCCGGGCGGCTCCGCGTCCCCAAACGCGGATTTCAGCGACTTCGAG
>DASQOP010000177.1:0-5870 GCA_035644415.1 Burkholderiales bacterium
GTAGGTGCAGCCCTCCGTCCCGAGTTGCTTGAGCTCATCGCGATAACACCGGGCCACATCGTCGTAGAAGGCGTCCATATCCGGGTAGGCCTCCTTGCTGATTGCGGCGCGCCCGCCGCGGAAATGCAGCATGGTGGGCGACGGAATCGTCACTTTCGGCATGCGCTTCGTGACCGACTTGAGGAACTTGAAGTCCTCAGTCTGGATCGGCCGTGCATGCCGAAGCTTGCCGGTAACCTGCATCACCGGCGGGGCGAAGTTCACCGCGCCGGCCTTGCCGTGGAAGCTCGCTGCGATCCCCCCGCGCGTCTCGACGCCGTCCAGTTGCTCCAGAAAGTCGATATGAAAGTAGGTGCGCCTGAATTCGCCGTCGGTGACGCCCTGCAGACCGAGGTCCTCCTGGAACTTCACGATGTCGCGGATCGCGCCGTCCTCGACCGCGCGCAGCTCCGCCTTCGAGAGGGCGCTCTGTTTGAACCGGTCGCGGGCGTCGAGCAGCCCCTGGGGCCGCAGGAAACTGCCGACGTGATCCGCCCGGAACGGCGGCGCGTTGCGTTTGCTCATGATGCCCCTTCCGGATCGCTCGATTTATGCAGGCATTTCAGGTCATCGCGGGGTGCGGTGTCAACCGCAAGTTGGGTGATACGATACTTGTTATCCCAGTCTTCGCCATCGTGATGCGAAGCACAAATCGCGCAGTCGGAGGAGAAAGCGATGTCAACAGGAAAACGGGGCATGTTCGGCATGACGGTCATCGTGGCCGGCGCCTTTGCGGTCGCGCCGGTTCACGCCGAGGAGCCGATCAAGGTCGGCATGGTGCTGGAAATGAGCGGCCCCTTTGCCGACATCGGTCGCCAGATCCTCGACGGCGCGCGGGCCTATATGAAGGCGAACGGGGACACGGTCGCCGGCCGCAGGATCGAGCTGATCGTCAGGGACACCACCGGCGCCGCGCCGGAAATCGCCAAGCGCCAGGCCCAGCAGCTGATCGCCAACGACAGAGTGGACTTTCTCGCGGGTTTCGGCCTGACGCCGAACGCGCTCGCCGCCGCGCCGGTGGCGACCACGGGAAAAACGCCGATGATCGTGATGAACGCGGCGACCTCGATCATCACCACGAAATCACCCTATATCGCACGCGTTTCCTTCACCCTGCCGCAGATCACTGCGCCGATGGCGACCTGGGCGATCAAGAACGGCATCAAGGAGGTCTATACCCTGGTGTCGGACTACGGCCCGGGCATCGATGCCGAGACACAGTTCAGGAAGACCTTTGAAGCAGCGGGTGGAAAGATTGCCGGGGATGTGCGCGTGCCGCTGCGCAATCCGGATTTTTCGCCCTTCCTGCAGCGGATCAAGGACGCGAAGCCGCAGGCGGTGTTCATCTTCCTGCCGGCAGGCGAGCAGCCTGTGGCTTTCATGAAGGGCTTTAACGAGCGGGAGCTGGACAGGGCGGGCATCCGGCTGATCGCAACCGGCGACGTCACCGAAGACGGAACGATCGAAGCGATGGGTGACACGCCGCTCGGCGTAGTGACTTCGCATCACTATTCCGTGGCCCATGACAGCGCGCAGAACAAGGCATTTCTCAAGGCTTTCGCCGATCTGGACAACGCACACAGGCCGAACTTCATGGCCGTGGGCGGCTGGGATGGCATGACGGCGATCTATGAAGTGGTGCGCCGGCTGAACGGCAAACTCGACGGCGACAAGGCAATGGAAGTGC
This sequence comes from Burkholderiales bacterium, assembly GCA_035644415.1. GTDB lineage: Bacteria > Pseudomonadota > Gammaproteobacteria > Burkholderiales > JACQAP01 > JACQAP01. Next base: position 1,727 of record DASQOP010000177.1, read on the forward strand.
TCAAGGGCCTGAAGCTCGACAGCCCGCGCGGGCCGGTCACCATCGACTCGGAAACCCGCGACGCAATCCAGACCATCTATATCCGGCGGGTGCAGAAGGTGAACGGCAAGCTCTACAACGTCGAGTTCGAGCAGGTGCCGAATTTCAAGGATCCGGGAAAATAACCTGTGCTGGGTGCTGGGTGCTGGGTGCTGGGTGCTGGGTGCTGGGTGCAAAAAGTCTACTTTCCGCCATTTCCACCTATTATTTTCCTCTGCGTCCTTTCTTGCCCTTCCTCTGCGCCCTCTGCGTAAACGCTTTTCGTGCCGGCCCGTGGCCGGCCGGGTGGACTGAGCAAGGGCGAACCCGTAGAATGCGCGGCTTTCTCCAATCTCCAGGCTTGGGCGCGGATACCTCCCGGCCGGCCAGCGGCTCATGAGTGACATCTCCAGGGAAGTTCTTGCCGAAAGAGTCGAGCAGCGGCGGACCTTCGCCATCATTTCGCACCCGGATGCGGGTAAGACCACGCTTACAGAAAAGCTGCTTCTTTTCGCCGGCGCGATCCACATCGCCGGCAGCGTCAAGGCGCGCAAAGCCACCCGCTACGCCACCTCGGACTGGATGGAAATCGAAAAGCAACGTGGCATTTCGGTCGCCAGCTCGGTGATGCAGATGGAGTACCGGGGCAAGGTCGTGAACCTGCTCGATACGCCCGGCCACCAGGACTTTTCCGAAGATACGTACCGGGTGCTGACCGCCGTGGACGCGGCGCTCATGGTGATCGACGCCGGCAACGGCGTGGAAGCACAGACGCTGCGGCTGCTGGAAGTGTGCCGCTCGCGCGGCACGCCCATCCTCACCTTCATCAACAAGATGGACCGGGAAGTGCGCGAACCGCTGGACCTGACCGATGAAATCGAGCGTGTGCTCGGCATGGCCGCAGTACCGTTTTCCTGGCCGATCGGCATGGGCAAGACGTTTCACGGCGTTTACGACCTGGCGGGGGACCGCATCCGCGTGTTCCGCGCCGGCGATGACCGGCTGGGGCAGGCCGACGAAGTCATCAGCGGACTGGACCATCCTTCGCTGCGTGAACGCTTCGGCACCGAGTTCGAGCGAGCGCGCCACGACATCGACCTCATTCGCATGGCCACGCCCGCCTTCTCGCGCGAGGAGTTTCTCGCCGGCCGGCAGACACCGGTGTTCTTCGGTTCGGCGATCAACAACTTCGGCGTTCGCGAAGTGCTGGATGCGCTGGTGGACATCGCGCCGCCCCCGCAACCGAGAGTGGCGATGCAGGGCAAGGTCGATCCGCATGGCAAGAATTTCTCCGGTGTCGTTTTCAAGATCCAGGCCAACATGGATCCCGCGCATCGCGACCGCGTGGTGTTCGTGCGCGTGTGCTCCGGACGTTTCGAACGCGGCATGCGCGTCAAGATTCAGCGCACCGGCAAGGAGATCCGCCCAAACAACGTGGTCTCCTTCCTGTCGCAGCGACGCGAACTGCTGGACGAAGCCTACGCCGGCGACATCATCGGCATTCCGACCCACGGCGGCATCCAGCTCGGTGACACACTGACCGACGGGGCGGAACTGCAATACGCCGGGCTGCCATACTTCGCTCCGGAAATCTTCCATACCATCGAGGTGTTGAATCCCTTGCGTGCCAAGCAGCTTCGCACCGGGCTGATGCAGCTTGGCGAGGAAGGTGCGATCCAGGTGTTCCGCCCATTGCGCAACTCCATGATGCTGCTGGGCGCGGTGGGGACCCTTCAGTTCGATGTCGCCGCGCACCGCCTGCAGCACGAATACGGAGTGGAAGCGCGGTTGATGCCGGCTTCATACACCTGCGCTCGCTGGGTGTCGGCCGACGATCCCGCGGAGCTCGAGAGGTTCGTGGAAGCCAATGCCGGCCGGTTGGCGCGCGATGCCGCCGATGCGCTGGCGGTACTGACCAATACCAAGTACGAAATGAAAGTGGTCCAGGACCGCTGGCCCAACATCAGGTTCCACGCCCGACGCGAACACGCCGGGTTAGTCCTTGACCGAATTGCCAATCCGGCCTGACCTCCAGCGGGAAATGCCAGCCCTGCCACGCGCAGATGCTGATCATGTCGTGGAACGCCGCCTCGCCGTATTGATGAACCACTTCACCACATCGTTCGGCGATTGTTACGCCGCTCTCGCCGGCATGCATCCAACTCACTGACCCGTGCGTAAATGCAGTTGGACGCGCCGTCACGGCGGCAGAAAACGCAGCCGGGAGTCAGCGTTCGTGCCGGGCGCCGGGTTACGGCCGGCTCGCGGTCACCGCGGGACGCGGGACACTCAGCCGGGCGCAAACAAGACCGGCCGAAGGGCCCGACCCATCTGAAGAATCTTTCAAAGAAGGAGGCTGGGAATGGACGTTCATCGCAGATTGGTCAGCGCAGCAATCGCAACCGCGGCAGCGGCGCTGTTTGCAACCGGAGTGGTCGGCACCGCGACCGCCCAGGAGGTCAAGGTCAAGTGTTACGGGGCCAACGCCTGCAAGGGCAAGAGCGAGTGCAAGACTTCCATGAGCGGGTGCAAGGGCAAAAACGGCTGCAAGGGCCAGGGCTTCGAACAGATGACCGAAAAGGCCTGCGTCGAGAAACTGGGCCGCACTTGATCCATGGTCTGTGAATAGAGGGCGCCTTCGGGCGTCCTCTTTTTTCGTGCCCCCGGCAGAAAACCTGAAATCTCACCACGAAGGCGCGAGGAAGACCTTCGCATTGTTCCTGCTTTGTGTCCTTGCCTCATTGCGGTGAAAGGGATTTTCGTTGGGGCTATACTGCCCCATTCCGTTTTGATCGACCGAACCGGGGGATGCGATGGGTGACATGCTGATGGAGCAGCGCGCAGAATTCAAATCCATGAAGGAGAGCACGAAGGCGGACTGGGACATCATCGTTGCGCGCTACCAGCCCTTCGCGAAGGAACTCCCGAGCCGGATCCTCGCGCACTTGCGGCTGCTCGGCGGCGACTCCGGCGGCTTTGCGGTAGACCGCCTGCAACACTCGCTGCTCACCGCCACGCTCGCGCACAAGGCCGGAGAGGACGAAGAGTACGTGGTATGCGCGCTACTGCACGACGTCGGCGATACGCTGGGCTCCTGGAATCACCCGGAAGTCTCCGCCGCCGTCCTCAAGCCTTTCGTATCGGAGGCCAACCACTGGATGGTTGAGAAGCACGGGATTTTCCAGGGCTACTTCTTCTTCCAGCACGTCGGCATGGATCGGAACATGCGCGAGCAGTTTCGCGGCCACCCGCACTTCGAACGCACGGCACGTTTCTGCGAAATCTACGACAACCCTGCATTCGACCCCGGGATGGAATGTGCGCCGCTGGAGTTTTTCGAACCGATGCTGCGGAACGTATTTTCGTTCCCGAAGAATTCGATCTACAAGAATACGTGCCAGACGTAGGGCCCGGTACCAGGCCTGATGATGGGCTGCCTTTATCCTCCAACTCGATCCTTCGCTGACAATGGCCGGTAGATGCAAGCATCTGTCTGAAGTCCGCGACGTGACGCCGAGTGCGCAGGGCTGCGAGGACTGTCTGAAGACCGGCGACACCTGGTTGCACCTGCGCATGTGCCTGAGCTGCGGCCATGTCGGCTGTTGCGACAGTTCGAAGAACAAGCACGCCACGAAACATTCCCACACCACCTCCCATCCGGTCATGAAGTCCTTCCAGCCGGGCGAGCATTGGGGATGGTGCTACGTGGACGAGATTTACCTTCAGTTTTAGAAGACAGGTCGCCGCCGTCACGCGGACGGGCTGACGATGCTGGTCGCGGGAATGAAAACGGGCACCGCAAGGTGCCCGTACCGTTATCTGTCCTGTGTCGGCGGCCGGCAGACCGCAGATTCAAGCGACGGCGCGCCGGGAACGGCCGCGCCGTTCATTAAAGCGCCGGTCGGGGAATCCGACAGCCTGATACGCCAGGCGACGGTCTTGCCCGCGCTTATCACCGACCGCCCGTCCTTTTCTGATCTGCGTCGGGGAATAAGCCTGATACCCGGTCAACAGGGCATTGTGCAAGAGTTGAATGCTGCGCTTTGCGGCAAGCATGACCCGCGTCTGCATCTTCTCCGTCGTGGCGTAGCGCTTGACGATCTCCAGTGCGATCTTGGGATGCAGA
>DASQOP010000178.1:0-4994 GCA_035644415.1 Burkholderiales bacterium
TCCGTTACGACGGCCTGTACGACGTTCAGAAGGATCTCAACACGCTTTTGGTGTCGTTGCACGAAGATCACGCCAAGCTCACCGGCGAGTACAAGGAGCTTCACGACAACCATCAGGAGCTGCAGGATCGATTTTCGTTGATCCTGGACCAGGTGCAGACTCTCAGCGAGGAACAGAAAATCGCCGGGCAGAAACTCGCCCAGGTCGAGTCCGAGGGCGCCAATCGCGGCGTTGTGCAGCTGCTCAACCGCGTGGAGGGTCTCAATACCGATATGAACCGGTTGCGCGGCCAGATCGAAGTGCTGACCAACGACATCAACAACGCGCAGAAGCGCCAGCGCGACATGTACGTGGATCTGGACACGCGGCTGCGCCGCATGGAGCAGCAAGGCGCCGCCGCCAGAAAGGACCAGGAGGCGCTGCCCGCCCTCGAGGAACGCATCCGCAAACTCGAACAGGCCGCAGCTGGTCTGACGATTCCGGCTCCGGTTGCGTCCGCCGCCGCCGCAACATCCGCCGCCTCGCCGGGTGCTGTGACCGCGGTGTCCGCACCCGCGGTTGCGCCCGCGGCCACGACCGTGGCAGCGGTGCCGCCTTCGCTGCCTCCGGCCAACCTTTCCGCAGTGGATCAGGCGGCAATCCAGCGCGCCTACGACAATGCCTACAGCAACTATCGCATCAGCGACTATCAGGGTGCGATCCGCGGTTTCGACGGGTTTCTAAAGACCTACCCGAAGCACCAGTTGGCTCCCAACGCGCAGTACTGGATCGGCGAATCCTACTTTCATCTGCACGACTACCGGGCTGCAATCGAAGCGCAGCGCCGGCTTCTCGGTACTTATCCCGACAGCGCCAAGGTACCGGATGCGCTGCTGGTCATCGGCACCTCCGAAACCAGCCTGGGAGACAGTGCTGCTGCCAGAAAGACCTTTGAGGAACTCATTGCCAGGTACCCCAGTACCGAGTCTGCGGAAAAGGCCAAGGGCCGCCTCGCCAAGCTCAAGTAGGCGCCTATTACGTACCTCCTCCGGCTCTCCCCCTGAAGGCGGAGAGCGAAGAAGTTCGTTGCGTTGCATTCTGGCGGTCTTGAATTCGTGCCCACCTTCGCCTCTACGCGCCGGCGCGCCGCGCAGTGCTAGAATTTTCTCCCGCACCCGGATGCGCTGATCGACTCGATGGGAAACTTTGCCCACCTTGCAAACCTGGTCGTCGCGCTTGGATTTATCCTCGGATTGGTCTTCGGTGCGGTCGCCCACAAGGCCAATTTCTGCACCATGGGTGCGGTGGCCGACGTGGTCAATGTCGGCGACTGGGGCCGCATGCGCATGTGGCTGCTCGCCATTGCGGTCGCGGTAGCGGGGGCCAACGCGCTCGACTGGGCGGGTATGGTGGATTTGTCGCGCTCCGCCTATCCGGCGGCACGCTGCCCGTGGATCGCATATATCGTCGGCGGATTCCTGTTCGGCGTCGGCATGACGCTGGCCTCCGGCTGCGGCAGCCGCAGCGTGGTCCGGGTTGGGGGCGGTAACCTCAAGTCGCTGGTGGTTCTGGTGTTCCTCGCCATTTCCGCGGACATGACCATGCATGGCCTGTTCGCGCCGGCGCGCGTGGAAGTGTTGAGCGCAGTAGCGATTCATTTCGACCAGGGCCAGGATCTGCCTTGGGTCGTCGCCACGCAATTCGGCGTGGGCCGGCACGGCTTGCAGATATGGATAACCGCGTTGATTGTGATCCCGCTGCTTTTCTTTATATTTAAGGACAGGACGTTCCGCGCCACGCGCGAACAGGTGTTCGGGGGGTTTGTGATCGGGCTGGCAGTCGTCGCCGGCTGGTACGTCACCGGGCATATTGGCTTCGTCGCCGAAGATCCGGATACGCTGCAGGAAGCCTACCTGGGTTCCAGGACCGCCCGCCCGGAGTCGCTGACCTATGTCGGCCCGGTCGCCAACACGCTCGAGTGGCTGCAGCTCTGGGCCGACAACTCCACGAAACTGAGCTTCGGCGTCGCCGTCGTAGCCGGCACGCTGCTCGGGTCGTTCGCCTACGCAATTCTCACCCGAAACTTCCGCTGGGAAAGCTTCGCATCCGCGGGTGATACCCGCAATCACATCATCGGCGGCATTCTGATGGGCTTCGGCGGCGTCACCGCGATGGGCTGTACCATCGGCCAGGGCATAACCGGTCTTTCCACGCTCGCGGTCGGCTCTTTTCTCGCGTTCTTCTCGATCATCGCCGGCGCCGCCGCGACCATGAAGGTTCAATACTGGCGCATGCTCAAGGAAGCCTGAACGCGCGCAGAACAAGAATCCACGCGGTTTTCCGGACATTCGCGTTTGACGCACCAACGGCGCTGCCGGTACAATGCGCGCTCTTTTTTTGGGCGGTTAGCTCAGTCGGTAGAGCAGCGGACTTTTAATCCGTTGGTCGCGAGTTCGAATCTCGCACCGCCTACCAGCATGAAAAGCCGGCGCTGACCTGGCTTTTTTTGGCCCATTCGCGATCGGACAATTTGCGATTCGGGAACTGGGCCACGCCGGCTCTGAAGTTTCCCGGAGCGGCGCTCGGCACTTGCGTGACGATGCGTCGGCTCCCGTCAACCGATTTCCTCGTTGCTTCGGCGTCATTAAAATGGTTTTGCGGCTGCGCGTGTTACCCTCACGGGCAGGGGCACGTCGGGACAGCATGCGCTTGTGCGAGTTTTGCCTACACAGCGGCGGTGCTGATGCGGGAGAATCAGTATTGCATTCCGGCAAATGCCCGGAAGTGGTGGCGGCGCGCGTCTTGTGCCGGCACCGGAAGGCGATGCAATGAACTGGAATCGTTGGGCATAGCAACCCTAACCATGGACCGTGCGCTCAAAATTCTGCTGGTCGAGGATGTCGAAACCGATGCCGAACTGCAAGTGCGCGAACTCAAGCGCGCCGGCCTGAACTTCGATGCGCACCGGGTGCAGTCCGAATCAGCGTTTCTCGCAGAAATCTCCGAGTTCGAGCCCGACATCATCATGTCGGATTTCTCCATTCCCGGCTTCGGCGGAATGCGGGCGCTCGAGCTTGCCTGTAACCGCGTTCCGGAAACCCCGTTTGTCTTCGTTTCCGGAACCATCGGCGAGGAAACAGCCGTCGAGTCGCTCAGGCGCGGCGCCACCGACTATGTGCTGAAGACCAACCTGGCGCGTCTCGGCCCGGTAGTGCGGCGCGCGATCGCAGAGGCGCGGGAGCGGCGTGGACGTTTCGCGGCCGAACAGCGCGCCCACGCGCTGACCAATCTGTACGCGGCACTTTCCGAAAGCAATGATGCGTTGGCACGGGCGCAGGGGCGCGACGAGCTGTTCCGCGACATCTGCCGCATCGCGGTGGCGCGCGGCGGCTTCAAGTATGCTTGGGTGGGATTGGTGGACGGCGAAGGCGGAATGGTCAGACCGGTGGTGCATTTCGGTGCCGGCAGCGGCGCAGTCGAGCGCGCCGAGGTACCGCTCGACGCGCGCCAGCCCGGCGGCCGCGGGCCGATGGCGATGGCTGCGCGCGAGGGCCGGTCCAGCGTTTGCAATGACATCCTGGCCGATCGTAGATTCGGCGCCGTGCACGAGCGCATGCGCGTGCAGGAATTTCGCTCCACGGCTGCACTGCCGCTGCTGCTTGAAGGCCAGCCCATCGGCGGATTTGGCCTGTATGCCAGCGAGGCGAGTTATTTTGACGACGAGCGCATGCATCTGCTGAGCGATCTGGCCGGCAACATTGCCTTTGCACTTGACCGCTTCGAACAGGAAGCGCGGCGCAGGCGCGCAGAAACGGCAATACTCGAAGCAAGGCAGCAGTTGCAGGCGCTGTCTACGCGGCTCATCGAAGCGCAGGAGGACGAGCGGCGCGAGATCGCGCGGGAGTTGCACGATGAGATCGGGCAGGCGTTGACGCTGGTTAAAATCAAGTTGCAACAGGCAGCGCGGCTGCGCGAGGGCGATACGGAGAACCTACTGGAGGATTGCATCGAGATCGCCGATTACACGCTCAAGCAGGTGCGTGACATGTCGCTGGACCTGCGCCCGCCGCTGCTCGACGACCTCGGCCTCGAGGCGGCGCTGGAGTGGACCCTGCAGCGCCGGGAGCAGGCTGCCGGATGGCAGACCGCAATTGCCACGGATCCGCTGCCCAGACGTCTGGCACCGGAGATCGAGACCGCCTGTTTCCGCATAGCCCAGGAGGCGCTAACCAACGTGACGCGCCACGCCCAGGCGAAAGGGGTGGACGTGAGCCTGCGCATCGTCGGCAATGAGTTGGTGCTCGCGGTGCGTGACGATGGCAGGGGATTCGATCCGGAGGCGGTGAGGCTGCGCCCGGCGCAGCGCGCCAGCCTCGGCCTGGTGTCGATGAAGGAGCGCGCCGCGCTGGTCGGCGGCCGGCTCGAAATCAGCACCTCGGACGGCGGCGGCACCGAAGTCCGGGCCACATTTCCGCTGCGCTGGCGTAACTGACGCATGGACGATCGATGAAGAAAACCCGCGTGTTGCTGGCGGATGACCACACGCTGATGCGTGCGGGCATGCGGGTATTGCTCGACGATATGGCCGGCTATGAAGTCGTCGCCGAGGCCGGCGACGGCGATGAGGCACTCGAACTCCTCCGTCAGCATCGGCCGGACGTAGTGCTCATGGACATCGACATGAAGCGCATGAATGGCCTGGAGGCCATGGCGACGGCAAAACGGGAGTTCCCAAATCTGCATGTAATCATGCTCTCGATGCACGCAGAAAAGCAGTACGTGATGCAAGCGTTGCGCGACGGCGCATCCGGATACTTGCTCAAGGATGCGGCAACGGTAGAGCTCGAACTGGCGCTCAACGTGGTGATGAGGGGCGACGTGTACCTGAGCCCTGGGGTGTCGAAGCAGGTGGCCGAGGGTTTCGTGCGTGGGGCCCAATCCGTGGATCCGGTTGCTTCACTGACGCCGCGCCAGCGCGAAATCCTCACGCTCATCGCCGAAGGCCACAACACCAA
>DASQOP010000179.1:0-18020 GCA_035644415.1 Burkholderiales bacterium
GCGTGCGCGAGTACGCCAACTTTTACAACCTGTCGCTGAATTGGAGATTTTGAGTTGAGCCTGCGCGCCTTCCCGTTCGCTCTCCTCGCGCTCCGGCTCGCCGCCGGTGCGATGGGCATGACGGTGATCGGCACGGCCGCGCAGGCCGCCGAGAGCGCGGTGTCGTATCGCGTGCTGTGCTATCACGACGTGCAGGAAGACGTGCGGCTGAACCCAGACCCCTACGCGGTGGGCAGCGCGCAACTGGTGGCGCAGTTCGCCTGGATGAAGGACAACGGCTACCGCGTGGTGAGCCTCGACGATGTGATTGCCGCCAGAGAAGGGCGCCGGGCGCTGCCGGCGAAAGCGGTGGTGCTGACTTTCGACGACGGTTATCGCAGCGTCTACACGCGCGTGTTTCCGCTGCTGAAGCTGTTCAACTATCCGGCCATCGTCGCGCTCTCCGGCCGGTGGCTCGATGCGGCGCCGGGCGAGACCGTCGAGTACGAAGGCAAACAGATTGCGCGCGAACGCTTCCTGTCGTGGGAGCAGATCAGGGAAATGGCCGATTCGGGGCTGGTCGAAATGGCCTCGCACAGCTACGACCTGCACCGCGGCATTCCCGCCAATCCGCAGGGCAGCCTGATTCCGGCGCTGATCGCGCACCGCTACGACAATGGCAGGTATGAGGACGAGCCCGCCCACATCGCGCGACTGCGCGCCGACTTCGCCCGCAACTCCACGCTGATCGAGTCAAAGGCCGGGCGCCGGCCCCGGGTGATGGTGTGGCCATTCGGCCGCGACAGCATTCAGGCGATCGCAGTCGCGCGCGAACTCGGCATGCCGGTCACCATGAGTCTGGTGAGCGGCGCCAACAACCTCAAGGACGATCTGAGCCGGATTCGACGCGATGAGCTGGTCCACAACCCACCGCTGCGCGACTTCATCTCGGTGGTCTCCAAGGACCCCGACCCGCTGCCGGAACGGGTGGTTCAGGTGGACCTCGACTATGTTTACGACGCCGACCCGCGCCAGCAACAGGCGAACATCGACGGCCTGCTCGATCGCATCCTCGCGCTGCGCGTGACCACCGTGTATCTGCAGGCATTCGCCGACGCCGACGGCAACGGCCAGGCGGAGGCGATGTATTTCCCGAACCGGCATCTGCCGCTGCGCGCCGACTTGTTCTCCTACGTCGCCTGGCAGCTTTCGACGCGCGCCTTCGTCAAGGTCTACGCCTGGATGCCGGTGCTCGCGTTCGAGCTGCCGTCCAGCAATTCCGCGGCCGCGCTCACGGTGCAGTCGGCCGATGCCGATGCCGCGTCGGCGCACCCGCGCTACCGGCGCCTGTCCCCGTTCAGCGCCGATGCGCAGCGCGTGATCGGGGAAATCTACGAAGACCTCGCCCGCCACGCCTCCTTCGACGGCCTGCTGTTCCACGACGATGCCGTGTTAGACGATTTCGAGGACGCAAGCCCGGCGGCGCTGCAGACCTACCGGGAGTGGGGACTGCCGGCATCGATCGAGGCGATCCGTTCCGATCCGCAACTGCTGCGGCGCTGGACCGAACTGAAGACCCGCGCGCTGATCGATTTCACCGGCGAGCTCACGGAGCGCGTGCGCGATTACCAGGGCGCCATCAAGACCGCGCGCAATCTCTACGCCCGTCCGGTGCTGGAGCCCGCAGCGCAGGCCTGGTTCGCGCAATCGCTGCCCGATTTTCTCGCCGCCTACGATTACACCGCAGTGATGGCGATGCCGCTGATGGAAGGCGCGGCGAAACCGGACGCGTGGCTCGACGCGCTGGTACGCAAAGTGTCCGCCGAACCAGGAGCGCTGAAGAAGACCGTGTTCGAACTGCAAAGCATGGACTGGAACACGCGCGAGCGCGTGCCCACGCGGACGCTGGCCGGACAGATGAACCGCCTGCAGCGCCTGGGCGCGATCAACTTCGGCTATTACCCGGACGATTTCCACGCCGATCATCCCGGGCTGGCGGGCATCAAGCCGGCGATTTCGCTGCAGAGTTTTCTACGGAACGACTGATGGCCAGGAGTGCAGATCATGACTGATACCTTCGGCACCATCGGAGCCATCCTGTTCGGGTTCGCGTTCTACTACCCGCTGTTCATGGCCTACAACTGGATGATCGGCGCGCTCTACTACTTCTTCCACTACGAAGCGCACCAGGGCAAGGTGGACCAGCCGCCAGGGCTGGAAAGGTATCCTGGCGTGACTTTCCTGGTGCCATGCTTCAACGACGAAAAGATCGTTGCCGAAACCATCGAGTACCTGTTGCAGCAGAAGTATCCGGACTTCGAGGTGATCGCCATCAACGACGGCAGCCGCGACCGGACCGGGGACATCCTCGATGCGCTCGCGGTGAAGCATCCGCGGCTGCGCGTCATCCACCACGCCGCCAACCAGGGCAAGGCCATGGCGCTTACCAGCGGCGCGCTGCTGACCCCGAACGAATACCTGATCTGCATCGATTCCGACGCGCTGCTCGACCAGCACGCGGCGCGCTGGATGATGTGGCATTTCATGTCGAGCACGCGCGTCGGCGCGGTCACCGGAAACCCGCGCATCCGCAACCGTTCCACCCTGTTCGGCCGCATCCAGGTCGGTGAATTTTCTTCCACCGCCGGCCTGCTCAAGCGCGCGCAACGCACTTACGGTCGGCTGTTCACCATATCGGGCGTGATCGCAGGCTTCCGCAAGATGGCGCTGCACCAGGCCGGCTACTGGAGCCAGGACATGCTCACCGAGGACATCGACGTTACCTGGAAGCTCGAGATCGCCAAGTGGGACGTGCGCTTCGAGCCGCGCGCGCTGTGCTGGATCCTGATGCCGGAAACGCTCTCCGGCCTGTGGCGTCAGCGCCTGCGCTGGGCCATGGGCGGCGCGCAGGTCATCTTCCGCCATTTCCGCAAATTGCATGACTGGCGCGAGCGGCGCATGTGGCCGATCTACCTGGAATACTTCACCAGCATGCTGTGGGCCTACACGATGGCGACCACCGTGATCTTGTGGGGATTCGGAAAGCTCATCGAGGTGCCGCAGGCGCTGCAGGTGCCGACGCTGCTGCCCGGCTTCAGCGGCGTGCTGATCGGTATCACCTGCATGCTGCAGGTCGCCGTCGGCCTGCTGATGGATTCGCGCTACGAAAAAGGTTTGTTCCGTTACTACTTCTGGATGATCTGGTACCCGGTCGCGTTCTGGATCATCAACGTTCTCACCACCGTCGTCGCCACGCCCCGGGTCCTCATGCGCCGGAACGGGAAGCGTGCCACCTGGCGCAGTCCCGACCGAGGTATCCACACGACATGAACGACATCGTCTTCGACCTTCGCAACATCATCATCGACCGGCCCGAGCTCCAGTCGAAGGGCAAGCGCGCGATTTTCGGCGTGCTCACCGCGGGACTCTGGAGCTTCTACCTTTATCTGTTGTTGCCGCTGGCGAGCTTGCTTGCATGGTGGCTCGGATTCACGGCGGTGTACGAAGAGTTGGTGATGCGTCGCGGCTGGGAAGCACTGCTCGAGCTGATCGGCGTCTACGGCGCCATCGTCCTGGCGATGGGTCTGGTGCAGGTGAGCTGGGCGCTGGGCAACTGGCTGCGTTTCTACGGCGCGCGCGACCGCCGTCGAGAGCGCCCGCAGGAGGTGAACCAGGAATTTACCGACCCGCTGTTCCTGATGGATACCGGCGAATTCCCCGTATGGATGAACGCCAAGCGTCTGGTCGTTCATCACCACCCCAAGTACCCGCGGATCACGTCAGTCGAAGCCGGCTGACCCCGCCTGCCCAAATCTTCACCACAGAGACACAGAGACGCAGAGGAAAACCGACAACAGGCGTAAATGGGCAACAAGCAGAATTCCGGTAATGTACGTTCAATACTTGGGATTCCCTCTACTATATCTTGTAGCCCTCCGTGCCTCTGTGTCTCTGTGGTAAAAGTTCCGTCCTGAACTGCATGTCCGAAAATGGCTAGCGCCTGCCCGAGAGAGAGGGCAACATGGGCGCATGCAACTCGATCAGGAAAGCTGTTACCAGGCGCTGGTGAGCCGGGATCCCCGCTTCGACGGGCTCATGTTCGTCGGCGTCTCCTCCACCGGAATCTACTGCCGCCTCATCTGTAATTCGCGGCGGCCTTTGCGCCGCAACTGCAGCTTCTATCCGAACGCCGCCGCGGCGGAGCAGGCGGGCTTCCGTCCCTGCCTGCGCTGCCGTCCCGAGCTCGCGCCCGGTAACGCGCTGGTCGATTCCCGCAACCGTCTCGCGGTAGCGCTGGCCCGGCGCATCGAGGACGGCGCCCTCAACGAGGGCAGCGTGAGCGCGCTGGCGGCGGAGATGGGCATCAGCGACCGCCACCTGCGGCGCGTGATCCAGGACGAGTTCGGCGTGTCGCCGAACAAGCTGCTCGAAACCCAGCGCCTGCTCACCGCCAAGCTGTTGCTCACCGACACCACATTGCCGGTTATCGACGTGGCTTTCGCCAGCGGCTTCTCCAGCCTGCGGCGATTCAACGACGCCTTCAAGAGCCATTATCGCCTCAGCCCGACCGGCTTCCGCCGCAGCACCGCTTGCGCCGGTAGCGGCCGCTTCGTCTGCGAACTGGCATATCGGCCGCCGCTCGACTGGGACGCGATGCTCGAGTTCCTGTCGAAGCGGCTGTACGACGGCGTCGAGGCGATCCGCGATTCGAGCTATTTGCGCACGGTGAGCCTTGGCGGGCGTACCGGCTGGATCCGCGTGCGGCCGAGCGCTCAGCGTCATGCGCTGACGGTAGAGCTGGCGCCGGAACTTGGGCGCGCGATTCCCGCGGTGCTGAGCAGGGTGCGGCGGCTGTTCGACCTGGGCGCGGAACCGCAGCGTATCGCGCAGCGCCTGGGCAAGCTCGCTGCGCGGCAGCCGGGCCTGAGGCTGCCCGGTGCGTTCGACGGTTTCGAGGTGGCGGTGCGTGCGGTACTCGGGCAGCAGATCAGCGTAAAGGCGGCCAGCACGCTTGCCGGTCGCTTCGCCGCAGCATTCGGCGAGCCGGTTACGATGCCGTTTCCGGAATTGGGGCGGCTCATGCCCACCGCGCAGCGCGTCGCCTCCGCCGCGCCCCCAGCGTTAACAAAAATCGGCGTGACCTCGGCGCGGGCGCGTACGCTTGGCAACGTCGCCAGGGCGATGGTGGCAAATCCGGGCCTGCTCGATCCAGGCGCCGACGTGGAGGCCGCGCTGTCGCGCATCAAGGCGATCCCGGGTATCGGCGAGTGGACTGCGCAATACCTTGGAATGCGCGCTTTTTCCTGGCCGGACGCGTTTCCGGCCACCGATCTCGGCATCCGCAAGGCGCTGGGCACCGACGACGAGCGCGAGATTCTGGCGCGCGCGGAGGCCTGGCGGCCCTGGCGCGGCTACGCTGCAATGCATCTCTGGAGAACACTGACATGACAACTTTTTATACGACATTCGAAAGCCCCGTCGGTCCGCTGCTGCTGATGTCCGATGGACAATCGCTCACCGGCCTGCACACCGACAGCGACAAGCAGCGTCCCGTGATGCGGCCCGACTGGATTCGCGACGAAGCCGCCGTGCCGTTCGCGGAAGTGATAGCACAATTACGTGGCTATTTCGAAGGCCGGGTGACCGAATTCGATCTGCCGCTGGCACCGAATGGCAGCGAATTCCAGTTGCGCGTGTGGCGGGAACTGCGCGGCATCCCCTACGGCGAGACCATCTCTTACGCGGAACTGGCGCGCCGCATAGGACGGCCGCAGGCCTCACGCGCGGTCGGCCACGCCAATGCGCGCAACCCGGTTTCCATCATCGTCCCCTGCCATCGCGTCATCGGAGCCGACAACTCGTTGACCGGTTACGCGGGCGGCCTGGAGCGCAAGCGCATGCTGCTCGCGCATGAAGCGAAGCATCGAGGGATGAGGGACGAGGGCCGAGAGGCGAGGGGAAAGTCGAATAAAGGGCAACTCTCCCTGGCTGGCATGTAAGGCGCGAGATTCCGCGCCGCTGTTCGCCGGAGATTCATTCTCACGGCGCGCGCATCCGTTGGAACGCGGCTCAAGGAGGTGGAAATCACCAATGGCGTGAGCGCGGACCTGGCGCTCCGCGCGCTGACTCCCAATGTATGCTATCGCTTTGAGCACAAGGGAGTAACGCGATGCCAAGAACCGCCCACAGGGTTGAGCGCGATTTGCTCGGGGAGCGCAATGTTCCCGCAACTGCCTACTATGGCATCCACACGCTCCGGGCCCTGGAGAATTTTCCCATCAGCGGTACTTCCATCGCTCTGCATGGGGATCTGATCACAGCCCTGGCCTGTGTGAAGCAGGCTTGCGCAATATCCAATCACAAACTTGGTTTTCTCGATCGCAGTCGTGCCCGGGCAATTATTGCGGCGTGTGAAGAGATTCGTGCCGGCAAGCTGCGTGCGGAGTTCGTGGTGGATGTCATCCAAGGCGGTGCGGGAACGTCCACCAACATGAACGCCAACGAGGTGATCGCCAACCGTGCGCTGGAGCACCTGGGGCGTCGCCGTGGCGAGTATGAATATCTGCATCCTCTGGAACATGTAAACATGAGCCAGAGCACCAACGACGTGTATCCCACTGCGGTGTGCCTGGGCCTTCATTTCGCCATCGATGGTCTGTTGGAGGCCATGGCGTTGCTTCAACGAGCCTTCAACGGGAAGGCGAGGGCCTTCGTAAAGGTCATCAAGCTGGGGCGCACGCAATTGCAGGACGCGGTGCCCATGACTCTGGGGCAGGAGTTCAGCACCTACGCGGTGATGTTGGGCGAGGACCGTATGCGACTGCGCGAGGCTTCGCGTTTGATCGAGGAAATCAACCTGGGGGCCACCGCGATCGGCACCGGGATCAACACCGTGCCCGGCTATGCGCGCCTCGTGCGCAGGGAATTGACTCGAATCTCCGGGGTCAAACTCATCACCGCACCCAATCTCGTGGAAGCGACCCAGGACGCGGGGGCTTTCGTCCAACTCTCTGGCGTGCTCAAGCGCATCGCCGTAAAACTATCCAAGGTCTGCAACGATCTGCGCCTGTTGTCCTCAGGACCCATGGCGGGATTCAACGAGATCAATCTGCCCCCGATGCAGGCGGGTTCCAGCATCATGCCCGGCAAGGTCAACCCGGTGATTCCGGAGGTCGTGAATCAGGTTGCCTTTGAGGTCATCGGGCACGATGTCACGGTGAGTTTTGCCGCGGAGGGCGGACAGCTGCAACTCAACGCCTTCGAGCCCATCATCGCCCATAGCCTGTTCACTTCGGTGTCTCACCTGCGGCGCGGCTGCGTAGTGTTAGCGGAGCGCTGCGTCAAGGGAATTACCGCGAATCAGAAACATCTGGCCAGAATGGTCAAGGACTCGCCTAGTATCGCCACCGCGCTCAATCCTTATATCGGTTACGAGAAGGCCACCTACATCGCGAAGAAAGCGACAACAACGGGTCAGTCTGTCTACGACCTGGTGGTGAATGAGGGGCTCTTGTCCCGAAAGGAGGTGGACAAGATCCTCAGGCCGGAAGTGCTCACGCAGCCGCAGCCCCTCCGAGCCCCTTCGATGAGACGCCGAAGCACTAAACGCCCGAACGCACGCTGAGCGCCCGGGCTTTCGCAAACTTGTGCATCATGCACTCATAGTTCGAAGCGAATGCCCTGGGCCAATGGAAGTTCGCCGGAGTAATTGATGGTGTTGGTGGCTCGCCGCATGTAAGCCTTCCATGCATCCGATCCGGACTCGCGTCCACCACCCGTATCCTTTTCTCCACCGAAAGCACCGCCGATCTCAGCTCCCGAGGTGCCGATGTTGACGTTGGCAATGCCGCAATCCGATCCCGCGCTGCTCATGAACAGCTCGGCTTCCCGAAGATCCTGGGTGAAGATGGACGAGGACAAGCCGTGCCGCGCGGCATTGTGCAGTTGGATAGCCTCGTCGAGCGTATCGTAGGGCATAGCGTAGAGAATGGGTGCGAAGGTTTCCTCCAGTACGATGTCGGTCTGGCTGCGCATCGCCGCCAGCGCCGGGCGAACGTAATACCCGCCGGGATACTCTGTATCGACACGCTCACCACCTGCGATCCACCGGGCATCGACATTGGCCCGATCCAGTGCGGCGCGCATGCCAGCATAGGCGTTCGAGTCGATCAACGGACCCACCAGCGTGTCCGAATCCAGTGGGTTGCCCACTTTGGCGCGCGCGTATAGCGATTTCAAACGGCCAAGAAATCCATCGAAGAGACTTCGATGCACGAACAGCCGGCGCAGGCTTGTGCAACGCTGGCCGGCGGTTCCCACTGCCGAGAACAGGATCGCGCGCTCGGTCAAGGCGAGGTCCGCCGACGGTGCGACGATGGCCGCGTTGTTTCCGCCCAACTCCAGGATCGTGCGCGCGAAGCGGGGCGCCAACTGAGCCGCGACGGCCCTGCCCATGCGCGTTGAGCCCGTTGCCGAAGCAAGTCGAATCTCCGGTTGATCCAGCAGAATGCGTCCCTGATCGCTCGCACCGAATACGACTTCATTGAGCTGATGCGGGGCATTCCCGATTTCCCGACAGGTCCGCTCCAGCAGTGCCTGCATGGCTACTGCGGTGAGTGGCGTTTTCTCCGAGGGTTTCCACAGCATGGTGTTGCCGCACACGAGGGCGAGCGCGGCGTTCCAGGCCCATACAGCGACAGGGAAATTAAAGGCGGTGATGACCACGCCTGGACCCAGTGGATGCCAGGTTTCCATCATGCGATGACCCGGCCGCTCACTGGCGATGGTAAGCCCATGCAGCTGCCGCGAGAGCCCGACCGCGAACTCACAGATATCGATGACCTCCTGCACCTCACCGAGACCTTCCTGGAGAATTTTTCCCGATTCGATACTGACCAACCTGCCGAGCGCCGCTTTGTTGTTCCGAACCGCTTCGCCGAAGAGGCGAATGAGCTCGCCGCGCTTGGGCGCCGGTGTCATGCGCCAGTGCCGGAAGGCCTCCCGCGATCGGGCAACCTTTTCTCGAATACTCGCTTCGTCGTCGAGCACGACCCCGCCGATCCGCGAACCGTCAATGGGTGAGCGGGCGCAAAGACCTTCCGTGGAGTCGCCGGCAGAGGCGCCAAGGGCATTCAGCAGAATCTGTACTTCGTGATGTAGATTCATGTCGCCCTCATGTGGCCGCGGCCTCGTAGGCGCGGCCAAAGCGATTGGACAGAAAATCGGTAAGCGCGACCTGCTCCTGCCGAAGGAAACCGGATTGCGGAAGTTTGCCCTGGACGAAAAGATCCATCACGGCGCATACACCGCTGGCGGTGGTAATCTGGATCGCTGTCATGGGCATTCCAGACCAGGTCTGTGCATACACTTTGCGGGCGAAAGACACCTGAGTGCGTTTCCCGCCTCGCAAGCCCGACGCCGTCACGAACACCACGACCACATCCTGCTCGGTAGCAGGAATGGCTGTTTGCAGTATGTCTTTCATGGTCTCGCGTTTTCCTGCGAGCCCGAAGTCTTGCAGCAACAGCTTGGCGATATCGCGGTGGCCCGGGTAGCGGATCGTCTTATAGTCGAGATACTGCACGTGACCTTCCAAAGTCTCGGCAAGAGTACCCAAACCGCCCGAGGTATTGAAGGCTTCGTAATTCACGCCGTCCAACGCGAAGGTCTCGTAGCCTTCCAGCGCCGGTAGTTCGATGCGCCTTCCGTCCACTATGGCCTCGCAGGGATGAACGTACTCGTTGATGAGCCCATCCACGGACCAGGTGAGGTTGTACTTCAGCGCATTAGTGGGATATTGCGGCAGGGCGCCCACCCGCATGTGCAGCCGTTCCAGTTTGTCGAAGCCTTGCGACAGCGCATAGCCCGCAATCCCAATGAAGCCCGGCGCCAGTCCGCATTGCGGCATGAAGGCAATGGGGGCTCCCTCGGCCAACGCGCGGATAGCACGCGTGGTGGAGACGTCCTCGGTCAAATCAAGATAGTGTGCCTTGGCCCGCGCGGCGGCATTGGCCACCGTATCGGCAAGATGGAAGGGCAGGGCATTGATAACGATGTCATGGCCTTGGATACGGCGCGCAAAGCTGCCGATATCGTCGCCATCGATCTCGAACCAGCGATCCGAGAACAGGGAGCGTAGCTCGGGATCTACCAAGCGGTCGCCGACCGCGACTTCGTAACGCGGTTCGCCCTCGGCTGTAACGAGCAGATGTGCGACGGCGCGGCCAATGTGGCCGGTGCCAAGCAGCAGAACTCGTCTCGCCATGGATCGTCGCTCCTTGTTTATGGGAGAACTCGGGAATCGGGAAGCAAGCTTAGTTTAGGCCACACTGCGCCATGTCAGTGGGATTGCCCGGCCCAGGTAGCCGTCACGGCCACAGCGCCGCGGCATTCGGATGTTGCGCCGCAACGCCCGGTATCTGCATCCGATCACCCGTTGTTTGTTGCCTTCGGGGATGTCGGATCAGCGCGTCCCCGATACTATGTCGCCTCTGGAGCGGAGCGGACGGCGGACCGGGTGTTCACGAAGGCGCCGCCGCTTCCTGGCGCAAATCGAATTGACGGGGGAATGGCAATGGAACAGGAAATGTTCGGATTCGTCGGTGTGGGAAAAATGGGGTCGCTCATGTCCTCGCGGCTGCTCAACGCGGGACAGCGCGTGTGCGTGTTCGATACCGATGAGAAGGCCGTCGCCGCGCTGGAGAAGGCCGGCGCGCAAAGGGCCGGCTCGGCGGCCGAAGTGGCCGGCATTGCACAGACCGTCTTCCTCAGCCTTCCCAATCCGGAGATCGTGCAGAACGTTGCGCTGGGCCGCGGCGGCGTGATCGAGGGAACGCGCGTCAAGCACGTCGCCGATTTCTCCACCATCGGACCGCGCACCGCGGGCATCGTCGCGAGGGCGCTCGCCGAGCGCAAGATTACGTACGTGGATGCACCGGTGAGCGGCGGCCTCAGGGGCGCGCGCGAAGGCACGCTTGCGGTCATGGTTTCGTGTCCGAGAAATGTGTACGCGGTACTTGAGCCGGTGCTCAAGACCTTCGGCAAGCCCTTTCATCTCGGCGAGGTCGCCGGACAGGCGCAGACCATGAAACTCGCCAATAATCTTTTGGCGGCGGCCGCCATTGCGGTATCTTCCGAAGCGATGGTGATGGGGGTGAAAGCCGGGCTGGATCCGCAAATGATGCTCGACATCCTCAATGCCGGCACCGGCCGCAACAGCGCGACCCAGGACAAGTTCCCGCGCGCCATCCTGCCGGGCACCTTCGATTTCGGTTTCACCACCGGCTTGTCGTACAAGGACGTGCGGCTTTGCATCGACGAAGCCGAGTCGCTAGGCGTGCCGATGGTGGTCGGCGCAGCGGTGCGCCAGATGCTGGCGGTGACCAACGCGGTTTACGGTGCCGATTCGGATTTCACCTCGATGTGCAGGGTAGTCGAGTCGTGGGCCGGCGTGGAAGTGCGCAGCAAGTGACGGGGAGAATGCAATGGTAACCGTACATCCCGTGAAAAGGGGCCCGGCGGCCCAGACCGGCGAGCCGCTCGCAGCGCGCATCGCGCACTCGGTCGTCTCGATGTCGCTGAACGACCTGCCCGCCGAAGCAACCGACAAGGTGAAGCTCTGCCTGTTCGACCTCATCGGCTGCGCCTTCGAGTCGCGCGATCTGCCGTGGAGCCGGCAGGCGGCCGCGCTGGCGGAAGGAACGGGCGGCGCCGCGACGGTGATCGGATCGCCGCACCCCGCGTCCCACGCCGATGCGGCGTTCGCGAACGCGGTGATGGGCCACGGCCTGGTGCGCGAGGACATGCACTCCGGCAGCATCAGCCACCTCGGCATCGTGGTGCTGCCCGCGCTGCTGGCGCTTTCCGAGCTTCGCCATGTGCGTGGACGCAACTTCATCACCGCCGCAGTGGTCGGCTACGAAGTCGGCGGGCAGATCGGCCGCGCGGTCATGGACGCCGAAGTGGCGCGCATCCACCGTCCCACCGGAATCACCGGGCCGGTCGCCGCGGCTGCCGCGGGAGCGCGTCTGCTGGGCTTGAGCACCGACGCGGTAATCAGCGCGATCGCGCTCGGCGCCAACACTACGGTCGGTTTCAACCAGTGGGCGCATACCGGCGGGAGCGAAATGTTCTTCCACGCCGGCTACGCTGCCCGCGACGCGGTGACCGCGGCGCGTCTGGCCGAAATGGGCGCGTTCGCATCGCCCTCGGCGCTGGACGGCGAAGCCGGGCTGTTCGCCGCGCTGGGCAAGCGTCCGGCTGCGGCAAAGATCGCGTTGTTCCAGGGCCAGCCGGAAATCCTGTCCGTTTATCACAAACCCGTTCCCGCCTGTAATTTCGCGCAGACCGCCAGCCAGGCGGCGCTCGCGATTGCCCACGAACACAAGCCCAAGCCTGAGCGCATCGCCGCCATCACGGTGCGCGTGCCGCGCGCCGGCGCGCTCTATCCCGGCTGCGACTACACCGGACCGTTCGCGCACGTGCTGCAGGCGAAGATGAGCATCCAGTACAACGTCGCCGCGGCTCTGATCGAAGGCGGCGTGTCCGAGCAGAACTTCACGCGGCTGCAGGACCCGGGGTTGCAGCGGCTGATCGGCGTCATGAAGCTGGAGATCGACGAGGCGATGACCAGGGCGTATCCCGGAAAACAGGGCGGCGAAGTGGAAGTGCGCGAGAGCGGCGGTGCGACGCATCGCATCCGCCTGGAGGACGTCGTCAACGCGAGTGCCGCCGACGTGCGGGCAAGATTCCGTGCGGCGGCCGAAAACGTGCTCGGCGCGGCGCGGGCGAGCGAAATCGAGTCCTTCATAGACGGCATCGAACTGCGCAAGGACGTCGCGCAACTCGGCGCGCTGCTCCGCGCCCCCGCAACTTAGAAATTTTTCACCACAGAGACAGAGAGGTGCAGAGAAGTGCAAACAAAAGAAGAACGCTTGGTCCCGACGTGAAATCAGATATGTCCCGGCATTCTTTGTTGGATTCCCTCCGCGTCTCTGTGTCTCTGTGGTGAAGGAAGTGAGCGTCCTGGCATGACTGCTGCGCAGTTGCTGGAAAACTTCCTCCAGGCCCTGACCGCGGGCCTGCTGACCGGGGCAATCTATGGCCTGATGTGCGTGGGCCTGAGTGTGATCTTCGGCGTCATGCGCGTCATCAACTTCGCGCAGGGCGACTTCATGATGCTCGGCATGTACGTCGCCTATTACGCGTTCGGCCTGTTCGGCGCACATGCCGTGTTCGGCACGGCGATGGATCCATACATCGCGGCGCTGCTCGCCGGGCCTGTGATCTTCGTCGCCGGCGTCATCGTGCATAAGCTGCTGGTGAGCCGGGTGACCGGCATCCGCGGCAGCGCGCTCGAGTCCGAGGGGCATTACGCGCAGTTGATCCTCACCCTCGGCGTGGCGCTGATCCTGCAAAACGGCGGGCTGTACGTGTTCGGCTCGACGCCGGTCTCGATCGCCACGCCACTTTCATCGAGCGCTTGGGCGCTGGGTCCGCTCTACCGCGACGCCACCGTTTTCGTGAATCAGGGGCAGGCCGTCGCCGCGGTGATCGCGGTGGTGGCGGTGCTCGGATTCGTGCTGTTCATGGCCAGGTCGCGGCTCGGCAAGTCGCTGCGTGCGGCCGCCGACAATGCCGAAGCGGCGATCTACATGGGCATCGACGTCGATCGCGCGCACTGCCTCGCTTTCGGCTTCGGCGTGGGCATGACCGCAATCGGCGGCGGGCTGCTTGCATCCGGCGGTCCGTTCCAGCCGTACGTCGGTCTCGAGTACGTGATCGTCATGTACGCCGGCGTCGTGCTCGGCGGATTGGGCAGCGTGTCGGGCGCCTTTTTCGGCGGACTGACGATCGGCCTGGTCCAGCAGTTATCGACGCTGTTCCTTCCCAACCAGTTGCAGAACACCGCGATCTTCGTGGTGTTCCTGGTCATCGTGCTGCTACGGCCGCAAGGCCTGTTCGGCAGGGCGGCACGCAGGACATGAAGAGGCGAACCTGAAAATAACCGGGATGAATCTGCGCCGCCAGGCGCTGCTGATCGCGGCATTCGGCATCGTCTATGCCGTAGCGACCGCCTTCGCGGAGAACTCCTACTACCAGTTGATCATGACGGTGGTTCCGGTGTGGGCGGTGATGGGGCTGGCGTGGAACGTCTTGAGCGGCTACAGCGGTCTGGTGTCCTTCGGCCATGCGGCGTTCTTCGGCCTCGGCGCGTACTCGCTGGCGCTGGCGCAGATCCACTGGGGCCTGTCGCCCTGGCTGGGGATTCCGCTGGCGGGGATGGTGGGCGCGCTGGCCGGGCTGGTGGTCGGTTTCCCCACGTTTCGACTGCGCGGTCATTACTTTGCGCTGGCGATGCTCGCCTATCCGCTGGCGCTGCTGTACGTGTTCGAGTGGCTGGGCTACCAGGAGCTGACGCTGCCGATGCAACGCCAGGCGCCGCTCGCGTACATGCAGTTCGAGGACCACCGCATCTACGCGTGGCTGGCGTTGGCGCTGATGCTTGGCGCGATGGTGCTGACCGGCCTGATCGAGCGTTCGCGCTTCGGCATGTCGCTGCTCGCGATCAAGCAAGACGAAGCCGCGGCCGAGGCCGCAGGGATCAGGACGCTGGCGTGGAAACTCAGGGCGATCACGCTGAGCGGCGCGATGGCCGGCACGATCGGCGGTTTCTACGCGGTGGTGCTGCTGGTGGTGACGCCGCCTGCGGTGTTCGGCATGCTGGTGTCGGCGCAGGCGCTGATCGTCGCCATGTTCGGAGGCGTGGGCACTCTGTGGGGGCCGGTGATCGGCGCGGTGATCCTTGTGCCGCTGAGCGAACTGCTGCATGCGAAGCTGGGCAACGTCATACCCGGCATCCAGGGCGTGGTCTACGGGATCGCGATCGTCGCAGTCATTTTGCTGGCGCCAGAAGGCGTGTTCTGGAAAGTGAAGGACCTGATGTTGCGCCGGCGTGTGGGCAAAAATCTCGACCAGCCGCAGTCCGCCGGCCCGGCATCGGCGGTCGTCGCGGAACTGCCGCTGTGCAAGAAGGGCGGCGACGGCGCAGTGGTGCTCGAGGTGCGAAATGTTTCGAAAGCGTTCGGCGGCCTCCAGGCGGTGCGCGACGTCAGCATGAAGGTCGTGAGCGGAGAGATCCTCGGCATCATCGGCCCGAACGGCGCCGGCAAGACTACGTTCTTCAATTTATTGAACGGTTTCATCCGCCCTGACCAGGGGCAGATCCTGCTCGAGGGCAGGGACATCGTCGGCGCGCGCCCGTACGAGATCTGCGCCGCCGGAGTTGGCCGCACGTTTCAAGTAGTCAGGCCGTTCCGGCGCATGACGGTGCTGGAAAACGTCGTCGTTGGCGCGTACGTGCACGCGGCCTCCGACCGGGAGGCGCGCGCCAATGCCGAAGCCGCACTCGCCCGGGTCGGGCTCGACCGCGACGCGCAGCTTCTCGCCGGCAGTCTGTCGAACAAGCAATTGCGCCTGCTGGAGCTCGCCCGCGCGCTGGCCGGCAGACCGAAGGTGCTGCTGCTCGACGAAACGCTGGCGGGACTGGGGGGCGGCGAAGTTGAGGAAGTGATCGCGCTGGTGCGCAAGCTTGCCGCGCGCGGCGTCACCATCGTCATCATCGAGCACACCATGCAGGCGATGGTGCGCCTGGTGGACCGCTTCGTCGTGCTCAACGATGGCGCTGTGCTGGCCGAGGGGCAACCCGCCGACATTACCCGTAATCCGGCGGTGATCGACGCGTACCTGGGAAAGCGCTGGAGAGTCGCCAATGCTTGAGATCGAGGCCCTTGGCGCAGGTTACGGCGCCGTGCCGGTGCTGAACGATGTCAACATACGCGTCGGCGCCGGGGAATTTGTTGCGATCGTCGGGCCCAACGGCGCCGGCAAGACCACGCTGTTCAAGACCATTTCCGGTATCGTGCCGCCGATGTCCGGCGTCATTCGCTTCGAGGGCAGGGACCTGCTGGCGGTTGCGCCTTCCGCGCGGCCGCACCTGGGCATCGCCCACGTTCCCGAGGGGCGCCAGGTGTTTCCTTCGCTGACGGTGCTCGAGAACCTGGAAATGGGCGCCGCCACCGAGACCGGACGCCGCAACTGGGCGGAGAATCTGGAAAAGGTCTACACCTGGTTTCCGGTGCTGGCGGAACGCGCGAAGACTCAGGCGGGAGCCTTGTCCGGCGGACAGCAGCAGATGCTGGCCATTGCCAGGGGGCTGGCGTCGTCGCCCAAGCTGCTGATGCTCGATGAGCCGTCGCTGGGATTGGCACCGGCGGTCGCCGACGAAATCTTCGAGCGCATCGTCGCCATCCACGCCGGCTCCGGGCTCACCGTGCTGATGGTCGAGCAACGCGTTGCGGAGGCGCTGCACTTCGCCACTCGCGGCTATGTGCTGGAAGCGGGGCGCGTGGTGCTCGAAGGCAGCCATGACGAACTCAAAAGCAACGACCGCATCAGGCAGGCGTATCTTGGAATGTAACTGAGTCGGTTTCCTCGCAGTCGAACGGAACCGGGGGAGGATGAAATGCACAACATGAAAATAAACGCGCTCGGAAGGCACGCCGTCCGCGCGCTGCTCGCTGCGGCGATGGTGGCCGCCGCGATCACGGCGACCGGGCAGACGAAGGAAGTGGAGGTCGGGCTGATCGCGCCGATGTCGGGGCCTTACGCCCGGCAGGGCCAGGTGATGAAGATGGCCGCCGACATGGCGATCGAAACTGTCAACCAGCAGGGCGGTATCAAGTCCATGGGCGGAGCGAAACTCAAGCTATCGGTGTTCGACGCGGGCGATTCGGTCGAAAGGGCGAAAAATGCAGCCCAGCGCATGGTGGCCAATGCGCCCGACCTGGTGGTCGCAACCGGCGCGTATCTCAGCTCCTTCACGCTGGCGGTCACCGAAGTCACCGAGCGCGCCGAGTTGCCGGTGATCACGTTCTCGTACTCGGACCTGATCACCTCGCGCGGCTTCAAGTACGTGTTCCAGACTTCCGCCACCGGCGTGCAGCAGGCGGAAGGGTCGCTGCCGGCGCTGATGGAGATGGCGGAGAAGGCCTCCGGCAAGCGGCCGCAGACCATCGGCATCGTCATGGACAACACCGCCGCGTCGGTGTCTTTCGTCAAGCCGATGCGCGACCACCAGTTCGCCAAGCTCGGATTGAAACTGGTGGTGGACGAGACTTTCACGCCGCCGCTGGCGAACGCCACGCCGCTGATCCAGAAGGTGCGCTCGGCGCGGCCGGACATCCTCATCCTGTTGCCCACGGTGATTTCGGACGCCAAGCTGCTGCTGGAAAAAATGAACGAGTTCGGGCTCGGGCGCGGCAAATTGCCAACCATCGCAAATGGCGCTGCGATCCTCGACCCGGACCTGCGCAACAACATGAACATCGAGCAACTGGAAGGCGTCATGGCAGTGGTTGCCAACTGGACGACCAGCGCGCAGAAGGATTTCGTCGCGGAAGTGAAGGCCAAGACCAACGAGCCGTGGCCGACCCAGCATTTCGTGACGACCTATGGCGACATACTGATCTTCAAGGCGGCGCTGGAAGCCGCCGGCAAAGCCGACCGGCAGGCGGTGGCCCAGGCGCTGCGTACGATGAACCTCAGCGGCGGCGCGGCGAATTTCTTCCCCGGCAACGGCAAGCTGCGGTTCGAGGAGAACGGCCGGCGTGCTGATGCGAGCCTGTTGATCGTCCAATGGCAGAAGGGTGTGCCGATCACCGTCTATCCGCCCAAGGATGCCCTCGCCGGGCCCGCCTGGCCTACGCAATAGCGTGCGGCGTTTTTTTTAGACAGAGCACCGCTCACCACGGAGGACGCGGAGGACACGGAGGAAGGGCAGGAGAAAAAGCACTTGAGAGGTAAAACCTTCAATTGGCGAACAATCCACCAAAGCAGAAATTAGCAGCAGAGGGTGACAACAGCCGCCTTGCTTTTAACCCCAAATCGCCTTTCCTCGGTTTTGTCTTTCCTCCGTGTCCTCCGCGTCCTCCGTGGTGAGCGGTGCTCTGTCTAAAAAAAAACGCCGCACGCTATTGCGTAGG
>DASQOP010000180.1:0-3656 GCA_035644415.1 Burkholderiales bacterium
GCAGACAGAGAACCAGGAATTGCTGAAAATCTTCGTCACGATCGCAAAGTCTTCCAAGAAACAATCCAGAAAAGGTACCAAGTGAAAGCCTGTCTTCATCCTTCATCCTTCATCCTTCATCCTTGTCCCTTCATCCTTGACTATTCGTGTCTTTGCCAGCCGGTCGTGCAGGAATTGCCGGTCGCGATCGATGAAAGCCCAAAGCACGCCGAGGCCCGAAACTACGCCGGGCAGGGCCAGCAGGTAGCGCCGGAACGCCCGGTCGACCGTCAACGGCTTGCCCTGCTCCGTGACCAGCCGGATGTGCCAGGTCTTCATCGGTAGCGTCTGTCCGCTTCGCGCCCAGCAGAATACGAAGTAAGTTCCGCATACCGCGAGCATGTAGACCTGGAACACCAGACGCGGCAGGCCGGACTGTGCGTCGCGTGCGAGGCCGAGGAACAGGTACGCCGCGACAAACACGATCCCGAACAACAGCACGCCTTCGTAGGCGAGACTCAACAGCCGTATTCCCAAGGGCGCCAACCGCAACCGGCTCTCCGGACCGATCGGATTGTCGCGGGGCACGGAAATCAACGCGGTGAAGTCTGGTCGCCCGGCTTACCGGCATTGGGGTCCGCCGGTCCGGGGGCGCGCTTCTCCCTCAGGCGTTGGCGCTTTTCCTCGGGCAAGTGCTGGTACTCCTGCCAACGCTGATGCAGTTGCTGGCGTTTTTCCGGAGGAAGCTGCTTGAGCTGCTTGTAGCGTTCGCGGGCTTGTGCGCGCTGTTCCGGAGTCAGCGATGCCCACTCTTGCATGCGCTGCTGCATGCGCAACTGGCGTTCTGCCGGCAGGTTCGGATAGCGCGCTGCCAGGTCAAGCCAGCGCTTGCGCCGGTCGGGCTCAAGGCGATCCCATTCCTGTTGCAGCGGCGCCAGAATTTTTTGCTGCTCGGGCGAAAGCTGTGCCCACGACGGTGCGCCGGCCTGCGCATGCACTTCACCGGCATGCACCGGATCCCCGTAAAGAAGCGAAACCAGCACTATTGCTGCGGCGGTGTGTGCGACGTATGCGTTAGCCACGTTTCAAAGCCGGGGTCGATATAGGCGTGTAACGGCAGTTCGCCGGCAAGCAGGCCGGTATCCAGCTCTTCTTCGAAATGGCTCGAGGTTTGCCAGTAGATGAGCCCGGCCAGGCTGGCAATGACAATCGCCACCGGCAGCACCAGGCGCACGGCAAGGCCTTGCCGCAGACCCTGGCTGCCCACCAGTCTATCCACCCAGGACCGGCCGGGCGGCGAACTGCCGGGGCGATACCGCGCCAGGGCAGCCGCCCGGACTGCCTCCAGCTTTTGCGCGGTCGAGGTCGGCAACTCGGCCAGGCTACGGTCGAGTCGCGCAACGATCCGCCTGGCAAGATCGTTCTCATTCATGGTTCGATTCCCTTCTTCTTCAGGAAGACAGCGAGGGCATGGGTGGCACGCGAGCAGTGCGTCTTCACACTGCCCTCCGAGCACCCCATCGCCGCCGCGGTTTCCGCTACGTCCAACTCCTCCCAGTAACGCAAAAGAAAAGCCTGGCGTTGACGGGGGGGCAACTTTTCAAGGGCTTGTCCGATCAAATTCCCAATTTGCGTGCGCTCCAGGCGATCGGCCGGGCTGTCGCCCCTGCCCCCGGGACCGTCGGTCTCCATGGTCTCGAGCGGGTCGTAATCCTCGGCTTCGTCCCTGGGATGAAACGAGGAAAACAGCGTGGTCCACAGCGACCGTACTTTCTGGCGTCGGTAGAAGTCGCGGACGGTGTTCTGCAGGATGCGCTGGAACAGCAGGGGCAGCTCCACAGCCGGTCTTCCTGCGTACTTGTCGACCAGTTTCAGCATGGCGTCCTGGACGATATCCAGCGCGACGTGCTGATCGCGCACCGCAAACACGGCCTGTTTGAACGCCCGCCGCTCTACGTCCGCGAGGAACGCGGCCAGTTCTTGTTGGGTAGCCAGAAATGTCCCCGAGCCTCTTTGGAAAATCGCTGGCCGATGCGTTGCCGGCCGGTGCAGGCAAGCCTGCGCAACCGGCCATATCCGCTGGTCCTGCCGGCCGATTCTCAAGACCTGATTATACCGGGGCACGCAGCCGGGTTTGTGGCGGCCATGCCGGGGCGGGTAAAATGGCGCTGGCGCATCCATGCAAAGCGTAAATCTCACCAATCACTTCCTGATCGCCATGCCCAACATGGCCGATCCCCACTTTGCCAGATCGCTGACCTATATCTGCGAACACAACGATCAGGGTGCGCTCGGGGTGGTGGTCAATCGCCCCACCGACATGACGCTCGGCTCCCTGTTCGAGCAGATCGAGATTCCTCTGAAGAACCAGACCCTCGGGAGCCTGCCGGTTTACTTCGGCGGCCCGGTACAGGTGGATCGCGGTTTCGTCCTGCATCGGCCGGTGGGGGGCTGGCAGTCCACGCTGTCGGTGAACGGGGAGGTCGGGCTGACCACCTCCAAAGATATCTTGCAAGCTTTGAGCCATGGCGACGGCCCCGGCGCCGACAACATCCTGGTGTCCCTCGGTTATGCCGGGTGGGCACCCGGGCAACTGGAGCACGAACTCGGGCAAAACGCCTGGCTGACGGTGCGCGCCGAGCCCTCGGTCATGTTCGACCGGCCGCCTGAGGAGCGTGTGGCTGCGGCGATGGAGCTGCTTGGGATAAATCCTGCCAGCCTTTCAGAGGATGCCGGGCATGCGTGACGTGAATTCTGCGGGCGCACCCGAGTGAGGCCGATGGAGAGCCAGCGGCCGGCGTTTCCGCACGCAGCACACAGCACTGAGCACCCACAATTCGGCACCGTACTTGCCTTCGACTTTGGCGAACGTCGCGTCGGTGTAGCTGTCGGGGAACTGCAGCTCGGCATCGCGCACCCGCTCGAGACCATCGATGCCGCGGCCAACGATGCGCGCTTTGCCCGCATCGCCGCGCTGGTACAGGAATGGCGGCCGGTACTGCTGGTGGTGGGGCTGCCGCTGGCCCTGGACGGAGGCGAGCACCGGTTGACCGGGCTGGCGCGCAAGTTTGCGCAGCGGCTGCGCGGCCGCTTTGGCATCGAAACGCGGCTGGTCGACGAACGTCTGACCTCGGTGGAAGCGCAGCGCGAGACGCGCGCGAGCGGCCTGACTGCCCGCGACAGCAAACGCCATGTGGATCCGCTCGCCGCGAAACTCATCCTGGAAGCTCTTTTCAATGAGAATGCCTGACGCCGAAGCCCTGCTCGATCAGCTTGCCGAGCGCATGCGCCCGCAAGTCAGCGCGGACGCCGCGCTGATCGGAATCTACACCGGCGGCGTGTGGCTGGCCGAGCGCCTGCACCGGACGCTGGGGCTGAAGCAGCCGCTGGGAACCATCGACGTGTCCTTCTACCGCGATGACTACCAAAGCCGCGGGCTGACCGCGCGGGTCAAGCCTTCCGACATACCCTTCGAAGTGGCCGATGCCGACGTGATCCTGGTCGACGATGTCCTCTATACCGGCCGTACCATACGTGCCGCGATCAACGAACTGTTCGACTACGGGCGGCCGCGGCGCATACGCCTGGCGGCACTGGTCGACCGCGGCGGCCGCGAACTCCCGATTGCACCCCAGTTCCTCGGCGCCGAGGTCAAGGTCGCGGACAACGAGCAGATC
>DASQOP010000181.1:0-31335 GCA_035644415.1 Burkholderiales bacterium
ATGCGAACCGTCGGCTTCGAGCCCGAGATGCGGGAACAGCTTGAACGGATCGGAGGCGGTACGAAGCCCGTCGCGGTTGTACACGTGCAGCCCCTCGGGGCTGATCTGGATGCGGAAGCTCGGGTCCCTGATGGCCGCGGCGGTGGTGGCGATCTCTTCGGCACTATAGGGGAAGGGATCCAGAGAACGCAATGCCAACAGCGCTTCGCCGAAGGCCCGCGGCAGATCGTCGGCTTCGCGCGCGGCGTACATCATGCGCCGGGCGGCGTTCGCCTCCTGTACTACGCCCGAGGCGTGCGCGCTTACCTGGGTAGTGAGGATGTTGGTGATGCGCAGCTCGGATATGATGCCCATCAGCAGCGCCTGCATGCCCAGCGTGTCGGCATCGGTCAGCTCGGTGATGTTGCCGGTGCCCATCATGATCTGCAGGTCCGGCCGCCGCCGGCGCAGCTCCTGATAGCGCGTCAGGGATTCGGTGAATCCGAAATGAATTGGATCGAGAATCGGGTCGGCGAGATAGGCGCGCCCTTTCTTGTCAATCGCTTCGATTGCGCGCAGCAGAGAACGCAAGTTTCCGGCCTTCGACGGGATCAGCACCGGGGTCGAGGCGACTTCGTCGGCGATCCACAGCGTATCGTTCTTCAGCGAGAGCAGGTAATCAGCGCCCGCGCGACCGCCGCGCAGCAGCTCGTCCTCGTCCATCGAGTCCACGCTGACCCGATGCCCGGCGGCATGCAGCGCGGCGACGGACTCTTCCAGATGCGGGAACGGCGTCTTCGGCAGGCAGCCCAGATCGATCACGTCCGCACCGGAATCGCGACAGGCACGAGCCTGCTCGAGAATCACCTCGATGCTCATGTTCGGCGCGTCCACGATTTCGGCGAAGATGCGCACGTCGTACTTCGAAAGGTCCAGCGGCTTGCCTTCGCGGCCGAAGAAGCGCGGCAGGTCCTTGAGGTCTTCGGGCCCGCGCTGGAAAGGCACGCCGAAATGTGCGCTCAAGGGTTCAAGGTCGCCGCGGCAGCGGCCCGGCACGATCACCCGGTTCACGCCAAGCGCATCCGGCAGCCTGCGCCGGATCATGTCCGAGGTCATCAGTCCCGCCACCTGGATGGACAGGACGTGCACGGCGTGCGAGAAGGGCGCCGGCTGCATCGACTCCAGCACCCGGTGCAGGCTTTTCTCGGCGAGCCGGCCGGTCAGGAACAGGAGGTGTTCAGGCAATCCGGCCTCTTTCCACTCTCTTTTTCAGAGCGATCCGAAGTTCGTCGATCGATATCACCACTGTGGTGTGTTCGAACTTCCCTAGTTTGCCCACGTTTTCCAGATCGATCGGGCGCGGATAGACCCAGACGTCACCGCCCGGGGCCTCGGAGATGAGTTCGGGTGCCGTGTCGCAGGCAAACACGATCGAAGCAATGCGGCACTTTCCCGCCTGCGCGTAAATGTTGGTCGCGAGCGTGTCGGAAATGCCGGCCACGCACTTGGCCACGGTGTTCGAGGTCGCGGGTGCGATGACGACGCTATGGTAATTGCCTTCGTACAGAAAGGTCACCGGCACTGCGCTCGCGGTCGTGTCGCGGTAGATGTGGATGTCCTCCTTGAGTTTCTTCAGATCGTAGCCATACATTTTCAGAACTTCCGCTGCCGCCTTGGTCAGAAACAGGTCGACGTTGGACAGCGTGCGCACGATGTCCAGGCACTCCTTGAGGTAATGGCCGGAGCCGGTGAGTGCCCAGGCGATGCGTGGCTCCTTGACTTTAGCCATAACAGTGAATGCTACGCGCGCTGCGTTGAGCGCGGTTGCGGGAGGGAAAAGGATTCATCGGATCGAAGATCCTCTGGTTGGGTCCCGCGCGGAGAGCTGTTCACCGCATCTGTTCAATAATGGAACGCCCGCGCGACCGGAACGCATGGCGCCGATGTTAGCCGTGTTCGGTGGGAAACGGAACACGCTGGCATCGCTGCGATAGTTGGATAGAATGGCCCGGAGCGAAAACCGTAGCGAATTTGTGAGAGTGTCTGTGGACGCAGGAGGATGAGATGGTGGAACCAGCCGAGAAAGCCTACAGCGAGGCCGAGGTCAAGCAGCGCCTGGCCGTGGAACTGCCGCATTGGTATTACGAAGACGGCTGGATCAGAAGGAAGTTCAAGACCGGCGGCTGGAAAGGCACGCTCATGGTGGTCAACACCGTCGGCCACCTCGCGGAAGCTGCGTGGCACCATCCTGACCTCACCGTCTCGTACGCGTTCGTGATCGTGAAGCTCGTCACCCATTCGGCAAAGGGCATCACCGACAAAGACCTCGCGCTGGCGAAAAAAATCGAGGAAGTGATTCAGTGGCAACCGGGCAAGGAAGGTGGCGTGCTGGAAGGTACGCCGAACGATGACCAGCGCTTCAAGTACATCAAGTATGACTGAGGGCGTAGTCCGGCCATCCGTGCGGGCAGACAGGAATTCATCCGGAACCATGACAGGCGCCGCTCCGCCCATGGACATCATCTTCGTTCGCGACATCCGGCTCGAAACGCTGATCGGCGCCTTCGAGCACGAGCGCCGCCAGCCGAGAACCTTGCAGGTCAACGTCGAAATCGGCCGCCCGGCGATTCGCGCGTGCAAGACTGACCAACTCGCCGATACGATCGACTATGCGGCCGTGGTGAGCGTGGTCCAGGAATTGTTTGCTTCGCATCGCTTCCACCTGCTTGAACCGCTGGCCGACACACTTGCGGACCTGATGCTCTCTAGATTCGAAGCGCAGTGGGTGCGGGTCGAGATTTCCAAGATCGGTGTCGTGCCC
Organism: Burkholderiales bacterium; assembly: GCA_035644415.1. Classification (GTDB taxonomy): domain Bacteria; phylum Pseudomonadota; class Gammaproteobacteria; order Burkholderiales; family JACQAP01; genus JACQAP01. The sequence continues at coordinate 2,801 of DASQOP010000181.1, forward strand.
AACGCCCGCGACGTCGGCGTGCGCATCGAGCGTAGTCGCTGAATAAGACAAGAACCAAATCAAGAGCGTTGACGCAAAGGGCGCAAAGGGAAAGAAAGTTACGCAAAGGAATGCGGGACTGGATGCGGGAGCGGTTTGCGTTACTTGGCATGGTTTTCCTTCGCGTACCTTTGCGACCATTGCGTTGAACGCGTTTCGGGTTTGAACCTTTCTGTGACCCATGTGAGAGGAGGGGAACCGATAGGCTGGAAACGGATATTGTGCTGCGCAATGGATTCTCCCGATGCGAGGCTGTAGGGAAGGCGACGCAGCGTCGATGTGTGGCTGTCGAAGGTTTCCGTTTCTCAGGAGTAAATCAAGAAATTCATTCGCTTGCGGATGCACTGCGGGCTCCACGGAAGATTGCCTGGAGCCCAAATCGGCATTGTGAAGAAATCGTGCAGTGCAAAATGAATTTTTCCTCCTGCGTACCGGCAGGGCTGGCACGTTGACCCTGTCTAGGGTCTGTGCTTGACTGCTTGCAAGCGCCCGCTGGAATGCCGGTTTCCTTACCCGAGATTCCCGGTTCCGGTGAATAGTCAAAAAGGGTTCATCAGGACCCCTGGGCATAAGCGCTCTTGTCCGACTGAATCTCAAGACAAGTCCGGACAGGGGAGGAGGTCGGTATGAATCACAACCAGATCAACACCGACGTCACGGCAATCCGCCGTGCATACGGTCAATTCCTCGAGAAGGGGGATGTTCCCGAGGGTGTTGTCCCGGATTTCATCAAGCGGTCGTGGCAACGCAGCGTGGCTTTCGGCGTGCCCTACGATCGCATCCGCGAAGTCGGGCGCATCGATGAAACGGATCTGCGGGTGGTGGTGAGCCAGTACGGCAGCCTGATCAATCTCGCGGCTCCCGTGATGGAAAATCTCCACCACCAGCTCACCGGATCGGGCAGCGTAGTGCTCCTGTGCAGCGGCGAGGGCCTGATCCTGCATTCGATGGGCGATCCGGATTTCATTCCCCGGGCCCAGCATGTCGCGCTCAAGCCTGGTGTTTCCTGGGCTGAGGAGCAGAAGGGCACCAACGCCATCGGTACCGCGATCGTCGAACGCGAACCGGTGGTGATCTACGCCGGGCACCACTTCATCCGGCAGAATCATTTCCTGGCCTGTTCCGCCTCGCCGGTGCTCGATCCGAACGGCGATGTGGCCGGCGTGCTCGACATCACCTGCGACTACCGCGGCCACCAGCGCCATACCATCGCGCTGGTACAGATGGCGGTGCGGGTGATCGAGAGGCAGATGTTCCAACATCGCTTTTGCCGCGACGTGGTTTTCAACGTACACCCTGAGCGGAACTATCTCGGCAGCCCGTTCGACGTGCAGGTAGCTTTTTCGCCTCATGGCGATTACCTGGCGGCAACGCCGGCAACCTGCGGGCAGCTCGACCTGCGGCCGGGTGCCTTTCGCGGTCTGTTCGACGAGCTGTTCGACGCGTCTTACGGGCAGGTGCTGCGCAAACTCGGATCGGTCTCGCCGCCGGTGATACAGGTGCGCCTGCGGCACAACGGCATGCCGGTGTATCTGCAATTGGCGCAGCCCACGGTGGTCGCGAAAACAGGTCATGGTACGCCCGTGGATTCCCCGGCGCCGAAACGGCAACCTTCGCCCGACGGCCAGCGTACGCTGCACGAACTGAGGCTCGATACCCTTGGCGCATCCGATCCGGTGACGTTGTTCAACATCGAAAAGGCGCGCCGCACGCTCGGCCGCGACATTCCGATCCTGATCGAAGGCGAAACCGGGGTCGGCAAAGAGTGGCTCGCGCGCGCGATCCACAATAGCGGCCCGCGCGCCGGCGGCGAGTTCGTGGCGCTGAACTGCGCCTCCATATCGGAAGGTCCGCTCGAGGCGGAACTGTTCGGCTATGAGGAGGGCGCGTTCGGCGCCAAGCACAAGGCAGCGACCAGCAAGATCCAGCAGGCCGACGGCGGCACGCTTTTCCTGGACGAGGTCGGGGACATGCCGCTGAACCTGCAGGCGCGGTTGCTGCGCGTCCTCCAGGAGCGTGCCATCACGCCGGTCGACGGCAAGCCGGTGAACGTCGACCTAGCGGTCATCTGCGCCACTCACCACAGGCTGCACGACTTGGTGCGGGCGGGCGGCTTTCGCGAGGACCTGTACTACCGTCTCAACGGGCTCACGCTGTTCCTGCCGCCGTTGCGGGAACGCAAGGACGTGCTTGAGCTGGCGACGGCGCTGGCCGCGAAGGGATGCGTTGCCCCGCGCTGCATCGAGTTCTCCGACGAGGTCATGGACATCTTCGCGCATCATCCCTGGCCGGGAAACCTGCGGCAGATGCATTCGGTGATCCGCACCGCGCTGGCGATGATGGACGCGGGCGAGAAACTCGGACGCCGGCATCTTCCGGAAGATTTTCTCGAAGAGCTGACGCTCGCGCCCGCCGCTGCAGCCGCGCGCGAAGCGCTTGCTGCGCAAGCGGTCATGTCGTCGATGTACGCGGACAGTCTGGAACAGATCGAACTGCAGGCAATCCAGGAAACGATCCGCCAATGCAAAGGCAACATCTCCGCCGCGGCACGCCAGCTCAACGTGAGCCGCACTACGCTCTACCGCAAGCTCAAGAACTCCTCCTTCGCGACGCCTGATCCCGACCGGCGCGGCGCCGCTCGCAAGCGCGGCGACGACCTGCACGGTTGACGCGCCTGCGCGCGCAATTCATCCGGACATCGCGAAGCCGCGCGTGAAATGCAGCGACGGGCACGCCGGAGATGCTGATGCAACCTGCAACAGTTGTCCAGAACTGAAACACTCCTCGAAGATTGCCGTCGTTTCACCTTCGAGCGCATTCGATTTCCATTCAGGAAAAGTGTTGACCCTATAAAAGCACTGTGCTTGTATAGGGATACACGTTCGGTGAGATTTCCGTCCGGAAATGCATGTGCCGGAAATGTGTGTGCCATTGCGGTGAAGAAGGGTGATACGCAGGCACCGTGAGGCAAACAAAACGCTCTGTGGTCAACTTCAAACACTATAAGCAGGAGGAGGCATGAGAGTCACTTTACGTTATCTGGTTTTGCCGTTGGCCCTGACCGCCGCAGCTGGCGTGGCACAGGCCAACTCGGACGTTGAAAGACTCACTGCAAATCCGAAGAACTGGGCAATGCAGGCTGGCGACATGTACAACCAGCGCTACAGCAAGCTCGGCCAGATCAACGCCGGCAACGTCAACAAACTTCAGGTCGCCTGGACTTTTTCCACGGGCGTATTGCGCGGTCACGAAGGCTCTCCGCTGGTCATCGGCGACACGATGTATCTGCACTCGCCATTCCCGAACAGGGTCTTCGCGATCGATCTGAATACCAACAAGATCAAGTGGAAGTACACCCCCAAGCAGGATCCTGCGGTCATTCCGCAGATGTGCTGTGACACGGTGAATCGCGGTCTCGCCTACGCGGAAGGCAAGGTATTCCTGCAGCAGGCCGACAGCACGCTGGTCGCTTTCGATGCCAACTCCGGCAAGGTCTTGTGGTCAGTGAAGAACGGCGATCCCAGTGTGGGTGCGGTAAATACCAACGCTCCGCACGTGTTCAAGGACAAGGTAATCACCGGCATCAGCGGAGGCGAATGGGGCGTACGCGGTTACGTGGCCGCTTACAACATCAACACCGGCGACCTGGTCTGGAAGGGCTACAGCACCGGACCGGACGACGAGATGCTGATCGATCCCGGGACCACCACCACCTGGATGGACGGAAGGGTGCAGCCGGTCGGAGAGGACTCTTCGCTCAAGACCTGGAAGGAAGACCTGTGGAAGATCGGCGGCGGCACCACCTGGGGCTGGTACAGCTACGATAAGGCGCTCAATCTCATGTACTACGGCACCGGCAACCCGAGCACCTGGAACCCGGCGCAGCGTCCCGGCGACAACAAGTGGAGCATGTCAGTCTGGGCCCGCGACGTGGATACCGGCAAGGTGAAATGGGTTTATCAGATGACGCCGTACGACGAGTGGGATTTCGACGGCATCAACGAGATGATCCTCGCCGACATTCCGGTCAAGGGCAAGATGACCAAGGCGCTGGTGCATTTCGACCGCAACGGCTTCGGCTACACGCTCGACCGTACCAACGGCGCGCTGCTGGTCGCAGAGAAGTATGACCCGAAGGTGAACTGGGCAACCCATGTGGACATGAAGAGCGGCCGTCCACAGGTCGTTTCCAAGTACTCGACCGCGCAAAACGGTCCAGACGTCAATACCAAGGGAGTCTGTCCCGCGGCATTGGGGTCCAAGGACGAGCAGCCGGCAGCGTACTCGCCCAAGACCAGGCTCTTCTACGTGCCCACCAACCACGTGTGCATGGATTACGAGCCCTTCGCGGTCGAGTACACGGCGGGCCAGCCGTATGTGGGTGCGACGCTGTCCATGTATCCCCCGCCCGGCGAAAAACACATGGGCAACTTCATCGCCTGGGATGCCGGCACCGGCAAGATCGTCTGGTCGAAGCCGGAGAAGTTCTCGGTGTGGAGTGGCGCACTTGCCACGGCCGGTGACGTGATCTTCTACGGAACCCTGGAAGGCTACCTCAAGGCGGTGGACAACAAGGGCAACGAGCTGTGGAAGTTCAAGACCCCGTCCGGGATCATCGGCAACGTGTTCACCTATGAACACAAGGGCAAGCAGTATGTCGGCGTGTTCTCCGGCATCGGCGGCTGGGCCGGCATCGGCATGGCAGCCGGCTTGGAGAAGGATACCGACGGCCTGGGTGCGGTAGGCGGTTATAAAGAACTGAACCAGTACACCGAGCTGGGCGGCTCGCTCACGGTGTTTGCTCTCGGAAACTGACAAGCCAAAAAAAGTTCGTATGCGAAATGGCATCCCGGTGCGTTTACGGGATGCCATTTCTTTATCACCCCGGGGATTTACCCATCATGAGCACTCCAATGTCGGGAAGGAGGATTCTGGTCGCCGTGTTCGCGGTGATTGCAACGCTGCAGGCAGGGGCCGATGAATCCGCTGGAAGCAATCTGTACACCGTGGTAGATGGCTACAAGGTGGATCCGGCCACGATGAAAGGATTCCGCGCCTGGCGTGCTGCGGCCTGCGACCGCTGTCACGGCGCCAACCAGGAGGGCCTGGTCGGGCCTTCGCTGATCAACAGCCTGAAGGTGCTCAGCAAGGAGGAGTTCGTCAAGACGGTCACCGAGGGCAGGCTCGACAAAGGGATGGTCTCCTTCAAGACCAGCAAGATCGTAATGGACAACCTGGACAACCTCTATGCCTATCTCAAGGGCCGTTCCGACGGCGCCATCACCCGCGCCAAGGTCGAGGAACTGAAACCTTGACGCTCTGCGGCAGTCATACCGGCGTGTTGCAGGCTTCGCAAGCATCGAATGACCGGCGAGGACAGGGCGCGATTGCTTTCCTGGCCGCGTGTGTGTTCGTTGTGGTCGGGGCGGGGGCGGCGGCGGACGAACCCGACGAGGCCGAACGCAAAGTGTTCAAGGTGTGCGCCGACCCCAACAATCTGCCGTTTTCCAATCAGCAGGGCGAAGGTTACGAAAACAAGCTCGCCGAGCTTTTCGGGCGTGAAATGGGCCTGCCGGTCGAGACCTACTTTCAGGCGCAGCGGCTGAATTTCGTGCGCAATACACTGCGGTTCAAGCTGCCGGGGGAAGACTACCGCTGCGACATCATGATGGGCGTGCCGGTGGGATTCGAGCAGGTCGCTACCACGCGGCCCTATTACCGCTCGACTTACGTGCTGGTTTACATCAAGGGCCGTGGACTGGACGCGGTGAACAGCGTTGCGGATTTTCTGGCGTTGCCGAGAGAGCAGTTGCGGCGCCTCAAGATCGGCGTGTTCGACCGGTCGCCTGCGAGCCAATGGCTGAAGAATCATGACCTGGTCGATAGCGGCGTGCCCTACCGCATGATGAATGCGCGGCCGGATTATTATCCCGGGGAGATCGTGGAAAAGGACCTGGTGCAGGGTAAGGTGGACGTGGCGGTACTGTGGGGTCCGATCGCCGGGTTCGCAGCCACGCGGGTCAAGGATCACGAGGTGGTGGTGGTGCCGATGCCGTCCGAACCGGGGGTGAAGTTCGACTACCAGGTGGCGATGGGCGTGCGCCACGGGGAAACGAAATGGAAGCAGCGCATCGATGGCCTGATCGAATCGAAGTTGCCGCAGATTCGCGAAATCCTGCAGAGTTACCGGGTCCCGCTTCAGGACCCGTGAGGCGCGATCACGAGGCGGCACGGAATTGCGCCGCGATCGGGCGGAAAAGCCGGATCTGTATTGAGGCGAAGACACTGTTTTCGGCTCTGAGCCGGGCGATGCTGACGCTGTACCTGCTTGCCTGTGCAAGCGTGTGGGCGGACCCCGGTCGTGCGCAGGTGTTGAAATTGGCGCCAAGCCTGGCGCGGGTTGAAGCCAACAAGACGACCGGCGGGTATGCATTTGGTACCGCGGTCGCGATCGCGCCGGATCGCGTCGTCACCAACTGCCACGTCACGCGGGAAGCGCAGGCGATTTACGTGGTGAAGGGCGGTTTGCGCTGGGATGCGCGCGCCCAACTCGCCGATGTCGATCACGACCTGTGCCTGCTATGGGTTCCCGGGCTGGATGCCAGAGCGGCGCCGCTTGCCACCAGCGCGAGTCTGCACCTAGGGCAGCCGGTCGCGGCGATCGGTTACGGCGGCGCAACCGGAATCCAGATCTCGATCGGCGACGTGATCAGTCTGCATGCGCTCGACGGCGGCCAGGTGATCCGGAGCAGTGCAGCCTTTTCCGGTGGTGCCAGCGGCGGAGGGCTGTTCGACGAGGATGGCAGGCTGGTTGGCATTCTCTCCTTCCGTCTTCAGGCAAGGGGGGCCTACTTCTTCTCAGTGCCGGTCGAATGGTTCAGTGAGCGCGTCCTTGACCTGTCCCGTTACCAGCCTGTGGCGCCTCTTGGCGAAGCAAGATCGTTCTGGGAGCGGCCGCAAGCAGAGCAGCCCTATTTCATGCGTGCCACTTCGCTGGAAGCTGCGCACGATTGGCCTGAGTTGCTGCGCTTCACCGATACCTGGGTGAAGGCCGAGCCGGGAAATCCGGATCCGCAATATTTTCGCGACAAGGCATTGAACGCACCCCTAAACGGAAACAGGGAACTGCAATGAAAATGCGCCTGCCAGTACTGCTGGGATTCCTCGGGTTCGCGGCGACTGCACCGGCTGCCGATGCCGCCGGGAACGATTTTCCGACGGTGGCCCGGGTGGAGTACGTGCAGGAATGCATGCGCAACCATCCCGGCAGCCGCTACGAGATGCTCTACAAATGCTCCTGCGCGCTCGACCGCATCGCCGCGGAAATCCGCTACGACGAGTACGTCGAGCTGTGGACGGCGGCGAACGCGGTCTCGATCGGCGGCGAGCGCGGCGCGCAGTTGCGTGACGCGCAGATGTCGCAGGACATGGCGAAGAAGTTCCGGTCCATCGAGGGAAAAGCGCAGAAAGATTGCTTTCTGCGCAAGGAGGAATGACGTTGGGCGCAATGCGGCGTGGCATGCGCAAGGGCTGCGGTCCACTATTGCTGGGACTGGGCTTGGCGCTGTCCATGCCTGCGGCACAGGGCGCGGAGGCGGTTCCCGATACCGATATCTGGCTGAAGGTGCGCGAGAGCTTCTTCGGCGCGCGACCGATCAGGGCCGACGCCGACCAGGTGATCCGGCTGGAGGTGCCTTACCGGGCGCAGGACGCGGCCACCGTTCCGATCGCGATCCGTACTCGGATTGCGCAGGCCGGCGAACCCTACATCCGGACCGTCTATCTCGTCGTGGACAGGAATCCGTCGCCGATCGCCGCGATTTTCCGTTTCACGCCGGACAGCGGTCGCGCGGAAATCGAGACCCGCATCCGCATCGAGGAGTACACGCCGGTGAGGGCGATTGCCGAAATGAGCGACGGGGAACTGCACGGCTCGGCGCGGTTCGTCAAGGCGGCGGGAGGCTGTTCGGCACCGGCGGGCAAGGATCCCGAGGCCGCGCTGGCGCGGCTGGGCCGCATGAAGTTTCATCTTGATCAGTCGGTGGTGCTGGGCGCGCCCAACCTGGTGCAACTGATGATCAGCCACCCGAATCACTCCGGTCTGGCGATGGACCAGTTGACTCACCTCTACGTGCCGGCCTACTTCGTCAGGACCGTCAACGTCACCTACGCCGGCAAGCCGGTTCTCGGCGCCGAAGTGGATTTTTCGATCAGCGAGAATCCGAACTTCCGTTTTTACTTCGTGCCGAGGGAAGAGGGCGAACTGAAAGCGGAAGTGGTGGACACCAAAGACCTCAGGTTCGAGTACGTGCTCGCGGTCCGGCGCGGCCTGTCCACCAAGGCGAGCGAATGAAGAAACTCTGCTTCTTCACCGCAGAGGCGCAAAGGCGCAGAGGAAACGCAGAGAAAATCATAAAGGGGAATGAATTGAGATCGCTGCTCGTTTTCATTTGGCTCGGGTAGTTTGTCCGAATCACACGCATCTACCGGAACCAGGACCCGCCATCCCCCTGCCGCGTTTCGGGCAATACAGGCACGAACCGAATCCATTCCATCCTGGTTTTCCTTTGCGTTTCCTCTGCGCCTTTGCGCCTCTGCGGTGAAGGTCTAGAGAGAAACAGGCCGGGAAAGATCCTGACCGGGCAGCAGGGCATCGATCAGCTTGCGCAGTTGCTCCGCGGTTGCCGGTTGCAGCGCGGCGCCGGGATGGCGCACCTTGCTGGTCTTGAGCCCGCCCCTCAGCCGTAGAATTTCCTTCCTGATGGCGACCCCCGGTTGCTGCTCGAACACGACCAGCGGCAGGAAGCGCGTATAGATCTCCTGCGCTCTTGCCCAGTTGCCCGCGCGGGCCGCTTTCACCATCGCCATCAGCACCTCGGGAAACGCGAAGCCGGTGTTGAAACCGGCCGAGCCAGCCTGCAAGTCAAACAGTCCGTACAGCGCGCCGAGTCCGGTCAGGATCGGCACCTTGCGTTCCTTCATGCCGGCGGCCAGTGCGCGGATTTTAGGTGCGGTCGGCACAGCCTCCTCCTTGATGCTGGCGACCTGCGGCAATTCCCTGATGATCCTCAGCAGCAGCGCCGCCGTCATATGCACCTGCGTGGAGGCCGGGTGATCCTGCGCCACGATCGGAATGCGGATGCCTTCCGCGATGCTCCTGTAGTACTCGAAGATGCGGTCGTCGTTCGGCACGGTCTCGGCGTGGGGCGTGACCATCACGGCCATGGCGCCGAGATTCTCCGCCATCTGCGCAAGTTCCGTCGCGGCGCGCGTGCCGCTGTGGCTGGCGCCGACGATCACCGGCATTGCGCCCGCCGCGGCAACCGCGGTGCGGATCAGCTCGGCGCGCTCGCTGTCGAGCAGGCGGTTGGCCTCCCCCAGCACGCCGAGGACGGTGATGCCGTCCACGCCGAGACCGGCCATGAAGCGCACCAGCCGGTCGAAGGATTCGAGGTCCAGGTTTTCATTGTCGTCGAAGGGCGTCGCAAGGATCGGGTACACGCCTTCGAAGGTAAGCTGCGTGGCCATTGTTCTTATCTCCGCGATGGCGGCATTCTCAGGCGCGCGGGGGCCCTCTGTAAAGGGCGGGCGCGCTGCAAGAGACGGTACAATCGCGCCTCTCACACGCAAAGAATCCGGGGAGGGACTTCATGGATATGCCCGTCAATCAGCTCAAGCGCGCGTTGCGCGAGGGACGGCCGCAAGTCGGATGCTGGCTGAGCCTCGCCAGCCACGCGTCGGCGGAAATCTGCGCCGGCGCCGGCTTCGACTGGGTGCTGGTGGACACCGAGCACGCACCGGCGGACCTGCCGCAGGTGCACCACCAGTTGCACGCGATCGCGGCATATCCGGTCTCCGCGCTGGTGCGGCCGTACTGGAACGATACGGTCGTGCTCAAGCGGCTGCTCGACATCGGCGTGCAATCGTTCGTCATTCCCTACGTGCAGAGTGCCGAGGAGGCGAAGCGCGCGGTGGCGGCGGTGCGTTACCCGCCGAGGGGCGTACGCGGCGTGTCGACCAATTCACGCTCCAACCGCTTCGGACGGGTAAAGGATTACTTTGCCCACGCCGACAACGAGATCTGCCTGATCGTGCAGGTGGAAACCCGGGCGGCGCTGGCCGAGATCGAAAAGACGGCGGCGATCGACGGCATCGACGGCCTTTTCATCGGGCCGCAGGACCTCGCTGCTGACTTCGGCCATCTGGGCAACCCGGGCCATCCCGAAGTGCAGGCGGCAATGGCGGAGGCCATCAAACGCATTCGCAAGGCCGGCAAGGCGCCGGGGATCCTGGCCTTTGCCGAAGCAGACGCCAAGCGCTGGCTCGAGCTCGGCGCGCTGTTCGTCGCCGTAACCTCGGATCAGTTCCTGCTTGCCCGCGAAAGCGCGGCGGTCGCCGCTCGCTTTAAAGGCTGAAAATAACACGGCCTTTTACAAACAGTAGTTCTTCACCGCAGAGGCGCAAAGGCGCAGAGGAAACGCAGAGAATCACAATAGGGTATTGAATCCAGATCGGCACTCGTATTTACCCGGATCGGGTCGCCTCTCAAAATCACACGCATCTACGGGAACCAGAACCCGCTATTTCTCTACCCAGAATCGGGTAACGGGGACCCGAACCGAATTACCAGCCCATCCTTGTTTTCCTTTGCGTTTCCTCTGCGCCTTTGCGCCTCTGCGGTGAAAAGGTCTTCCGCATTACCGAAGGTGCTGTTTCTTCTCCTCGATGCTGTCCACCATGTAACGGATGCCGCGCAGCCATGAGTTGTCGGTGTTGCTGCGCAGGTCCACCGATTTCACGTACAGCATCCTGCCAGAGCTGACTTCCTTGACCTCGATGTTGATATTGAGGATCAGGTTGCTCACTTTCTGCACCCAGCCGATGATGATGACATCGGCGCTGAGCGCTCTGCCGATGTCGATCTCGCAGCCGTTGCATTCGCGCAGTTCCCCTTGCGCCTTCAGTCCGGAGATCAGGCTTTCGGCCGCGCTGTTGTCCGCAATCCGGTACATTCCGCGTTGAAGCAATTCCCGGCGCAAGGCATCGCTGATCAGGCCGATCCTCCGGTTCTGCGCATCCCTGGTCTCGGGACGTTCGTAGTCCCGCATGTCGTCGATCAGCTCGAACTCCATGACTGCCGCAATTCTGGGCGCCGGCGCATCGGTCTCCGACGCAGCTAACGGCGTGGCCAGGCAGAACAACACCGAAAATGCAACGTATCGATCGATTGCACTCATCGACGAGAACCCGCAGCCGGCATGCGTGCGCCATTGAGCGCGGCCTCCACCGTGTCGGCAATCGCCTCGGGAGCAGCGCCGACGTCGACAGTGATCGCGTCAATGGGTTCTTCGAGCGCGGCAAACTGCGACTCGAGCAGCCCCGCCTTCATGTAATGCCCCTTGCGGGTCTTCAGCCTCCACTCGATAAGTTCGAAGCTGCCTTTAAGGTGCACCCAGCGCAAGTTGCTGCAGCCGGCAGCGAGCCGGTCCCGATATTTCTGCTTGAGCGCCGAACAGGCCAGCAGCACGTTCTGGCCATTCGAGTCCTTTTCTTTAAGGAGGCCATTGAGCCGGTCCAACCACGGCCAGCGATCCTCGTCGGTGAGCGCTATGCCGGAGCGCATCTTTTCGATATTGGCCGGCGGGTGAAAATCGTCCGCGTCGAGCAGCGGCCAGCCGAGCCGTTGGGAAAGCAGTTCTCCAATCGTGGTCTTGCCGGCGCCCGAGACGCCCAATAACACCACGATCATTTGCTTTTCGCCGCATGCACGGGATGGCCGCCGAAACTGGCACGCATCATCGCCAGCAGCTTCGAGGCGTAATCGTCCTGCCCCTGGCTGGCAAAGCGGGCCATCAGTGCCAGGCTCATCACCGGGGCGGGTACCCCCAGTTCCACCGCTTCGATCGCGGTCCAGCGGCCTTCCCCGGAATCGGCGACCAGCGGCTTGATCCTTTCCAGAGAACGCTCGTTCCTGAGGAAGTCGGCAATCAGGTCCAGCAGCCAGGAGCGCACCACGCTGCCGTGACGCCACATCTCGGTGATCGCGGCGAGATCCAGGCCGAATTCGGATTTGGCCTTGAGCACCGACAGCCCTTCGGCATAGGCCTGCATCATTCCGTACTCGATGCCGTTGTGGATCATCTTTACGTAGTGACCCGAGCCCGCCGGTCCGCAGTGCGTCCACCCGTGATCGGGCGCCGGCGCCAGCAGGCGCGCGAACGGCTCGACGCGCGTGAACGCCTCCTTGGCGCCACCCAGCATCAGCGCATAGCCATTGTCGAGTCCCCAGACGCCGCCGGAGACTCCGGCGTCGACGAAGCCGATGTCGCGCTCGGCAAGCCACCTGGCTCGCCGCTGCGAATCCTTGTAGAGCGCATTGCCGCCGTCCACCAGCACATCGCCTTTGGCGAGCAGCAGAGCAAGTTGTTCCAGTGCCCGCTCTGTGACTTCTCCCGCCGGCAGCATTACCCACACCACCCGCGGCGCCGGCAGGGCCGCGATCACGTTCTTCAGTTCGGGGTGCGCCGTGATGCCGCGCTCGTGTTCGACTGCGCTGCGTGCCACGGGGCTGACGTCGTGCGCCGCCACCCGCACACCTTTGCGCGCCAGCCGTCGCGCCATGTTGGCGCCCATGCGCCCAAGACCCACGATGCCGATATCCATTTGTGTCCCCCGGTCCATTTATGCGGCCATTCTCCGGGGCACGGGGTTCCGGCGCAATGCGTACCCGTAACGAATCCGGTAATCTGCGCCTCTCGGGAACAGGAGAGGATCAAGATGGCGCGAGCGGCATTCCGGAATCTGGAAGAGCTGGCGGCAAAGGTCGGGCAGGAGGTCGTAGTGAGCGACTGGCTCGAAGTCACGCAGGAACGCATCGACCAATTTGCCGACGCCACCGGCGACCACCAGTGGATCCACGTCGACGTCGAGCGCGCACGCCGCGAGTCGCCGTTCGGCACAACCATTGCGCACGGATTCCTGACCCTGTCGTTGCTAAGTCATTTCCTCAACAATTCGCTGGAGTTCGGTAATTCGAAAATGGGCGTGAACTATGGCTGCAACCGGCTGCGCTTCACGGCACCGGTGAAAGCAGGATCGCGGCTGCGCGCCCGGTTCAAACTGAAGGAGTTTCAGCGGATAGAAGGCGGCGTGCAGATGATCTGGGACGTGGCGATGGAATGCGAAGGCCAGCAAAAACCGGTGCTCGTCGCGGAATGGGTCGGGCGGCGGTATGGCTGAGCGCTTGCCCGCGATTTTTGTATCCCACGGCGCGCCGCTGCTGGCGATCCAGCCGGGCCCGGCCCGCGAGTTCCTTTCCGGACTGGGCAGGACGCTCGGCAAGCCCAAGGCGATTCTAACGGTGTCCGCTCACTGGGAAAGCGGCGACGCGGCGGTGAGCGCCGTCGCGCGACCAGAGACAATTCACGATTTCTACGGATTTCCCGATGAGCTCTATCGAATCGAGTACCCCGCCCCCGGCGCACCCGAGCTTGCGGTGCAGGCGAAGGCATTGCTCGGCGAGAAGGGGATCGGCGCACGCTTGCATACCACCCGCGGGCTGGACCACGGCGCCTGGGTGCCGCTGATGCTGATGTATCCGGACGCCGACATTCCGGCCGCGCAACTTACCGTACAGACCGCGCTGGGCCCGGCGCATCACTTCAGGCTAGGCGAAGCGCTGCGCGGCCTGCGCGACCAGGGCGTGCTGATTCTCGGCTCCGGCGGCGCCACGCACAATCTGCGTGAGTTCGGCCGCCATCCCGAAGGCGCCGCGCCGCCGCAGTGGGTGACGGGATTCCAGGAGTGGCTGGCGCAGACCATCGAGGGCGGAAAATACGACGATCTAGTGCGTTATCGCAGTCTGGCGCCGGAGGCCGCGCGCAATCATCCGACCGAGGAACATTTCCTGCCGCTGTTCGTGCCCGCGGGGGCGGGTTCGCCCGGTGTGGCGGGCAAGCGCATTCACCGCAGCCACACGTTCGGCATCCTGGCGATGGATGCGTATCGCTTCGACTGACATCCGGCCGCATAAACGACGATGGCAAGAACAGACTTCAGATTCGCGCACCGTATGCGGGTGCGCTGGGCCGAGGTGGACAAGCAGGGCATCGTTTTCAACGGCCATTACCTGATGTACTTCGACGTGGCGATCACCGAGTATTACCGCGCGCTGGGCTACCCCTATCCCGAGGGGCTGGCGCGGCACGGAACCGATCTCTACGTAAAGAAGGTCGAGGTCGAGTACCAGGCATCGGCCGGCTACGATGACGAGATCGACGTCTGCGTGCGGGTCGCGCGGTTGGGGCGATCGAGCTTCGAGTTCCTGCTTGAGATCTATCGCGCGGATCAGCTTCTGGTCGGCGGCAGGGTGGTCTACGTCAATGCCGACCCGGAAACCCGCAAATCGGCGGCACTGCCGGAATTTCTTCGCAGCGGCATCAAGGCCTTCGAGCACACGGCACCGACCGAGGCGGTTGCGAATCCGGCTTAAAAAAGCGGGGCCGGGGTGTCATACTTCATGCAATTACGATTTCTGGCGCCTTCCCTGAAATAGTCCGTCGCGCGACAGGGAGATTCCGGCTGCCTTCCCTTGAAAATACCACCCGCATAAACTAAGGACAAAAGACATGGATTTCAATTTCTCCGACAGGGTCAGGGATCTGCAGAAAAAAGTCGGCGCCTTCATGGGCGCACACGTCTATCCCAACGAGCACCGCTTCTTCGAGGAAATCGAGGAAAACCGACGCAAGGGCAACGCCTGGATACCCACGCGCATCATCGAGGATCTCAAGCCCAAGGCACGTGCCGCCGGACTTTGGAATCTATGGCGGCCCAAGGACCACGGCGGCGCGCTCACCAACCTGGAGTACGCGCCGCTGTGCGAGATCATGGGCCGGCTGGCGTGGGCGCCCGAGGTATTCAATTGCTCGGCGCCCGATACCGGCAACATGGAAGTGCTGCTGCGTTACGGCACGCCGGAACAGCAGAAGCAGTGGCTCACGCCACTGCTCGAAGGACAGATGCGTTCGGCCTTCCTGATGACCGAGCCGGAGGTGGCCTCATCGGACGCGACCAACATCCAGTGCCGAATCGAGCGCCAAGGCAACGAATACGTGATCAACGGGCGCAAGTGGTGGTCTTCGGGCGCGGGCGATCCGCGCTGCAAAATCTACATCCTCATGGGAAAGACCGACCCCGGCAACGCCGACCGTCACAAGCAGCAGTCGATGATCCTGGTGCCGGCCGACGCCAAAGGAGTGAAAGTGGTGCGAGCGCTGAGCGTGTTCGGTTACGACGATGCGCCGCACGGCCACATGGACGTCACCCTGGAGAACGTGCGCGTCCCGACGACGAACCTGCTGCTGGGTGAGGGCCGCGGCTTCGAGATCGCCCAAGGGCGGCTCGGACCTGGGCGCATCCACCACTGCATGCGCATCATCGGCCAAGCCGAGCGCGCGCTCGAGTTCATGTGCAAGCGGTTGAAGTCGCGGGTTGCGTTTGGCAAGCCGGTGGCCGAGCAAAGCGTCTGGCACGAGCGCATCGCCGAATCGCGAATCATGATCGAGCAGGCACGCCTGCTTACCCTCAAAGCTGCGTTCATGATGGATACGGTGGGCAACAAGGAGGCGAAGGCGGAAATCGCCATGATCAAGGTGATCGCGCCGAACATGGCGCAGCAGATCATCGACTGGGCGATCCAGGCACATGGCGGCGGCGGCGTGTGCCAGGATTTTCCGCTGTCCTGGATGTACGCGTGGAATCGCACGCTGCGGCTGGCGGATGGGCCGGATGAAGTGCATCGCAGCCAGGTTGCACGCCTGGAACTGAAGAAGCACGCTTAACGGCCAAGAACAAAAACAGCGGGACACACCCACAGCGGCCTGATCGCAATGATCGGGCACGATGCGCCTCGACGGGGAAATACTTCAGAAGGCACCGGTCGGTTTTCCGTGTGCGGCCGTTCATTGCCGGCCACGATTTCAGTTACGCGGATTGCGCGGCCTATGCGCGCCTGACGCAGCATGGTCATGGTGCAGTGCACGCGCGAGTCTCTTGCCCCGGAATTCGACGACTGCAGTCTGATCGCTCCACGGTCACAATTTCACGATACGGTTATTGCAACGCAACATCGCAGCTCTGCCGCGACCTCAACACATGTTCCGAATAGGCTGAATTTTCGCAACAAAGCCCGTCGCCCGAAAAACCGCGTGGGGAGCGGCTTTGAGGCCATCGGCAATTTACGTTGCAATGTCTTTCCGCCACGCGAACAATGCGCCGTAAAGAGTTGAAAGACATTTTCTATTCGTGTATTTTGCCCGAGTAACCAATAGTAGTTGTTACGCCTCTAAGTTTCATTCCTCACTACTGCTCAAGGGGGAGTTTTGCAATGAAGATCTCGTTTAACGTTAATGGAAAACAATCGAGCGTAGACGTCCCGCCAGATACCCCTCTGCTGTGGGTGCTCCGCGACACCTTGGGCCTCACCGGCACCAAGTTTGGTTGCGGCAAGGCGCTCTGCGGAGCCTGTACCGTGCATCTGAACGGAATGGCAGTGCGCTCCTGTCAAACCCCGGTCGGTTCCGTATCCGGCCAGAAGGTCACCACCATCGAAGGACTGGGCGGGAACCACAAGGTTCAGAAGGCATGGATTGCGCTGGATGTCCCGCAGTGCGGCTATTGCCAGCCTGGCCAAATGATGTCGGCGGCCGCGCTGCTCGCAGCCAACAAGAAACCCACCGATGATGATATCGATGCCTTCATGTCCGGCAACATTTGCCGCTGTGGCACGTATCCGCGGATTCGCGCAGCGATCAAAGAAGCTGCGAAGATGGCCTAAGGAGGTGAAACATGGAAAACATCATCAAAAACGAAACGCGTCGTGACTTCCTGAAGGTCAGCGGCACCGTCGCCGGAGGATTGGCACTCGGTTTCTATCTGCCCACCGGGCCGCGCATTGCGCAAGCGGCCGTGCAAACCAATTCACCGAATGCCTGGATCAAGATCGGCACCGACAACAGCGTCACCATCATGTGCGCCCGGTCCGAAATGGGTCAGGACGTATATACCTCGATGACGATGTTGGTGGTCGAAGAACTCGAAGTCGACATCAACAAGGTCAAGGTGGAGTTTGCTCCGCCTGCCGAGGTGTATATCAATGCCCTTCTGGGTGGTCAGCTCACCGGCGGTTCGACTGCGGTGCGCGACGCCTGGGAGAAACTGCGCAAGGCGGGAGCTTCTGCCCGCATGATGCTGGTTGCCGCTGCAGCCAGCGAATGGGGCGTTGACGCTTCTCAACTGAAGGCGGCCAACGGCATGGTCACCGGCCCCGGTGGCAAGCAGGCCACCTACGGTAAGCTCGCCGCCAAGGCGGCGACGATGGAAGTGCCGAAGGACGTCCCGCTCAAGCCGTCGAGCCAGTTCAAGGTGGTCGGCAACGTCAGGCAGAAACGCCTCGATACGGCTGCCAAAGTGAACGGTACCGCGCAATTCGGTATCGACACCCGCGTGCCCGGCATGCTTTACGCCGCGGTTGCGATGGCGCCGATGATCGGCGGCAAGGTCGCCAGCTACGACGATTCGCGCGCCAAGTCGGTGCCCGGAGTCAAGGCAGTGGTGCAATACAGCCGCGGTGTCGCAGTGGTGGCGGACTCTTACTGGCAGGCCAAGAAGGGTAAGGATCTGCTGTTGATCCAGTGGGATGCCGGCCCGAATGCCGACAACGATCAGAAGAAGATCTGGGAAGGCATCCGTAATGCGTCACAGCAGCCCGGTGCGGTGTTCCGTGAGCACGGCGATGTGGCCGCGGGCATGGGTCAGGCGGCGAAGACTGTCGAGGCCACGTACCAGTTGCCGTTCCTGTCGCACTCGCCCATGGAGCCGCAGAACACCACGGCTGACGTGCGCGCCGACAAGGCAGTGATCATCACCCCGACCCAGTTCCAGCAACTCATCCCGCACGTTGTCGCGGGCGCCACGGGTCTGAAGCCCGAGCAGGTCGAAGTGCATACCACTTTCCTGGGTGGCGGTTTCGGTCGCCGCGTGGAAGTGGACTATGCCATCGACGCAGCGGAAATCTCCAAAGCAGTCGGTGCGCCGGTGAAGATGGTATGGAGCCGCGAAGACGACATGACGCACGATTCCTACCGCCCGGCAGGTCTGTACAAGCTGACGGCCGGCCTGGATTCAGGCGGCAAGCCGGTGGCGATGCGTTTCCATTCCACCAGCCCGTCGATCTCGGCACGTCTGTTCCCGAGCGTCGTGAAGGACGGCATCGACCCGTTTGCGGTGGAAGGCATCGACAATTACCCGTACGAAACGCCCAACCTCAAGTTCACCTACCAGATGCACGATACTGGCGTGACCCCGGGTTACTGGCGCGCGGTGTCGCACAACCTGAACGCGGTGGCCCTCGAGTGCTTCATCGACGAGATGGCGCAAGCTGCGGGCAAGGACCCGATCCAGTACCGCATCGACATGCTCGACATGGGCTCGACCAAGCATCAGTGGTCCGGCCTGTCCGCAGGCGTGCCGGTCGGTACCCGCATGAAGCGCGTCCTCGAGGAAGTTCGCGCCAAGTCCGGCTGGAGCAAGAAGATGCCGGAGGGCAAGGGCATGGGCGTGGCAGTGATGGAAGGCTATAACACCGTGATCGCAATGGTCGCGGAAGTGACCGTGTCTTCAAGCTACGACGTGTCCGTGGACAAGATCACCGCGGTGATCGATGCCGGTACCCTGGTTCACCCGGATCAGGCGCTGGCCCAGATGCAGTCGACCATCAACTTCGGTCAGTCGGCATGTATGTGGGGCGAGATCACCATCAAGAACGGTGGTGTCGAGCAGACCAACTTCGACATGTACCGCGTTGCGCGGATGAATGAGAATCCGAAGGTTCTGGATATTCACTTCATCAAGAGCGACAGCGTGCCCGGTGGTCTGGGCGAGCCCGGAACCGCGGTGGTGCAGCCGGCCATCGGCAATGCGATCTTTGCCGCTTGCGGCAAGCGCTGCCGTACCCTGCCGTTCACCCCGGAAAACATCGGCGGCGCGTAACAGCAGAGTCGTTGCCCGGCCTTAGACCGGGCAGGAGAAAAGGCTCCATGACCCCCCAACGTTTTGCGTTGGGGGGTTTTTTATTGGCTATCCCGGGGCCGGCTGGTTTAGAATCGTTATTCCCGTTCGAGCAGAACGGTAGCAATAGAGGAAAGTTATGGACAGCGTGGACTTGCAGGTTCTGCGAAGCAGCGTGACCTGGCTGAGCCAGGGCCATCGCGTGATCCTTGCCACTATCGTGGAGACCTGGGGCTCTTCGCCGCGGCCGGCTGGCGCGATGCTCGCGGTCCGTGGTGACGGCTTGGTGGCCGGTTCGGTTTCGGGCGGTTGCGTAGAAGATGATCTGATCTTCAGGATTCGCAACAAGTCGCTGGCGGTGGAGAGGCCGGAAATCGCCACCTACGGAATCAGCAAGGACGAGGCAACGCGCTACGGCCTTCCCTGCGGCGGCAAGCTGGAATTGGTACTGGAGCCGATCAGGGACAACGACAGCGTCATCGACCTGCTCAATCGCGTCGATCGCCACGAGCTGGTGGCGCGAACCCTGGATCTCGATACCGGCAGGGTCGCGCTGCGGCCGGCGAGCCGCGCTGATGCTCCGCTCAGTTTCGACCGCAAGCGGCTGACCACCGTGCACGGGCCGCGCTGGCGGCTGCTGATCATCGGGGCCGGTCAGTTGTCGCAATATCTGGCGCAGATGGCGCAGGCGCTCGACTACAGCGTCACAGTATGCGATCCGCGCGAAGAGTATGCCGATACCTGGAACGTGGAGGGCGCGGTCCTGGAGCGCGGGATGCCGGATGACGTTGTCTTGGCGATGGGCCTGGATTCCCACAGCGCAGTGGTGGCGCTGACCCACGACCCGAAGCTGGATGATCTGGCGTTGATGGAGGCGCTCAAGTCACCGGCGTTCTACGTCGGCGCCTTGGGCTCGCGCCTGAATTCGCAGAAGCGCCGCGAGCGGCTCACGATGTTCGACCTCTCGCAGGGAGAGCTTGACCGCCTTCACGGGCCGATCGGGCTGAGTATCGGCAGCAAGACTCCGCCGGAAATCGCGGTGTCCATTCTTGCGGAGATGACCGCTGTGCGTCACGGTGTGGACCCGAATGGAGTCGGCGCCAGGAAAAGCGGGGAAGTTGCGGCCGACGGCAATCAGCAGGTATGCGCGACCGTTTCGCGGGCCTGACCCGCCGGAGCGGATCATAATGCGATGGGAGCCTGTGAGGCTCCCATTTTTTTTATCGAGTTTCGGGGCGTGACAAGGGAGGGGAGAGGCTGATGAGGTTGAAGAACAAGATCGCAATCGTTACCGGCGCGGGCTCGGGTTTCGGCGAAGGCATCGCCAAGCGCTTCGCGGAGGAAGGCTGCAAGATCGTGGTGAACGACATCAACGTCGAGGGTGGCGAGCGCGTGGCGGGCGAAATCAATGCCGCCGGCGGCAAGGCGGCGTTCTTCAAAGGCGACGTGTCGAGGGATGCGGACTGGAAGTCGATGCTGAAGGTCGCGCTGGATACCTTTTCCGGATTGAACATCGTGGTCAACAATGCCGGTACCACGCACCGCAACCAACCCCTGCTCAACGTTGCCGAAGAGCAGTTCGACCGCGTCTACGCGGTGAACGTCAAGAGCCTGTTCCACAGTGCGCGCAACATCGTGCCGCACTTCCGCCAGAAGGGCGGTGGCGTGTTCATTACCGTGGCGTCCACCGCCGGCGTGCGCCCGCGCCCGGGGCTGGTCTGGTACAACAGCAGCAAGGGCGCCGCGATTGTCGCCAGCCGCTCGATGGCGGTTGAACTTGCGCCCGACAAGATCCGGGTGAACGTGGTCAATCCGGTGGCGGGCGACACGCCGCTGTTAGTCGAGTTCATGGGAGCCGACACGCCGGAAATGCGCGCGAAATTCGTTGCGACGATTCCCCTTGGACGGTTCAGCAAGCCGCTGGACGTCGCCAACGCGTGCCTGTATCTCGCATCAGACGAGGCGGAGTTCATTACCGGGGCGTGCCTCGAGGTTGACGGCGGCCGCTGCGTCTGACCTTCACTTCAGAGTCGACTTCTCACCGCAGAGGCGCAAAGGCGCAGAGGAAACGCAAAGTAAATCAAGAAAAACATGAATGGGGGAAAGAACATAAACTCTGGGTTTTTCGTTGATGAATGGTCCGTACACTTCGATGTCCCCTTTTGCGCCGATCAGATTTTTGCCCAGTCAAGTTCTTCTTTGCGTTTCCTCTGCGCCTTTGCGGTTAATGCTTCCCCTAAGCGGTGAAGGCCTGGATGCCGGTTTGCGCCCGGCCGAGGATCAATGCGTGGATGTCGTGCGTGCCCTCGTAGGTATTCACCGCCTCGAGGTTCATGGCATGGCGGATGACGTGGTATTCATCGGCGACGCCGTTGCCGCCGTGCATGTCGCGCGCCAGCCGTGCGATGTCGAGCGCTTTTCCCGCTGAATTGCGCTTGATCAGGGAGATCATTTCCGGGGCTGCGCGGCCCTCGTCCATCAGCCTTCCGACGCGTAGCACCGTCTGCAACCCCAGCGTAATTTCGGTCTGCATGTTGGCGAGTTTGAGCTGGATCAATTGATTCGCCGCCAGTGGCCGGCCGAACTGCTTGCGGTCCAACACGTAGTCGCGGGCTGCGTGCCAGCAGAATTCGGCGGCGCCAAGCGCGCCCCAGGATATGCCGTAACGCGCCTTGTTCAGACAGCCGAACGGGCCCTTCAGCCCCTCGACGTTGGGAAGCAGATTCCCGTCCGGAACGAAGACATCGTCCATCACGATCTCTCCGGTAACCGATACCCGCAGGCTGAACTTGCCTTCTATCTTCGGAGTGCTCAGCCCCTTCATCCCGCGTTCGACAATGAAGCCGCGGATAACGTCGCGGTCGTCCTTGGCCCAAACCACCATCACATCGGCGACCGGGGAGTGAGTGATCCACATCTTGGCGCCTTTCAGAAGGTATCCACCGTCGACTTTCCTCGCCCGGGAAATCATGCCGCCCGCGTCGGAGCCATAGTCCGGCTCGGTCAGCCCGAAGGCGCCGATCAAGTCGCCCTTCGCCAGGCCGGGCAGATACTTCTGCCGCTGTGCCTCGGTGCCATAGGTATAGATCGGGTACATCACCAGCGAGGACTGGACGCTCATCGAAGAGCGGTAGCCGCTGTCCACGCGCTCCAGTTCACGGGTGATGAGGCCGTAACACACGTGATTGAGACCTGCGCAACCGTAGCCTTCTATCGTCGGGCCGAAAAATCCCAGGCTGCCCATTTCGGAGAGCACCGCGCGGTCGAATTTTTCGTGACGATTGGCCTCCACCACGCGCGGCATCAATTTTTCCTGGCAATAGGCGCGCGCCGAATCGCGCACCATTCGCTCCTCGTCGCTGAGTTGTTCGTCGAAAAACAGAGGATCATCCCAGCGGAAAGAGGGGCGGGTGAGAGGAGCGTTCATCGCGGTCTCCTGGAGAAATACGCTGAATGGTGAAGCAACTCCGGACGCGACCAGCCCGCCGGGCGGTCACGCACTCGGTACGGCAGGAAGTATACACAGCAGTGCGCATGTGCCGCGATGGCTGACGAAGGTGAGACGGCGGGGCCGGAACCCCGGAGCCGGGCTACTTTTTCTGTTTGCCGCAGATGTCGAAACCATCGTGCCAGCCGGTGACGTATTGGGGCTCGCGCTTGAAACGCTGCTCGTCTTTCTTGTGGCCGACTGTGCGCTTGGCACTCTCGCAGCCGTCGAGATAGCCGGCACGGAACTCGGGCGGGTACCCGCCCAGATTGACATTGGGCTCTTTCTTCTGGACCGCGCACGCGTGCAGCAAGGCGGCCGCCAGCAGCAACGACAGTCTCTTCATGAATTCACCGGTTCCGGCCGTCGTCCCTGGTCTTTTCGACGAGCGTCGCCAAAGTGTTTCGGGACTGGGCGGCAAACTGCCCGCCAAGGCTAACTGCCCGGCGCGCGACTTCGAGTGCCTGCGTGAGCTGTCCCTGCGCATCCAATGTGAGCGCAAGATTGTTCAATGCCGGCACCGGGTCGGAGGCCGCATCGGCCAGCTTCGTGAACGCAGTTTCGGCGGCTTGCCAATCCTGAAGGGAAAACGCGGTATTGCCAAGCCCCAGCAACGCCAGTTGATTGTGCGGCCATTTTTCCGTTGCGGCGGAATAGACATGCCGAGCTGCCGTTGCGGAAGCGACTTTCTCGAACGCGACGGCGGCCTGCACATAATCGCTCTCCCCGACGGTTGCAGGGATGGTTCCAGGCGGCACAGTCACCATGGCCCAGTAGCGGCTGCGCGCCCAGGTGCGCTCGAACGTCGGCATCGCCATGACTTGTCGTCTGGTTCGGCCCGAGCGAAGAATGATCTGGTCGGCGGCGAGGTCGTAGCCGACCACAACTGCGTAATGCCACATCGGTACCCAGTCCAGGGCAAGGTTCTGCAGCACGATGACCGGTGTGCCGTTGGCTACTTCCGCGAGCAACGCGTCCAGTCTGGGCGAAAGCGTAACTGCCAGCGCGTCGTGACGGCGGGCTGCGGCCAGCATCTCCACTTGCAGGCTGCCGCGACGGGCCGGCAGGAAAACCTGCCGCGCAAGGTCCTCGGGCATCGCGCTTATGCCGGCGGCGTTGAGTGTGGTGGCAAGTGCGGCCGGTCCGCACTGAAATTCCTCCTGGGGGAAAAACGGTGACTGGTCCATTTCGACGGCGCCGGACAGCAGCGGCGGGGGTGCACTCTGGAGCGCGCGGCTTTGCGGGGCGGCACAGCCGGCGAGCAGGGCGCAGATAAAAAAAACGCCCGATAAGGGAGGAAATCGGGCGTCAAACACGCAAAAGCGCATCGAAGGAGTTTATTTGATCGGGTGGGTAAAGCTGAAGACTTTAGTAAATCCTAGAATGTCGGTTATGAGAAGGTTGTTTCAAATCGACGCACGCTTTACATCAACCCAGCGGGATGACCGTGCCATTGACCAACTTGACGCGCTCACCGATGCTAAACGGCGGACGTTGATTTTCGTGGATCGTGCGTACCGTGCCATTCTCCATGCGCACTATGACGACGAAGCTAAAGGAACTGAGTTTTTCGCTGTCGATCTGATAGGCCCTGCCGGTTGTACCGAGTGCCGCGGCAAGCTTGCCGTCGCCGTCGCTTGCCTGTTGCGCTTTGATGGAGTCCACGACACCGCAGTTTGGGCAGGAAGGCTTACGTGCGGGGAGGCGTGCGCCGGAGCGGAAGCTTACCGGTTTGCCCTGCGCCGCGGTTTCCCCGGCGCTGCGGGTCAACCCCTCGTGGATAAGACTGGAAGGCACCCGGTCCGAACCGGACGTCGGTACCGCAGGTGCGCCGCCGAATGCGGAAAAGGGGTTCAGGCTCGACCTGGCAATCGGCAGGTGACCCGTTATTGCGGCGATTCCGATGCTGCTGAACGCGACTACGGAAGCGGCCGCGGCGATCGTAAGGAGGGGTAAGAGGCGGTTTTTCTGGTCCATTTTCTTTTAGTTGGTTTCTTTTAGTTGGGTTCTTGTAATTGATTGTTTCGATTCGATCGGCCAGCGGACGCGGCCCCGTTCGGAGCCGCCTTCCGCGCAGCCGTTTTCTTAACCCTTTAAAGCAGGCTTCATGCCAGAAAACATTAAGGTAATCGCGGCAGATAGTTATGCGGCGCCAAGGACTTGGCACCGGCCGAGGTTGTCGCCGGAAAGCGACGCCGCCGCCCGGATCGGGCCTAACTGCTTAATCAAAAATGGAAATTCTATGTCGTCCGGGGACGACACGACCTTGCCGGCTAAAGCGCCTTGAACAGCTTGGGATCAAGGTGGTGCCTTTGCAGCAGTTTGTAGAATTCGGTGCGATTGCGCTTGGCCAGTCGCGCCGCCTGGGTGACGTTACCGCCCGTGATCTTTAGGAGTTTGGCGAGATATTCGCGTTCGAACTCGCTGCGCGCAGCCTCGAAGGATGACAGTTCGGCAGTCTGCCCGCGGATGGCATTTTCCACCAGTGCCGGCGGAATGATTTGCGTGGTGGACAACGCAACCGCCTGCTCGACGACATTGTACAGTTCACGTACGTTGCCGGGCCACGATGATTTCACCAGTATTTCCATCGCCTCGGAGGCAAATCCGTTGAGCGGTTTCTTGTACTTGTCGGCAAGTTGCGCGAGGAAGTACGCGGCGAGCACCGGAATGTCCTCGCGCCGCTCCGCGAGCGAGGGCAGCGCGAACGAAACGACGTTGAGGCGGTAATACAGGTCTTCGCGGAACGCCCCGATCTTGATTGCGTCCTCGAGGTTGCGATGAGTTGCGGAGATGATGCGCACGTCCACGGGAATAGTCTGGGTCGAGCCGATTGCCCGTATCTCTTTTTCCTGCAGCACGCGCAGCAGTTTTACCTGCAGCGGCAGCGGCATGTCGCCGATCTCGTCGAGGAAAACCGTGCCTCCTTCGGCTGACTGGAACAGCCCCTTGTAATCCCGGGCGGCACCGGTGAACGAGCCTTTCATGTGGCCGAACAACTCGGACTCCAACAGTTGTTCGGGTATGGCGCCGCAGTTGACGGCAACAAATGGCTTCTCGGCGCGCGGGCTTGCCCGGTGCACCGCCCGTGCCAGCAGTTCCTTGCCGGTGCCGCTGTCGCCGCGGATCAGCACGCTGGCATCGCTGGCAGCCACTAGCTTGGCCTTGCCGAGAATGCTCTCCATCGCCGGGCTGCGGGTTATGATCTCGACGCGCCAGTCGGTGTTACCGGTCGCCTTTTCGGCATGGTTGCCGCTCAGGGTGATGGCCTTTTCGGCCTGCAGCAACAGTTCCTTGCTGTCGAAAGGCTTGGTCAGATATCCGAAAACACCGCGCTGAGTCGCCGCAACCGCATCCGGTATCGTGCCATGCGCGGTGAGGATAATGACGGGCAGCGCCGGGTTGCTCTTGTGGATGTTCTCGAACAGCGCCATGCCGTCCATTCCGCTCATGCGCAGATCGGTTATCACCAGTTGCGGGGTGGACGCGGATAGTCGCGCCAACGCGCGCTCCGCGCTGTCCGCGCTCTCCACGGCGTAGCCTGCGCCTTCCAGGCGGAATGTCAGAAGGCGCAGAAGATCGGGGTCGTCGTCGACGATGAGTATTCGTGCTTTTGACATGTCTACCTTCTCTTTGGTGGCGTCGTCTGCTCGCGCTCGATCATCTTCATTTCCATGTCGAGAATAGCCTCCAGTTTCTGCTGCAGGGCGTCCGCCCGGCGTTGTTCTTCCTTGGCTTTTGCCGTTTGCTGCTGAGCCGCCTCATCCAGGCGCTTGAGTTCTGAAAGCTGTGTATGGAGCATGAGGGCCAGCGCACGCAGCACGGAGTTTTCATAGTTCTTATCGTTCACAAAGGGCTGAACCAGGTTCAATGCTGTTTGGTCATCGCGAAACCCCGTGCCGGGCAGCGACAGCAGTAATGCGAGCCGTACCCGGTTGAGTTCGGACTGGTCTTTATCGAATTCCTGACGAGTCGTATTGAGCTCGCGCGCAAGTTCTGCACCTTTGAGCATGAGGACATTTTCGTAAAAGCGCAGCGCTCGGGCGTCATTGCCTTGCATGGGCTCGACCACCACCTGGTACCACGGGTCGCGACGCGTGTTTGGTCCGGTGGTTGCCGCGCATCCGCCAATAAGTGTAGCCAGGACAACGAACGACACTATGAACAGCCTGATCACGCGGCTGCCTCCATCTGCCGGGTCGGCAAAATCACTCGCAGGTGTGCGCCGGGGCTGCCGTCGTCGATGATTTCTGCGCTGCCCTGATGAACCGTCGCATATTCGCGCACGATCGCCAGCCCAAGCCCCGTGCCTTTCACGGGCCCGGTGTACACGGTGTTGCCCTGGTAGAAGGGTTCGAAAACGCGTCCGCGTTCTTCGGGAGATATACCGGGACCCTCGTCCATGACGTCAATCACCGCATCGGCGCCGCGTCGGCGCAGCTGCACGCGAATAGTGCCGCCAACGGGCGAGAATTTGATGGCATTGGACAGCAGGTTGTCTATGATCGCTTCTATCTTGTTCTCGTCGGCTTCAATCTGGAGGTCCGAGGCGGACAGGTTCAAGCTCAGATTCTTGCTTCGCATGGTCAATGAATGCTGTTGCGCAACGCGCGTCACCATGGTTTTCAGATCGAATTGCGAGAACGTCAGTGCCGAAGTATGAAACTGTACGCTGTGATAGTTTAACAAGTCCTCGATCAGCTTCTGCAGCCGCAACGTGTTTTGCCTGAGGATGCGGGCGATCTCGAACTGGCCTGCGGTCATTTTCCCGGTTACCTCATCGGACAGCAGTTCCACGCCTTCCCGCAGCGCCGTCAGGGGCGTTTTCAGTTCGTGCGATACATGGCGCAGAAAGCGAGATTTCTGTTCTTCCAGATCGAGCAGACGCAGCCGCAGCCAGTCGAGCTGGTGTCCCAGGGATTCCAGGTCGGCAGGGCCGTTGACGCTGACGGGTGCATCGAATCTACCCTCACCCAGGTTCTGGATCGCCGATTCGAGTTGGGCGATCGGCTTGGAAATCAGCAACGTCGCCGCAATGACCAGCAGTAGCGCGATCGGCACCAATGCCAGCAGCTGCCAGTAGATGAAGCGCTGTACTTCGCCGGCCATTTTCTGCATGGTGTCAACTTCGCGGTCCACCAGCAGGTTGCCTTGCTCGTCAAGTGCGCGCGCCACCTCTGACAGGGCGGCAAGCTCCGCCACCGCCGACCGGATTACGTCCGCCTTTGCTCCCGACTGTCCAATGCGATCGAAAAGTACAGCCTCGCGGGCGCGCAATGCCTCGAGTGCCTGTTTCTGCCGCGCATCCAGCGGCAGCGTCGCCATCCTGCGGGCGGTATCCACGAATCGTTCGTGGGCGAGTCCGTAACCCTGCAGCAGCGACGGCTCGCCGATGATTGCGAACTGCCTGACGCTGCGCTCCATGTTGTTGATCTGCTCGATCAGGAACCGGCTGTTCTGGGTGGCCTGTACCGCCTGGTAAACCGCGCGCTGGCTATGTGTGGCAAGCTGGTGAATCGAGAAGGCGTTGTTGATGAGCGCGAAAATGAGCGGCAGGACGGCAAGAGAAAAGCCGGCCAGAATCAACTTCAGAAACGAGCGCGGGTAATAAAGCTGCATACGGACTCATATCCTCTTGGTCGCCGTATCGGTTTGGGCCGCTTGCCAGACCTGGTCTTCCCGTGTCCCACGCGGAGCGGCGAATCCTCGGATCACCCGAGCGCGTCAATCGTTGCGCCCGGACAACGCCTACTATCGCATGGAACTCGTCTCCGTGCCACGCGGACCCTTGATTTTATGGGAAAGTTCGTCTCTGCTGCTAGGGTGCGAGGCGCGCTTCAACGCGTCCGAACAGACCAAAATCCGCGACCACGTGATCGCCAGGCGCGATCTCCACCGGCACCAGGCAAGTGCCCGTCGTTACCACATGTCCGGCGCGTAG
>DASQOP010000182.1:0-12010 GCA_035644415.1 Burkholderiales bacterium
CGGGAGGGTGGTGAGCGCCGGCACCGGTCCGCTGCGCGAGATGCACGGCGATACCACTCGCCGCCAGCTGATCGTGGTCGAGTTTCCCAGCCTGGAAGTGTTCGAACAGTTCATCGACGAGGCGGAGAATCAGAACATTCATCACATTCGCGAGAATTCGACCACCGATTACATCTGGACCTTGTATGAGCCGTGGGACATGAAGAAATGGGTAAAGGTGGAAAGCTAATGGGTCCGCGACAAAACACAACCCTTCGCAAGCTCCAACACAGATGTAGCAACCAAACGGAGGACGATCGTGAGCGCACGCACACCAGACTGGAAAGATGAAAGCAAGCTGAAGGCGCTTTCGTCACGCTACGTCAAGACGGATTCACTGCCGTGGCGAAAGACGGCCTTCCCCGGAGTGGAGATCAAGGTGCTGCTCGAAGACAAGGACAGCGGATTGCTGACTTCGCTCACGCGCATGGCCCCGGGCGCAGTGCTGCCGTTGCACGAACACGCCGATGTGGAGCAGACCTACGTGATCGAGGGACGCCTGGTGGACGAAGAGGGCGAGGTCGCGGCCGGGGAATATGTCTGGCGGCCGAAGGGCAGTACCCACGTTGCGACCGCGCCGGAAGGAGCGCTGCTCCTCGGCATGTTCCTGCGGCCGAATCGCTTTCTCTGATCCGCCGCCGGGTTACGCCCGATCCATGAGCTTAGCGGCCCCAGCGCAATGCTGCGGTGTGTACCGGCGCATCCCATAGCCGGAGCATTTCCTCGTCCATGCGGCTCAGGGTTATCGAGCATCCGGCCATCTCAAGAGAAGTGACATAGTTGCCGACCAGCGAACGCGCGATGTCCAGTCCACGCTTCTGCAATTGTCGGGCAGCCGCGTCGTACATCAGGTAAAGCTCCATCGAGGGCGTGCCGCCGAAGCCGTTCACGAATAACAGCAGCGGCTCGCCCGTCTTCGGTTTGAGATTGCCGACGATTGCGCCGACCAGCTCGGCGGCAATCGAATCGGCGTTGGTCATCGCGACGCGGCGGCGACCCGGTTCTCCGTGGATGCCCACGCCCATTTCCATCTCCGCTTCGGAAAGGCTGAATGTCGGCTTCCCGGCGGCAGGGACCGTACACGAAGTCAGCGCCACGCCCATCGAGCCACAGCGCCGGTTGACGCGTTCGCCGAGCGCCCGGCAGGCCACCAGATCGGTGCCCGCCTCGGCGGCTGCGCCCGCGATCTTTTCCACCACCAGCGTGGCGGCCACGCCACGCCTTCCGGTCGTATACGTGGAGTTCTCGACTGCAACATCGTCGTTGGTGATTACGCTGGCGTGCTCTCCGGAGAACAACTCGGCAGCCATCTCGAAATTCATCACGTCGCCGGAATAATTCTTGACGATGAACAGCACGCCGGCACCGGTGTTCACTGCTTCTGCAGCGGCATTGATCTGGTCCGGGGTGGGGGAGGTGAACACCTGGCCGGGACAGGCGGCATCGAGCATGCCATAGCCGACGAAGCCGGCGTGCAGCGGTTCATGACCGCTCCCGCCGCCGGAAACGAGAGCCACTTTGCCTTTGGGCTTGTTCACCCGGAACACGAAATTCGGCTCAAAGTTCACCGCAACGATGTCGGCATGGGCCTGCCCGAAACCGCGCAGGCTGTCGCTCAGGACCGTGTCGACCGTGTTGAGGAATTTCTTCATCAGGACCTCCCGTTCCTTGATTGGCTGGACTGGATCAGTGCAAATACCCTGCCGGCAAACTCCTTGAGCAGTTCCTCGGCTGCCTTTTGCTGGCCCGGGTCCGCAAGCAGCGGGATCTCCAGTTGCAGAATCCTGTGCGCAATGCGTGCCGGTGCGGCGACGTTCTGCAGCGGCTTGCGGCGCGCCGGATGGGCGGCCGAATAAGCGGCAAGAAAGGCTTTGCGTTCCGCCGGCGAAAAGTGACAGATTTCGAATATCGTCTGAAGGTGCGCAACCGGGATCGGCATTGCATAGGAAGGCCCGGTGATCTGCGAGACGAAGCTTTTGTGCTTGCCCAGGGCGGCCGCGAGCTTCTGCCGCATCCCGGAGGGCCTGCGGTCGATGTATTCCTTGAGAATGGTCTTGTAAGCGGCGATTTTCTCCGTGGCCGAAGCCGTTTCCGCCATACGCGCCCGGTTACTCCGTTTTCCTGCCATGTTCTGCGATCGCAAATTTGACCTGGGCCAGCGCCACGGGGGTTACCGATAGCGCGGTGAGCCCGGCATCGAGCAGCGGCGCAATCGCCGTCGGGTCGGATGCCATTTCTCCGCACAGGCTGACATCGCGCCCGCTGGCGGCGCCGTGCGCCGCCACGCGCGCGATCAGCTCCAGCACTGCACCATTGCGCGCGTCATAAAGGTTGGCGACACCAGAACAGTCGCGGCTCGCCGCCATGGTGTATTGGATCAGGTCGTTGCTGCCGATCGAATAGAAATCGGCATCGAACGCCGCAGCTGTGAGGGCCGCCGCCGGAACCTCCACCATCATACCGAGCTCCGGCATGCGTGTCGGGATGCCGTCACGGGTGAGATTGTCGACCTCTTCGGCGAGCATTTCCCGCGCCTTCTCCAATTCCCCGGGCACCGTGACCATCGGTAGCATGACGCGCACCGGACCCAGCACTGCAACTCGAGCCAGGGCACGCAGCTGCTGGCGGAATACCTCCGGCCTTGCCAGGCTCAGGCGCACCCCGCGCACGCCGAGGAAGGGGTTGGTCTCGTTTTCCGGCGTGAGACCCGCGATCGGCTTGTCTCCTCCCGCATCGAGGGTGCGAATGGTCACCGGCCGGCCACGCGCCCATTCGACCAGCCGCCGGTAAAACTGAAACTGGGTTTCCTCATCCGGGAGTCCCTGTACGCCGCGAAACAGGAACTCGGTGCGGACGAGCCCGATGCCGTCGCATTCAGCCGGATCGACGCGGGTCAATTGCTCCGGATCTTCCACGTTGATATACACGCGTATACGCTGACCGCCGCGGCCGATTGCCGGCAGCGTCCGATAGAAATCGGCGGCCTGACGTTTGGTTTCACGCGCGGAGATTCGCTTCTGTGCGGACTGCAGACTGGATCCTGAAGCGTACGCAACCAGATGGCCGCCTTCGGCATCGAGGATGACCGGCGCGCCGTTCAGGAGCTCGCCCGCCTCGGGTGCCACCTGCACCAGCAGCGGCACGCCGCGCGAGCGCGCCAGCATCGACACGTGGCTGGCGACGCTCCCGCCGAGCAGCGCCGCTCCCCGATATTTGCTCCAGTCCAACTCGAGGAACCTCGACGGCGGCAGGTCCTCAGCCAGGTAGACCGCTCCTTCGGGAATTTCAACTTCCGCAGCCGCATCCGGGTTCAACGCCGCAAGCACCCGGTCCCGCAGATCCGCGAGGTCGCTGGTTCGGGCGCGGAAGTATTCGTTGTCTGCGGCACGGTAACCGGCAAGTTCGCGATCCACAGTCCTGGTCCAGGCCTCGGCGGCAGCACTGCCTTGGGTGATCGCTTCGAACGCGGGCTCGGTCAATTTGGTGTCCTTCAGGAACTCGAGCTGGAATTCGAGAATTTCAGATGCCATGCGGTCGCTGGCGGTCAACAGCCCTTCAAGATCGCGGCTGGCGCAGGCGATCGCCCGCTCGAGCTGGCTGCGCGAGATTTTCGGCTCGATGGTGCCGCCGCGAATGGCGATCGCGCGGACCGGGCGGGCGATCACGCCGACGGCAAATCCGCTGGATGCAACCTGGCCCTTGAACTGGCGTTCGGCCGGCGAGCCTTCATCGAAATCGCGGCGGGTGAGTTCGAGCAGCGCCTGCACCGCGTTCGCGGCGTCCGGCCCGTCGGCGGAGAAATACAGCATTTCTCCCATGGCTGCGCGCATGCCCATCACCTTGACCACGCTCTTGGCGTCGACCCAGTCGCCGTGCGGCCCGATACGCATCCTCACCGCCGCGCTGAAGCGCTTGGCCAGCTTGGTGAGCTTGACCGCGGGCCGGGCGTGCAGGCCGCTGTGATTGTTGATGACCGCGGCGCCTTCGGCTGCCTCGTTCACCGCGATGCTTGATCCCGGACTGGTCATGGCGACAATTCTTCTGCAGTGGCCCGGACCTTGGCGAGATCGCTGCCTCCGGCTGCCTCGGTGGCAGCCATGACCGCACCCTCGACGATCGGCGCATTGCAGATGACGACATTCTGCTGCCACTGTCCGGGCAGCATTTCGATCGCCATTTCCGAGTTCGTTTCCGCGCCTCCCAGGTCCACCAGCACCGCCACGCCGCGAGGCCCGTAGACGGTCTCGATGCAGCGCTTGATATCCGGCATGCTGGTGCCCAGGCCGCCGTCCGGATTGCCTCCGCACCAGGCAACGCGGACCTCGTCGCCGACCATCTGGCGCACCATATCGGCCGTCCCCTTGGCCACATCTATCGAGTGGGAAACGATGACGATGGCCACATTGTTGTTCATTGCGTCGCACCCTCTTCAAAGACGTTGCAGACCGCGTCCACGAGCAGGTAACTGCTCTGCGCCCCCGGGTCGAGATGACCGATCGACCGATCGCCGAGGAACGAGGCGCGCCCTTTGGTTGCCAGCAACGGGCGGCTGGCTTCCAGGCCGCCGCGCGCCGCCTGCCTCACTTGATCGAGCAAAGGCGCGAGCCGCACATCGTTGGCTACGCCGTCGCTGAGCGCGGCGAGCACCGGCACCAGAACTTCCAGCATGGTCTTCTCCCCGGCTTCCGACTTGCCGCGTTTTTTTATCGCCGCCACGCCGTCCGCGAGCATGTTCACGACTGTGGCGCGGTCCAGCGTACGGCCCGCCCCGGACTTGCCCATTGCCATGAACAGGCTGCCGTAGAGCGGACCCGAAGCGCCGCCGACTTTTGAAACCAGGATCAACCCGGCCTTCAGCAGCGCCTCGGGTGGCGCCAGTGCGGCGAGTTCCTCCGCGGCTTCGTGTATGGCGGCAAAGCCACGTTTCATGTTCAGGCCATGGTCTCCGTCGCCGATCGCCTGATCGAGTCCGGTCAGCAACTCCACATGCGCGTCAATGGTCCCTGCCATCGCTTCGATGAGATGTGCCATCAATTGCGTGGAAGGAATTCCTGTACGCATTTTTCAGGCGGCGATGCGGCGCCCGCCGGCGTCGAAGAATATCGCGCGGCCTGCGCGCGGGGCGATACGTACCGTCTCGCCGCTGTGAAACCTCTGCCCGTGCGCAAGCAGTGCCCGTACTTCCTCACCCGCGCAGTCGATCTCGATCACGGTTTCGGCGCCCAGAGTTTCCACCAGTGAAACCTGTCCGTGCGGCCCGTCGCCGCCGAGGACCACGTCTTCGGGGCGCACGCCTATGGTCACCGTGCCCGGGGGTGTGTCCACAGTGGGCAGCATTTGCGCCGGAACCAGATTGATGCGCGGCGAGCCGAGCCGGCAGGCAACGTAGGTGTCCTCCGGCTCGGAGTAGATCTCGCGCGGGGTCGCCACTTGAATTAGCCGGCCCTGGTTCATCACCCCGATCCGGTTCGCCAGCGTCATTGCCTCCATCTGGTCATGCGTCACATAGATGATGGTCGCGCCCAGGTCCGCCTGGATGCGTTTGAGTTCCACGCGCAGATCTGCCCGTAGCTTGGCATCAAGCGAGGACAGCGGTTCATCCATCAGATAGGCCTTCGGGTTGCGTACCAGTGCGCGGCCGATTGCCACACGCTGCATTTCCCCGCCGGAAAGGCGCGTGGCGCGATTTTGCAGCTTCTCGCCGATCCCGAGCAGCTCGGCTACTTGGTTTACCTTGCGCGCGATCTGGTTCTCAGGGAGCCGGTGCCGAGGGGAGCGCAAGGGGAAGGCGAGATTGTCGAATACCGTGTAATGCGGATAGAGCGAATACTGCTGGAACACGAAAGTGACGTCCCTGTGCGCCGGCTGCATGCGGGTTACATCCGTTGCCCCGATCGCAATGCTTCCGGAGTCGGCGCGTTCCAGCCCGGCCGCGAGCCGCAACAGAGTGGTTTTGCCCGCGCCGGTAGGGCCGAGCAGGACGAAGAACTCGCCGTCGGCGACAGTCAGGGTAAAGTCCGCGATTGCCTGCGTATCGCCGAAGCGCTTGTTGAGGGACTGCAGCGAGATCTCAGCCATGCCCGTTCCCATTGATCAGGTCGCTTGGCAGGGCCTGCTCGCTGTCCTTGTCGAAAACGACCACCCTGGTTGCGTCCATCTGCAGGCCGACCGTGCTGCGCATTTCGACCTGAATGGTGTTCGGCGCTTTCAGGCGCAGGCGTCCTGCGGGCGTGTCGACGGTGACCAACTGCGTCGATCCCATGTATTCGACCGCAAACACGTTGCCGCGCAGCGCTCCGTTTGCATCGATGCGAATGTGTTCCGGGCGTACACCGATTACGCCTTTCCCTTCCTTGACGCCGGCATGAAGGCGCGGCACGCTGATGTGCGCACCGGCAACCCGGACTTCATGCGCACCATTGGCGGCGCCACCATCGATCGGGAGGAAGTTCATCGCCGGGCTGCCGATGAACCCGGCGACGAACATGTTGCGCGGCCGGTCGTACACGTCCTGGGGCGGGCCGGCCTGCAGCACTTCCCCCTTGTTCATTACGGCAATGCGATCACCCATGGCCATTGCCTCGGTCTGGTCGTGGGTCACGTACACCGTGGTGGCGCCAATGCGGTCGTGCAGCCGGCGCAGTTCACCGCACATCATTTCGCGGAACTCTGCATCCAGTGCACCGAGCGGTTCGTCCATCAGAAATGCCTTCGGCCGGCGGATGATCGCGCGTCCGAGCGCCACGCGCTGGCGGTCGCCCCCCGCCAAACCGCCGACCGGCAGCGGCAGGAGGTGTTCGATGCGAAGCATCTGTGCGACCTCATCGACACGCCTGCGGGTCTCGGCGCGCGCGGTGAGCTGGGTCTTCAGCGGAAAGGCGAGGTTCTCGCGCACGTTCATGTGCGGGTACAGCGCGAAGAACTGGAACACGAAGGCGATGTCGCGTTGCGCCGCGCGGCGGAAAGTCACATCGTCGCCGCCAAGAAGGATCTTCCCGGAGGTGGGGATTTCGAGGCCGGCGATCATGCGCAGGGTCGTGGTCTTGCCGCATCCCGAAGGGCCGAGCAGGACGAAGAACTGCCCATTGCCGATGGTCATGGTGCTGTCGCGCACCGCCGTGAAATGCGCGAAGCTCTTGTGCAGGTTCTCGATGCGGATCTCAGCCATTCTCATTGCTCCGGAAAATGACTGACGATCACGAAGCCGATGGTGCCCATCAGCAGCACCGTGAAGCCATTGGCGTACGCGAACTTGGAGAAAGGCTGCATCAGCATGACCACGCCCAAACCGATCAGCAGCGTTGCCGCCCCCTCCCATGGTCCGCGCCGGAACCAGCGCCGCAGATTCCTCATTTGCGCACCGCGCCGAAGGTGATGCCGCGCAGTAAATGCTTGCGCAGCAGCAGCGTGAAGATCATCACCGGCAGCAGGAACAACATGGTGCCGGCGGAAACCGCCGCCCAGTCCAGACCTCCTTCGCCGATGACGTTGGGAATGAAGGGCGGCGCCGTCTGCGCGGTGCGTGTGGTAAGAAGCAGCGCGAATGCGTACTCGTTCCAGGCGGTGATCAGGCAGAAGATCGCGGTGGCGGCGATGCCGGTGGCAGCCTGCGGCAGGACCACTTTGACGAAGGCTTGCAGGCGCGTGTAACCGTCTATCATCGCTGCCTCTTCATACTCTCTGGGGATCTCGTCGATGAAGCCCTTGAGCAGCCACACGGCAAAGCTCACGTTGATTGCGGTATACAGCAGGATCAGGCCGAGGTGCGTGTCGGCAAGCCCCAGTTGGCGGTACATCAGGAAGATCGGAATGGCCACCGCGATGGGCGGCATCATCCGGGTCGAGAGGATGAAAAACATCAGGTCGTCCTTCAGCGGCACCCGGAAGCGCGAGAAGGCGTAGGCGGCAAGCGTGCCCAGAAACACCGCAAGAAAAGTGGACCCGAAGCCGATGATCACGGAATTCAGGAAGCGTCCGGCAAAAGGAGACGGGCCGGCGATCACCATGTTGCGGCTGCGGACGATGCGGTCGTACCAGGTCGCCGGCGGCGGCAGGCTTTCCATGTACTCGGGCGTGGCGCGGGTGCGTGTGGTGAACAGATTGACGTAACCCTCCAGCGTCGGTTCGAAGAACACCACCGGCGGATAGGCCACTGCCTCGGTCACGTCCTTGAACGAGGTCATCGCGATCCAGGCCACCGGGATTAGCGTGATCACTGCATAGATCGCCACCACGATGCCGGCAAGCCACTTCACGGCCGGCGAGGATTCGGTCGGGTTCCGCGCCGTCGAATGTCCGGCGGGGACTGTGGCGACCTCGGCTGCGGCCCTGTCCATTTTCCTATCTCGATTTGACACGGTTCAGATACTTCACGTACAGGTTGGACGCGCCGAATACCACCACGAACAACAGGATCGCGAAGGCGGACGCGTAACCGGTGCGCCACTTTTCGAAGGCGGCGCGCTTGAGCGACAGCGAGGCCAGCTCGGTGGTTTCGCCGGGGCCGCCGCTGGTGAGCTCGATCACCATGTCGAACACCTTGAAGCACTCGATGGCGCGGAACAATACGGCGACCATCAGAAGCGGCATCACCATCGGCAGCGTGATATGCCAGAACTGCTGCAGCCTCGAGGCGCGATCCACCTCGGCCGCCTCGTAGAGATAAGGCGGGACCGAACGCAGCCCGGCAAGGCACAGCAGCATTACGTAAGGTGCCCACATCCAGGTGTCCACCAGGATGATCGCCCACGGGGCGAGCTGGGTGCTCGACAACATGCTGAAAGTGCCGAAGCCGCCGAAATAATTCACGACGTAATTGAAGATCCCCGCCTGCGGATCGAAAAGGTAACGCCAGAACAACCCGACGAGCGCGGGCGACAGCATCATCGGCAGCAGGATCAGGGTAGTGAGCGTGGCGTGGCCGCGGAACTGCCGGTGCAGCAGCAGCGCCAGGCCGAAGCCGATCAGGACCTGCAAAGTGATCGACCACACGACGAAATGCGCGGTGTTCTGCAAATACGACCACACCGCGTCGGAATCGAACAGCGACCGGTAGTTGTCAAGACCCACCCATTCCACGGCACGGCCGGGCTGGTTGGCACGGAAATTGGTGAAACTGAGATAGATGGTCCAGAACAGCGGAAAAATATTGATCGCAAGCAGCAGGACGATGGTCGGCGCCACGAACAGCCAGGTGATGACACGGTCCGACAGGCCGGCGGATACCGCCGCAGTGGCGAGGCGATCGGCTGGAACGGAACTGGGCATGGTCAGTACGTCCGGGTTGGAAGCGCGCCGGGACCATCCCGGCGCGCCCGTTGCATTGTGCCGGAACAGGCGCGAACCCGGCTGCGATCCGCGCGATCCGTCCTTCCAACTCAGTTGTACTTGCCGTCCGCCTTGAAAACGTCCTTCCACTCTTTGACTATGTTGTCGAGCGTGCTTTGCGCCGTGCCTTTGCCCTCAACGACGTAGATGTGGAAGTTCTTCTGGCTGCTGTCGAGCAGTTCGGCGTACACCGGCTCCTGCCAGAAATCGCGCACCTTGAGCATGGTCTCCTTGAAGCCGCGGGCGTAGGCCGCGCTCTTTTCGAAGTTCGGGTCGTTCAACACCACGTTGTGGCAGGAATAACCGCCCAGTGCCCACCACTTCTTCTGGACTTCGGGACGCGCGAACCACTTCAGATATTCCTTTGCCAGATCCTGCTTCTTCGAGTACTTGACGATCGACATGCCCTGTCCGCCGAGCGTTGCCGAAGACTTGCCGCTGTGCGACGGCATCGAGAAGTAGCCGGTAACCTTGCCTACGGCCGGATGTTTGCTGATTCCGGGGAAGAACGCATACCAGTTCATGGCCATCGCCACCTGGCCGCTGGTGTAGGCGTCGAGGTTCTCCTGCATGTAGGCATCGCCCCAGCCCGGTGGGGTGCAGCAATCGTACAGCGTCTTGTAGAATTCCAGCGCTTCCGCCGACGCCTTGCTGTTGAAGTAGCCGTCCAGGTCATAGGGCTTCTTCGGATTTTCGTACTGCGTTCCCCATGTATAGAGCGTGTTGGTCACGCCCATGGTGATGCCGTCGCCTGCCCGCTTGGTGTTGATGGCCATCCCATAAACTTTCTTGCCGTCGATGGTGCGGCCCTGGAAGAACTTGCCGATGTCGCGCAATTGCTCCCAGGTCTTCGGTGCCGCGAGATCGTACTGATACTGTTTCTTGAATTCGGCTCTCAGGTCCGCGCGTTCAAACCAGTCCTTGCGGTAGGTGAACGCGAGGCCATCGCCTTCCGCCGGCAGGGCCCAGTAGTGCTTGGACCCCTTCGGCCAGGTGGAGTAGGCAAACACCGGCAGCGGCGCAAAGTCCTTCTCCAAGTCAATCTTGTTGCTCTTGAAGAAATCGGTGAGCTCGATGTAGTGACCGTAGGTGGCGCCGGCGCCGATCCATTGGGAATCGCCGATCAGGACGTCGTAGGTTGAACCCTTGGCGTTCAGTTCGGTGAAGATCTTCTCCTGGAAGGTCGGCCAGGGAATGAACTCTCCCCGTACTGCAATGCCGGTTTCCTTGGTGAAGTCCTTGGACAGTTCAATCAGGGCATTTGCCGGGTCCCAGGCGGCCCAACCGACAGTGATCGACTTCTCCTGGGCCTGTGCCACGGAAAACGAAAGTCCCAGCGCGGCAGCAAGCAGTGCTAGCTTCATCCTACTCATGGTGAATCCTCCTTGGTGATGGTGAACTTCGAACGCGCGGGGAGGAGACAGCCGGCTACGGCTGTTGGGCGGAAATTCCTCCCCCGGTCTTGGTTCGGGCGGTTTAGTTTCTTGGTTTAGTTTTGCCAGAAATATAAACTAAACTAAACTTTCGTCAAGCAGATTTTGTCGGGTCGGGTGACCCGGGTGATCCTTGGTGCGGCGCGCAATGCGCTGGGCCGTCGACAGTCGGATCTCGGTCCTGGCCATTTCCGGAGCGGCAAAGGCAGGCGCGGAAAGCGCTGAACAAAACAGTTTAGTAAGGTTTAGTAACGACGCAAATCTTGCGCTGCAGCAGCCTGATTTTTTATTGCCCGGGACCTTCTGTGAGGCTCTATGACGACTGCGCAGTTGCTGAATCAGTCGCCGGAGATGGGTCTGGGGAGGGCTTAATGCCGCTGCCTGGCGAAGAACTCATTCAAAACTTCGAAGGCCTTGCCAAAGGTGCCGTTGCCGACCGCGTCCACGAGACCGGCCTCATCGCCGTGGGTGACCTGGCACTCGGCGATCCAGATGCCGAAGGTCTTGTTGCCCATGGTGACCGGGTAGAGCGTGAGCTGCGCCACGTAGTCCCTTACCGGCAGCGGCGAAGTGAGGATGCAGTATCTGAAGTAATGCTCGGTGTCGGACAGCGCCAGCAGCCGCTCGCGGATGGTGCCGCCGCCAGCGGCGATGTCGAAATTGCGCACGCAACCGACCTGGTCGCTCGGTAGCCCCCCTTCGATATGGCTGCGCGAAAACTTCGGATGCCACTCTGGCAGGTTGTTGAAGTCGCGTACCTTGGCCCAGACTTTATCGATCGGGGCGTCGATCACCGCACTGATGCAGATCCTGGTGGTCATGGCGCCTCCCTATTTCCTCGCGAGCTTGCGGTTCATCGCGGCAAACCCGGCGACGAAGACGTTGTCGCCGATATCGCTCACCTGGACGTGCTCGGGT
This sequence comes from Burkholderiales bacterium, assembly GCA_035644415.1. Lineage (GTDB taxonomy): Bacteria > Pseudomonadota > Gammaproteobacteria > Burkholderiales > JACQAP01 > JACQAP01. Next base: position 11,718 of record DASQOP010000182.1, read on the forward strand.
CCGGAGGTGACATCGAACTCGGCCCACCACTCGGCGAAACTCCTATTGCCCACCGTGACCGGAGTGACGCGCATGGTCGCCACGTAGTTCGCGACCGGCATCGGCGAAACCAGGATGTTGTAAGTCAGCTCCCGGGCCGAATCCGAGAGCGTCAGCAGTTTTTCGCGCAGCAACCCGCCATCCTTCTTGAGGGTAAAGCGGCGCACGCAGCCGACGCGGTCTCCCGGCAGCCCGCCTTCGATAGCCGATTTTCCGATCGCCGGGTGCCACTTCGGCAGTCCGTTGAAGTCCCG
>DASQOP010000183.1:0-2097 GCA_035644415.1 Burkholderiales bacterium
CGCGTAAAGGCCTTGCTGAGCACCGGTTCGTGCAAGGCCGCTTGCGCCCAGCTCTGGCCGCCGTCGGCCGAGACCATCACTTTGGAAATGCGGCCGTTGCCCGAATAAGCGATGCCGGATATCTCGTAGAAGCCCGGCGCCTTCAGCATCAGCCCCGGTGACGGGTGGGTGATGAAGGACTTCACCTCCTGCAGGAAATAAAACTGGTACGCCTTTCCGTTCGGCAGGATGGGCGCGTACGTCCGCGACTCGTAGTAGCTCATCGCGGGCGCCTCGACCAGCTTCAGGCGGCGCAGCCATTTCACGTTCATGTTGCCTTCCCAGCCGGGAAGCAGCAGGCGCAGCGGATAGCCGTTGCCGGGCATCAGCCGCTCGCCGTTCTGGTAGAGCGCGATCATGGCATCGTCGAGCGCCTTGGCGATCGGCACGCTGCGGCTCAGCGCCGGCGCGTCGGCGCCTTCGGCGACCAGCCATTTCGCCTTGGGGTCGACACCGGTTTCCTCGAGCAGGGTCGACAGCATCACCCCGGTCCATTCCGCGCAGGAGGCAAGCCCGTGCAGCGCCTGCACGCTCGCCTGGATCGGCTCGCGGGAAAACAGCGGAGCACTGTTGCCGCCGCATTCGACAAAGGTCATGCGCGACACCATCGGATAGCGCGCCAGCGCGTCGAGGCCGAACAGCAGCGGCCGTTTCACCAGGCCATGGATCACCAGGCGGTGCTTCTCCGGATCGATATCGGCGTCACCGGCGTGCGAAATGACGAAGTGAAGGCCGTTCGGGGTGGACGTGCCATGAAGCAGGTGATGCGGCGTACGGCCGTGCTGAGTTCGGGGCTCGCCGTTCGGGTTGCTGAGTGTGCGCACGACGCTTTTCTCGAACCGCGACGGAACGCCGTAAGCCGGGACGTTCGTGCCCGGCGCCCTGCTCCACGGGTCGTCGGCCAGGGGCGCGGCGGCCGCCGATCCGGCCAGCGTGTAGCCCGTCATGGCCGCCGCGAGCGCGGCGCCGCCGCGGAGAAAGGCGCGACGGTCGAGCAGCCCGTTTCCCGCAACCGCTACAAGGCTTTTCATAATCCCTCCCCGTTCGAGCAACATACCGCAAAGCCAGTCACAAGCGGAACTGGCCGGTCTGGATGCGCTCATAGAGCGCCTGGTCGAGCCGTACGAATGCCTGGCGTTCGGGATCGTCAAAGTAGAGGAGGTCGGAGGTGGCCGCCGGATCGTAGCCTTGGCGCACGAATTCATGCTTCGTGTACTTGAAGGTGGCGGTCAGTTCCATCCTGCTGCGGAGACGCAGGAACAAAGGACGCGCGTACGCGGGCAGGCGGGCGATCAGGTGCGCCCGGAATGCCGCCAGATCCAGGTCATCCTCGGCGACCAGGGCGGCCATTCCGGCCCGGCCCTCGGTACCCGGAATCTGCACCCCATAGACATTGGCGTCCGTCACGCCGCGGAACTCGCAGATCGCTTCGGAAACCTCGGAAGTCGCGACATTCTCGCCCTTCCAGCGGAAGGTATCGCCGATCCGGTCGACAAAATAGAAGTAGCCCGCCTCGTCCTGCCGCATCAGGTCGCCGGTGCGAAACCAGGCGTCTCCAGGCTCGAACGCGCTGCGCAGGATCTTCTTTTCCGAGTCCTCCTGGCTGGTGTAACCATCGAATCGTCCGGCGATATTCGACGCATCCGCGTGGATCCTGCCGATCGCTTCTCCGATCTCGTTGGCGGCGCAGCGCATGCACCATCCCTGCTCATCGCGGACCGGCGCGTCCTTCTCGACGTCGAATTTCACCAGCCTGGCCGGGAATCGATGCGCGAGAAACGAGGGAACGCGGCCGATGGCGCCCGGTTTGCCTTCGACATTGAACAGGGAAACGTTGCCTTCGGTGGCTGCGTAAAACTCGAGAATCCGCGGAATGCGGAAGCGCGACTTGAACTCGCGCCATACATCGGGTCTCAACCCGTTGCCGCAGCACATCCTGACGCGGTGCTCCGCCTCATGCGGAAGGGGATCGGTACGCAGCAGATAACGACACAGCTCGCCGATGTACTGGAACAGCGTGCAGTCCCAGCGGACGATGTCGTCCCAGAATTGGCGGGC
>DASQOP010000184.1:0-2858 GCA_035644415.1 Burkholderiales bacterium
TCGGCAGGTGAGGATTGCAGGATGGCGGCTGCGACATCCAGGATGTTCTTGCGCAGAATCTTGGCCGCCTGCAATGCCGCCTCGCCTCCGATCCCGGCGCCGCGCGAGGCCCAGGTGCCGCCGCCATAAGGCGTGTTGTCGGTATCGCCCAGAATGACGCGGACCCGCTCCATCGAGACGCCCAGCACGCTGCCGACGATCTGCGCCGTGAGCGATTCCGAGCCCTGTCCCTGCTCGGTGATGCTGGTCTGGCAGATCACCGAGCCCGTGGCGTCCAGTCGAACAGCAACGCCATCCTGCGACGAGATGCGGGCGCCGCCGACGCCGTAGAACGCAGCACTCGGATTGGTGACCTCGATGAAGCTGGCAATGCCGATGCCGCGATGAATGTTCTTAATTCGCAATGCCGCCTGCTCGGCGCGCAAGCTCCTGTAATCCATCATCGCCATCAGCTTGTTGATCGCGGCATGATGCGACAGCTGCTCAAACCTCAGCCCTGAGGGCGATGCGCAGGGATAGGCGTCATCGGCAATGAGATTACGGCGGCGGATTTCCACCGGATCCATCCCGATCCGCAAAGCCGCCAGATCGACCAGTCCTTCCGTCACCGAGCACGCGATCGGATGGCCGACGGCGCGATACTGGCACATCACGTTTTTATTCTGGAACACGACGCGGGCCCGCGCGCGATAATTCCTGGTCACATAGGGGCCGCCAACCAGATTGACGACCTGGTTGGCCTCGATGGCGCTGGTGCGCGGATACATCGAATAGGGACCGATGCCGGTGAGATCGTCGATCTCGAAGGCCATGATCGTCCCGTCCCGCTTGACGCCAATCCGACCCTTGCAGCGATGATCACGCGCATGAATATCGGTGTTGAAGCTTTCGACCCGGTCGGCGACAAACTTGACCGGCCGCCGCAGCATTTTCGACAGCGCATAAGTGGCCATTTCGTCGGCGTAAATGTGGACCTTGATGCCGAAGGAGCCGCCGACGTCCTTGCAGACCACGCGAACCTGCGACTCCTCAAGCCCGAGATGGAGCGCCGCGATGTTCTGCACCATGTGCGGCGCCTGTGTGCCCTGGTAGATCGTGAGCCTCGCCTCGGCGGCGTTCCAGTCGGCCACCACGGCGCGCGGCTCCAGGGTCACGCCGGTGTGCCGTCCAAAGGTGAAATCCGCTTCCACCACTGCGTCGGAATCGGCAAACGCCTGGTCCACAGCGCCAGCGTCGAGGTTGCGCTCGAAGGCAAGGTTGTCGCCGAGCGAAGGATGAATGACCGGGGTTTCCGGATCGAGCGCGGTGCGCATGTCCGTCACCGCGTCCAGTTCCTGGTATTCAACCGAGACGATTTCCGCCGCGTCCTCTGCGACGGCGCGGCTGCTCGCCACGACGGCCGCGACGGCTTCGCCCTGCCAGCAGACATGGTCGATCGCGATCGCATGCTGCGGCGCCGATTTGAGGCCCTTCAGGTGCGACAGCACGCCAACCCACGGCGTTATGACGGCCGCTAGCTGTTCGCCTGTCACGATGGCGACGACGCCGGGCACGCGCCTCGCCGCGGTTGCGTCGATCCCAGTGATTCTCGCATGGGCATGGGGCGAGCGCAGGAATACCACATGCGCCATCCGCGGCAGTTCCATGTCGCTGACATAGAGCCCGCGTCCCTGCATCAGCCGCTCAAGGTTCGGCCGTGGGACCACCTTGCCGATATACGAATTCGGCCGATCCAGCACCGAGAGCGCCAAGGGATTTGCGGATGCCACGGTCATCGCGTGCGTCCCATGCGCGCCAGTGCTGTGGTCTCGACCGCATCGACAATGGCCTGGTAGCCGGTGCAGCGGCAGTAATTGCCGGAAAGATGCTCGCGTATCCGCTCCCGGTCTGGCTCAGTATGCTGTTTCAATAGATCCTGCGCGGCCATCAGCATTGCCGGCGTGCAAAACCCGCATTGCAACGCATTGCGCGCGCGAAAAGCGGCCTGCAGATCGGCGATCTCGCCGCTGTCGGATAATCCCTCGATGGTTTCGACGGACGCGCCGTGGGTCTGCACCGCGAGCATCAGGCAGGAACGAACGATCTCCCCGTTCACGCGCACGGTGCAGGCTCCGCAAACCCCATGCTCGCAACCGACATGGGTCCCGGTCAGTTGCAGATGCTCTCGCAAGAAGTCTGCGAGATTGAGCCGTGGCAGGACATGCGCGTCGACGTGCTCGCCGTTGACGTCAAGCGAGATTGGCATCGCAGCCGTCACGCAGGTCCTCCGGCATTGAGGTCGGGGCGGCCCAGAAGCGCGGCGACGCAACGGGCCAGCAACACCTTCGCAAGATGCCGGCGCATGGAAGCCGAGGCCTGCTGATCGCTTTGGGGATCGAGCTCTTCGGCGAGCGCCGTCGATGCATCCGACAACACGGCCGGCGTGATGGCGACGTTGATGAGTTTCTTCGCGGCCCTGGCTGATACGGGTCGATCGCCGACGGCAAAGAACGCCAGACCAAGATCGGCGAACACATCGCGTTCAACGATCGCCTGAGCCGCCAGGCCGACGATGGCGTAGTCACCGTGCCGCCGCGCGAACTCGCGGAAAAAATGCACGGAATTCTTCCGCCCGATCGGCAGCTCAACTGCGACCAGTAATTCCTGCGGTGACAACGCCGTCTCATAAATTCCCGTGAAAAAATTCTCGGCCGCAATTCGACGTTCGCCGCTCTGACCCCTGATGATCATGGTCGCATTCAGCGCCACCATACAAGCCGGCAACTCCGACGCGGGATCGGCATGCGCAAGGCTGCCACCGAGGGTCCCCCTGTTGCGGATCGCGGGGTGCGCGACATGCGCAATCGCTTCCGTCAGCA
>DASQOP010000185.1:0-10355 GCA_035644415.1 Burkholderiales bacterium
ATGGATGCAGGTCGCGGCGGGCATCATCCCCGCCGCGGTGCCGCGCATCCTCGGCGAGGATCGGGAAACCGGAATGTTCGCAATGCAGTTCCTGGATTCCGCGACTTATCCGGTGTGGAAGGCACAACTGCGCGACGGCGAAATTTCCGCCGACACCGCGCGCGATGTCGGCCACCGCATTGCGGCCATCCACGGCCGCACTGCGGGCGACCCCGCCATGGCGCTCACGTTCGCCACCGATCACATCTTCTTCCCGATCCGGCTCGAACCCTATCTTGCCGCCACCGCGGACAAGCATCCCGACTGCGCGGAACGCCTGCGCAGCCTGATGCGGGTGACCGGGGCCACCCGGAAAGCACTGGTTCACGGCGACGTCAGCCCGAAGAACATCCTGGCCGGACCGGATGGGCCGGTTTTCCTCGACGCCGAGTGCGCATGGTATGGCGATCCCGCCTTCGATCTTGCGTTCTGCCTGAACCATCTGCTGCTCAAGTGCGTCTGGCGGCCGCATTGGCAGGCGCGTTACCTGGTCTGTTTCGACGCGCTCGCGCAGGCCTATCTCGCAGCGGTGACGTGGGAGTCGCGCACCGACATCGAAGCGCGCACCGCGCACCTGCTGCCGGGACTGTTTCTCGGTCGAGTGGACGGCAAATCTCCGGTCGAATACATCGACAGCGATGAAGGGCGCGAACGCGTACGCCGGGTCGCGCGCGCACTTCTGAGCGCGCCGGTCGACAAACTCTCCGACGTGCGGGCTGCCTGGCAGCACGAAATCGCCACTTGGAATAAGTGAGCCGGACATGACCGATACGACAATCGCGAGAATGCATGGCAGGCGGGTGTGGGATTCGCGCGGGCGTCCGACCGTGGAAGTGGAAGTTCACCTCGCATCCGGCTTCACCGGACGCGCCATCGCGCCGGCGGGCGCTTCGCGCGGCTCCAACGAGGCGGTGGATCTGCGCGACGGTGGCACGGCATTCGGCGGGATGGGTGTCAGCAGGGCAGTCGCGCACGTGAACGGCGAAATTTCCCGTCTGCTGATCGGACGCAATGCGCTGCAGCAGGCCGCGATCGACGAGGAGCTGATCGCGCTGGACGGCACTCCCGGCAAGTCACGGCTGGGCGGCAACGCCATGATCGCCACGTCGATGGCGGTACTGCACGCCGCGGCCGGCGCCCACGGCATGCCGCTGTATGCCTACCTCGCCCAAGGGAAAGGCGTGCGCTTGCCGCTGCCGGAGATCCAGATCTTCGGCGGCGGCGCGCATGCCGGACGGCGCGTGGACATTCAGGATTTCATGGTCATGGCACTGGGCGCACGCAGCTTCGACGATGCGGTCGCGATGACGGCGGAGGTCTACCGTGCCGCAGGCGAATTGATGAAGGAAGCGGGAAAGCTGCAGGGGGTCGCCGACGAGGGCGGTTTCTGGCCCGCATTCGCCTCGAACGAAGAGGCGCTGACCATGTTGATGCGTGCGATCGAGCGCGCCGGTTACCACCCCGACGAAGACATCGGCATCTCGCTCGATGTCGCCGCCTCCGAGTTAGGCCGCAACGGACGTTACCGGCTCGGCCTGGAGTCCCGCGAACTCGACAGCGACGATTTGTGCGAATTGCTGCTCGGCTGGCTTGCGCGCTACCCGATCGTTTCAATCGAGGATCCGCTTGCCGAAGATGACGCCGAAGGCATGAAGAAATTCACCGCTGCTGCAGGAAGCCGGGCCCAGATCATCGGCGATGATTTTCTGGTCACCAACGCCGCGCGGGTGAAGAACGCAGCCGCCGCTGGAGCCTGCAATGCAGTGCTGATCAAGCCCAATCAGGCGGGCACCGTCACCGAGACCAAGGCCGCGCTCGATGCGGGCAAGCGCGCCGGCTGGGGCACCATCGTCTCCGCCCGCTCGGGCGAGACCGAGGACGTCACCATCGTCCACCTCGCGGTTGGCTGGGATGCCGGCCAGCTCAAGGTGGGATCGTTCGCGCGCTCCGAACGGATGGCCAAGTGGAACGAGGTACTGCGAATCGAGGAGGCGCTAGGTGCCAACGCGGTCTTCGCCGGACGAGCGGTATTGCCGCGACTGGCTTGAACCACAGAGACACAGAGGCACGGAGAATTCCGGAACGAAAACCTTGATACGGAAAAATTTGGTGCAGCAAACTCGCTACGAGTTACTTCTGATTTCAATCAAGTTTGCGGTTCTCCGTGCCTCTGTGTCTCTGTGGTGAAGAATTGCTTGATCTACAATGACCACAGACCACGTCCACCATCGCCGCACTGCGCGCGGCATTCTGCTGATCCTGGCGGCGGTGTTCATGTTCTCCGGCATGGTCACGCTCGGATTCATGCGACGATTGAGCGATGCCAGCGACCAATCCGGAACCCACTGAAACCCGAAAACCCATGAACAGACCGGCGCCCGAGAACCGCAACTCCTATCGCCATTTCCAGTCGATCCCCACCCGATGGATGGATAACGACGTTTACGGCCACGTCAACAACGTCGTCTACTACAGCTACTTCGACACGGTGGTGAACCAGTACCTGATCGAGCAGCGCGCCCTGAACATCGACACCAGCAAGGTCATCGGGCTGGTAGTGGAAACGCAATGCCGGTACTTCGCCTCCATCACCTTCCCCGATGTGGTGCACGCCGGACTGAGGGTGGCGACACTGGGTAACAGCAGCGTACGCTACGAGATCGGGCTATTCCGCAACGACGAACAGACCGCGTCGGCCCAGGGCTACTTCATCCACGTCTATGTGGACCGCGCCACTCGTCGCGCTGTTTCTTTGCCCGCCGACCTGCGCGCCGCGCTGGAAAGAATCCCGATCCAATCCAAACCCTGAGCCACAGAGGACACAGAGAGCACAGAGAAAAGCGAAGAACGCGAACAAAAATGAAAAGCGGCACAATCATTCGCGCATGCGGTAGCGAACGTACGTGTTTTCTTTTTATGGCTCAGATTTTCTGCTCTTTCCTCTGTGCTCTGTGTCCTCTGTGGCGAATGAGTTTTCACAGCTTTTCAAATTCGGCAGCATAGCGCGCGACGCCTGCGCGCCCGTCGAGCGCACCGGGCACCAGTGCCAGGGCCATGAAGGCTGCGCGCGGCGCGGCGCCGGGATAGCGGATGCCGAAGTCCGTTGCCGTGGAAAACCCGAATCGCTCATAGTAGGCCGGCTCGCCGAGCACGACCACACGGGTATGGCCAAGCGCGCGGCAGCGGGCCAGCCCGGCGCTGACCAACGCGCTGCCGATGCCCAGGCGCTGGAATGCCGGCAACACCGCGAGCGGCGCCAGTCCCAATGCCGCATGCCTGGCCGTGACCGCTTCGATGACGACCGGGCTGAACAACACGTGCCCGAGCACCTGGCCCTCTTCCTCTGCCACCAGCGATACCACTACCTTGCCATTCGCGCGCAGGCTTTTCACCAGATCGGCTTCGGTTGCGCGGCCGAATGCCTGCGCAACGACCGCATGAATCGCCGCCTCATCGCGCGGCCGCTCGTCGCGGATGTGCGGCATCAAGCTTTCGGCTAGCTGCGGACGATGCGGCCACTGAGCGGATAGCGCGGGTCGTTGAAGCCCGGCGTGGATGGATGCCCGGGGCGCACCAGCGAATCCACCAGCGCCTCTCCCTTGGTATCGATACTGAATTCGAGCGCCTTCAGATAGTCCTGCCACTGCTCCAGCGTGCGCGGGCCGCCGATGACACTGCTGACGATCGCGTTGTTGAGCACCCAGTTGACCGCGAAATGGCCGGCGCTCATCCCCTTCTTCTCCGCGAAAATCTTGATCTTCTGCGCGATCGCCAGCGACTCCTTGCGGAATTCGGTCTCCATCATGCGCTTGTCGCCGCGGCCGGCACGGGTATCCCCGGGGGGCGTTTCACCGGGCTGATACTTGCCGGTGAGCACGCCGCGCGCCAGCGGGCTGTAGGGCACCACGCCGATGCCGTAGTAATGGCAGGCCGGCAGGATTTCCACTTCGGGTTGGCGGTTCATCGCATTGTAATATGGCTGGCACACCACCGGCCTGGGGACATTCATCGAGCGGCACAGGTGCATCACCTCGGCGATGCGCCAGCCGCGGAAATTCGAAAGACCGAAGTAACGCGCCTTGCCCGTGCGCAGGATCTCCGCCATCGCCGCCACCGTCTCTTCCAGCGGGATGTCCTCGTAGTCGAGGTGCAGGTAATAGATGTCCACGTAATCGGTGCCGAGGCGCTTCAGGCTGGCGTCGATCGCCTGCATCATCCATTTGCGGCCGACTCCGCGCTCGTTCGGCCCGTCCCCCATCGGATTGCCGACCTTGGTGGCGAGCACCCAGTAATCGCGACGGGCGGCGATCAGTTTCCCGGTGATGCGCTCCGACTCGCCCTTGGCGTACTGATCGGCGGTGTCGATGAAATTGACCCCGGCGTCGAGCGCCGAGCCGACGATGCGCTCGGCTTCCTTTTCCTCGGTGCGGTCCCCGAACATCATGGTACCGAGGCAAAGCGGCGAGACCTTCACGCCGCTAAAGCCAAGCGTGCGATATTCCATTGCGTCCTCCCGCGGAATGTTTGGGTGAAATGCGGCGATGATGCCGCAAGCCCACCGCCGGCGCAAACGCTTGAGGCAGCCGTTGCGCCAATGCTATAAGAGTTCTTCGCCACAACCGTCGACAATCTTCAGCCCATCATGCCTGCAACGTTCTCTGCGCAAATGCGCGCAATCGAAATCACCGCGCCGGGCGGACCCGAGGTCCTGCGAGTCACCCGGCGTCCGGTCCCCGTTCCCGCAGTCAATGAAGTGCTGATCGAGGTCGTCGCGGCCGGCATCAACCGTCCCGACGTCCTGCAGCGCAAGGGCGGCTACCCGCCCCCGCCCGGCGCATCCGACATCCCCGGGCTCGAGGTCGCCGGCACGATCGTCGCAGCCGGCGCGGAAGTGAATGGATGGAGACCCGGTGACCGGGTCTGCGCGCTGGTGACGGGCGGGGGCTACGCCGAGTATGTCGCCGCCCCGGCGCCGCAGTGCTTGCCGATCCCGCGCGGCCTCACGCTCGTCGAAGCCGCGGGGCTTCCGGAGACCTTTTTCACTGTGTGGGTCAATGTGTTCGAGCGGGCGGGGCTGAAAGATTCGGAGACGCTGCTGATACAAGGAGGATCGAGCGGCATCGGCGTGACGGCGATCCAGATGGCGCGGGCATTCGGCCATCGCGTGTTCGTAACCGCGGGTTCGGCCGACAAGTGTGCTGCCTGCGAGAAGCTCGGCGCGAGCCGCGCGATCAACTACCGGACGGAGGATTTCGTGGCGGTGGTGAAGGCACTGACCGGCGGCAAGGGCGTGGACGTGATCCTGGACATGGTGGGCGGCGATTACGTGCCGCGTGAACTGGCCTGCCTCGCCGACGACGGGCGGCTGTCGCTGATCGCCTTCCTCGGCGGCACCAGAGCCACGATCGACATGACCGACATCCTGCGCCGGCGCCTGACCGTCACCGGTTCGACGCTGCGCGCCCGCTCCGTCGAAGTCAAAGGAGCGATAGCGCAGGTGTTGAAGGAGAAAGTCTGGCCGCTGATCGACGCCGGAAAAATCAGGCCGGTGATCTACCGGACCTTCAGGCTGGAGGAGGCCTCTGCAGCGCACGCGCTCATGGAATCGAGCGGGCACGTCGGCAAGATTATCCTCGAAGTGAGGTCCTAATTATTGACGTCGACGCCATCTTCGCCAAGGTGCGGCGGCGTGCGCCGCAACAGTGACAGATCGTGCTGCTCGGCGACTTCCACGGCGTAGTCGATATTCTTGGTGATTTCGTCCAGATACAGATTCTGGCCGCCGAAATGCTTGTCGGCGTAGCCGTAAGCGCTGCCGAGATGATCGTTCAGTCTTACCGTCGCCGTCTCGTAGAATTTCGGCGTCTTGTTGACCAGGTCTTCGGCCGACTTGAACATCACGCCGGCGCGGTGGTCTGTGTCATCGCGCGCCGCCAGCCCGCCTTCGACGAACTCCGGATAAAGCCGGTCGCGGCATTTCTCCAGATAGCAGCGATCCGCCATCTGCGCAATGATGTCCGCGGTGCCGAGCATGTTGCCCAGCAGCCGGAAAGTGAGATTCGGGACGTGGATTTTCCGGATCGGCCTTTCGTAGCCGGTGAAGTGAATGATCTGCGAGGCGATTGGCGCGAGCTCCGCCATCCCCAGCCTGCTCATGTACTCTTCCAGGAACTTGCCGCCGCGGGTGACGTGCTTGAGCGTGTATTCAGCGCCGTTCTTGTGGCGCATGTCGTTGACCTTGCGCAAGTAGCCGATGTCGTGAAACAGCGCCGTCACCACCCCGAAACGGAACAACTTGGCACCGAGGCCCTCGGTGCGATGACTGTCGTGCGAACGCTCGTATCCGTCCATCAGCCGCGCCATGGCAAGCGTGACGTCAAGCGAGTGCTGGAGATTGTGATAGCCGGTATCGCAGGCCCGGTAACCCGGATACTCGCCCTTATGCAGGCGCGTGAGATCCCTGAACGACCGGTTCAGGACGTGGGTGGAAGAGTTCGGATAGAGCTCCAGGAAGATACGATTGACTTCGGTGATCACCGACGCCGGGTCCGTGGTGTTGACCTGGTTGGTCACATCGTAGTCATTCCGCCGTTCCATTTAGCCCTTGTCCGGTGAATTCCGCCCGCATGACCAACACATGGTAACCTCGCCCCCTCGGCCCAATCAAGGCGCTTATTCTCCCCGCAAGGCGGGCACCGCGCCGGTCCTCCTGCGACCGATTTCAAAAAGCTCGTGGTTTCTGGTAATCACCTGAATATCCGTGAGAATATTCCCGGCCGAGGCAGGACGCCAATAAGTTCTCGGCGTCTAGCTCTGGTTCTGGGCAGACTCCTGATTCTCGGCTGCGCTCGCAGCTCTGGCCGCGCAGCCGCACGACCGCGAAGCACCCTATCCCGCCACTCCCGGAATCCGGGTGTCCGGTCTGCCGCGCGAGCCACGCGAGACGCTGGCCTTATCCGCGCCGGCGCCCGCGCGTGGCAGCTATCGCGAGTACACCGTCATGACACCAAGGAGGAAGGATCGTGGCGCCCGCAGAATTGTTGCCGTCAAGCGCGCCGAGTTCCACTACACTAAAGATCATTACCGCAGCTTCAGACGCATCATCGAATGAAAACCGCCTTTTCCAAAGTGGTCGAAACCGGCGCGAGCGGCGTGTATCGCTGCCACTCGGCGTTGGCGGAAGTGGAGCTGGGCGCAGCCGCGCAGCGCGGCATGCGCGTGGAAAAGGTGGTGCTTGTGGGGGCGCGCGACAAGAATGCATTCCTGAACGCGGTTGCCAAGGCGCTGGTGTTCCCGGACTACTTCGGCCACAACTGGGACGCCTTTTACGATTGCCTCGTGGACCTGGAACACGACAAGGGCGAGGGATTGCTGGTAGTGCTGCGCGACGCGTCCGGGTTTGCCCGCGCCGAACCGGACGAGTTCGCCGCTGCGGTGGATGCGCTGCAGGACGCCGCGGACTTCTGGGAGGACGAGCAGAAAACGCTGCTGGTGGTGGTCGAGCTGGAGGCAGCCGTGCTGGCGCCCGAGTTGCCCGAAGTCAGCGGTTGATAGCGCTGGCCGCCCGCGATGCACGCTGTGCGTGCTCTTTTCGCGCGCGGGAACTGAGATAACGGGCGAGTTCCTGCAGCGCGCGGCTGTATACCTCGCGCTTGAACTCGATCACGCTTTCCAGCGGGACCCAGTACTCGTGCCAGCGCCAGGCATCGAACTCCGGATGCTCGGATTTGCGCAGACACACGTCGCAATCGCGCCCGATCAAACGCAGCAGGAACCAGATCTGTTTTTGGCCGCGATACACGCTGCGGCTCTCGCGCCGCACCCAGGTCTGCGGCACCTCGTAACGAAGCCACTCGCGGGTACGGCCGAGAATCTTCACATGGCAGGGATCGAGGCCGACCTCTTCCTTCAACTCCCGGTACATCGCCTGCTCCGGTGTTTCACCGGACTTGATGCCGCCCTGTGGAAACTGCCAGGCGTGCTCCTTGACCCGCTTGCCCCAGAAGACCTCGTTTTTGCCGTTGCACAGAACAATTCCTACATTCGGGCGATAGCCGTCACGGTCGATCATGTCAGCCACCCCAATCACCAATCCAGTTGATTGGATTCTTCCATAAATACAGCAACGAAGGAAGGCGCTGGCGATGGTGGTCAGAGCGTGAGGCGGCCTTCCGCATGGGGGTTAAGTTCGCGTAAACCCTCGACAAACTGCAGGAATTCAAGGCCGTACCGGGCTTGGAGGGCGCGCGCCCTGAGCCGCAAATCGTCCCAACGCGGGCGTTCCGGGGAGCGCGCAAAGGCCAGCACAATGACGTTGCCGCGCCTTTCCGCTGGCACGCACGCCAGGGCATCGAATACCCGCTCGATGCGCTGCAGGTAGGCATCGAAGCGGCTATCCGAACTCCACAGGTTCACCACCAGTATTCCGCCTTCGGTCAGCGCCGCGCGCGCATCGGCGTAAAAACTCTCCGAGCAAAGCTCGGGAACCTGTTCGCGGCCGTCGTATCCGTCCACCAGCAACACGTCGCAACCGCGCGGATGAGCGGCCACCCATTGACTACCTTCGGCCAGTTCGACGCGAAACCGGCCATCGTCCGACGGCACGTGGAAATACTGGCGCGCTGCCGCGATCACCCGCAGTTGCGATTCGACCACGGTGATTTGCGCCGACGGCAGGTGGCGATAGACGAACTTGGCCAGCGACCCGCCGCCCAAGCCGATCATCAGAATGTTTTGCGGGCGCGGATCGAACAGCAGGAACGCCATCATGGCCCTGGTATACGACAGCACCAGCTCGGTGGGATCGGCCAGCTTCATCGAACTCTGCACCGTCTCACTGCCCAGGTGCAGCGAGCGAATGCCGTCCTTCTCGCTTACTTCGACGCTGATTTCATGATCGACCGAACGATGAATCTTCCATTTTCCGAACACCGCTGCTCTCCACTTCGGGATGGCTCTCTACCGTAGAATAGCGGCTTTTCGAGCTCGGGCAAGACATGCGCACTTCGCAGTTCTTCATTTCCACGCTCAAGGAAGCTCCCAGCGAAGCGGAACTCATCAGCCACAAACTGATGCTCAGGGCGGGGCTGATCAGGAAACTCGGCAGCGGCCTGTATACCTGGATGCCGCTCGGTCTGCGGGTGCTGCGCAAGGTGGAGAGCATCGTGCGCGAGGAGATGAACCGCGCCGGCGCCGTGGAGCTGCTGATGCCGGCGATCCAGCCAGCCGAACTGTGGCAGGAGTCCGGCCGCTGGGAACAGTTCGGCCCGCAGATGCTCAAGATCAAGGATCGCCACGAACGCGACTTCTGCTTCGGCCCGACCCATGAGGAAGTCATCACCGACATCGCGCGCAAGGAGATCCGCTCCTACCGCCAGCTGCCGCTCAATTTCTACCAGATCCAGACCAAGTTCCGCGACGAAATCCGGCCGCGTTTCGGCGTGATGCGCGCACGCGAATTCGTGATGAAGGACGCCTACTCCTTTCACGCCGGCGCCCGGGATCTGGCTCGCGAATACCGCAACATGTACGACACTTATTCGCGCATCTTCTCCCGTCTGGGGCTGAAGTTCCGCGCGGTCGCCGCCGACACTGGCGCCATCGGCGGCACCGGCTCGCACGAGTTTCACGTGCTTGCCGACTCCGGCGAGGACGCGATCGCCTACTCCCCCGCCTCGGATTACGCCGCCAACGTCGAGTTCGCGGAAGCGGTTGCGCCGGTGAAGCCGCGCGGCGCGGCCACGCAGAAAATGCAGAAGGTTCCCACGCCCGGCAAGACCACCTGTGAGGAAGTCACCGCGATGCTTGGACTGCCGCTGTCGCAGTCGGTCAAGGCGCTCGCGGTCATGCATGAAGAGCGGATGCTCATGTTGCTGGTGCGTGGCGACCACCAGCTGAATGAAACGAAGGTGGCGAAGCTTCCCGGCCTGAATCCGTTCCGTTTCGCCACCGAAAAGGAGATCGAAACACGCATCGGCTGCCGACCGGGCTACATCGGTCCGGTTGGCTTGCCGAAGGAAATTACCGTGATTGCGGATCGCTCGGTCGCGGCGATGAAAGATTTCGTCTGCGGCGCCAATGAGGCAGGTTATCACCTGACCGGCGTGAACTTCGGCCGTGACCTCGAGGAACCAGCATCGGTCGCCGACATCCGCAATGCCGTGGCAGGCGACCCGAGCCCTGACGGCAAGGGCTTGCTGGAGATCTGCCGCGGCATCGAGGTCGGACACATTTTCCAGTTGGGCAGCAAATACTCCAAGGCGATGAGCGCTACCTTCCTGGACGAGTCCGGCAAGACACAGGTAATGGAAATGGGC
>DASQOP010000186.1:0-6115 GCA_035644415.1 Burkholderiales bacterium
CAGCGCGCGGCTCGATGATGGTGAGTTCGGAAGCGCTCAGCGCGGTCAGCAGCGTCAACCCGGGATTGCGTACGGTGAACGATTCGCCGGCCGAAATGACGGAGTCTTTCACGTCGCACTCCTGCGTGATCCACAGGCTGCCCGCGTGGCAGACGATGCGGGTGCCCTGGCCGTCGCGGATTGCCACCAGCCCCTCATCGGCGAGGCTCAGCGTGGAACGATTGATCTCGATCTGCATGGTTGACACCTCCAGTTGTGGCCCGGCGGCGCCATTGACGCGCCAGGCATTCCAGGAAATCATTACGGAATGCATTTTCCGCAGTGCACAGCAGGGCACAAACGATATTTCAGAATGCTTCGCATGAGTTGCGAGAATGGCTAACAGAGTGCCTGCGCTGCCGTCCCTGGACTTCTTCAAGGGCTTCGAGGCTGCCGCCCGGCACTTGAGCTTCACCAAGGCCGCCGAGGAACTGTTCGTCACCCAATCAGCGGTCAGCCGCCAGATCCAGGCGCTGGAGCAGCGGCTGGGCGTGACGCTGTTCCTGCGGCGAAATCGCGGGCTGGCCCTCACCGAGGCGGGCGAGCAGTTGCGGCGCGCCGTCGACAGCGCGCTGCGCATACTGCATCAGGCGGTCGAGCAGGTTTCGCCGGGTGCTACGCCGAAAATGGTCACGGTGACCTCATCGATCGCCTTCAGTTCGCTGTGGCTGATTCCGCGGCTGTCCGGCTTTCGCCGGCTGCATCCGGACGTGGACGTGCGCATCTCCGCCAACAACCAGGTACTCGACCTCGATCGCGAGCGCATCGATCTCGCTATCCGTTATTGTCCGTCGCGTGCCGCGCCTGCCGGATCGGTGCGTCTGTTCGGCGAGGAGATCCTGCCGGTGTGCAGTCCCGCGCTGCTGAGGGATCGGAACCGGCCGCTGAAATCACCGCAGGACCTGCGGCACCACGTGCTGTTGCACTACGACGAACCGCAGCGCCCGGTACCATGGCTCACTTGGAACGTCTGGCTCGAGACCGCGGGCGTGCCCGACCTCGAGCCGGCGGATTCTCTGCGCTTCAATCACTATGACCAGACGATAGGCGCGGCGCTGGGCGGGCAGGGCGTGGCGCTGGGCCGCAGGCCGCTGGTGAAGAAACTCCTGGCCGACGGGGCGCTGGTTGCGCCATTTCCGCTCGAAGCGGTAACCGGCCGGGCCTACTTCATCGTCAGAACCCCGATCACGTCGGGTCGTCCGGAAGTGACCCATTTCGCGGAGTGGCTGATCGCCGAAGCCGCGGCCATGACCGCCAGGGAAAGCGACGGCGTGCGCAAACCCCGTGGCGGGAAAAAAGTAGACTGAGTTTCCCGGTGGGGATCCCATCTACCACAGGGGTCCGGTTTCAGCAGCCGCGGGTGGCAAAGGAGAAGCAATGGAAAATCCGCTACAGCAGATGAACGATTCTTCGCGATGGGCGCGGTTGTTGTACATGATCCTGTTTGCGGTTCTGTACAAAGTGGCCGAATTCATCATGTGGGTCGTGGTCCTGTTCCAGGTCGTCGTTACCCTGGTAACGGGCAGTCCCAACGAACGCGCGCTGAAATTCGGCAAGCAGCTTTCGGTTTATGTCTATGGCCTGTGGGCCTACCTGACCTACAACACCGAGAAGAAGCCCTTTCCGTTCTCGGACTGGCCGACCACCACCGCGCCGCCGTCTCCTCCTCAGGGCGATGCGCGAGCGTAACTGCAGGGCTCAGAGCGATGGCCGTCTGTCCTAAATGCAAACGGGCGACCAGTTGGTCGCCCGCTGTCAATCCGTTGACTTCTCCGCCCGATTGCGGAGATCGACCGACGGTAGTCAGCCGCTGATCTTTCTGATTTCCGCGGTTCTCGGAACCCGTTTTGGCAACACGTCCTTCAGCTTCTGCCGGATTTCGCGCAGCAGCTTTTCCGTCGTCGGCCAGTCGATGCAGGCATCGGTGACGGACACCCCGTACTTGAGCTGTTTCAGGTCGGCCGGGATCGACTGGTTGCCGGCTTTGATATTGCTCTCCAGCATCAAGCCCACGATCGACCGGTTGCCTTCCATGATCTGGTGCGCGCAGTCGCTGGCCACCAGCGGCTGCAGGTTGTGGTCTTTGTTGGAGTTGGCGTGGCTGCAGTCGACCGCGATGTTGGCGGACAGTTTGTTTTTCGCCAGCTCCTTTTCCACCACCGCGATCGTCACCGAATCGTAATTCGGGCCCTTGGCGCCGCCGCGCAGGACGATGTGGCCGTAGCCGTTGCCCTTGGTGCGAATCACCGAAACCTGGCCGCTCTGGTTGATGCCGAGGAAACTGTGCGGCCGCGATACCGACAACAGCGCGTTGATCGCCACCTGCAGCCCGCCGTCGGTGCCGTTCTTGAAGCCGACCGGCGTTGACAGGCCGCTGGCCATCTCGCGGTGCGTCTGTGATTCCGTGGTGCGCGCGCCGATTGCACTCCAGGTCACCAGGTCGCCGAGATACTGCGGGCTGATCGGATCGAGCGCCTCGGTGCCGGCGGGAAGTCCCAGTTCGTTGATGTCGCGCAGCACCTTGCGGGCCAGCTGCAGGCCTTCCTCGATATGGAAAGAGTCGTTCATGCGCGGGTCATTGATCAGGCCCTTCCAGCCCGTGGTGGTGCGCGGCTTCTCGAAATAGACGCGCATCACGATGAACAGCGTATCGCCCACTTCATCGGCGAGCCCCTTCAGCCGACGGGCGTAATCCATCGCCGCCACCGGGTCGTGGATCGAGCACGGGCCGATCACTACCATCAGCCGGTGATCCATGCGGTCGAGAATGCGTTCTAAGGCGTGCCGGCCTTCCAGGACCGTCATTTCCGCTTTGTCGGTCAAGGGCACGCGGCGCTTGATTTCCTCCGGGGTGGGGAGGACGTCCTGGGCCGTGACGTTGACGTTGTATACGAGTTTCTCGTCCATGATGAGCGCCTGCGCTGCCTGAAAACACGGACCGCGTTGTGCGACCCTGTCGGAGCATTCTACTTAAAGCCCGGAGGCCGTCAAAGCCGTCGTTCCGGGGACGACCTCACCACCTCATCTCCCGCCCTCTCCACAGAGCAGAGAAGGTACGCTCCGCGGGCGTATGGCGCTTTTGACCATCAATTTCCCTCTCCCCTCGCGGGAGAGGGTCAGGGAGAGGGGGAGGGGTGGCTCTAGCGCATTTTCGAGTATGCAGTCGGTGTCAGGATCATGTTGGTGAAGTGGTTCACCAGCTGGCCGTCCTTTTCTGTTTCGGCACGGATCGCCAGCCAGTCGGGATGGGTGACGAAGGCGTTCCACTTCTGCTCGCGCTCGGCCAGATTCTCCCATTCGAGGATGTAGTACAGGTCGTTGTTGCTTTCGCCGATGGCCGTTGTCCAGAAACCCACCTGGCGGATGCCGAAGCGCTCCCATATTTTCAGGGTATGGTTGGAAAAGCGTGCGTTCAGGGCCGGCAGTTTGCCGGGGCAGGCGTGGTAAATGCGCAGTTCGTAGATCATTGCTCCTCCGCGGTTGTTTCAAATTTTTCGTTGTGGGGATGCTGGGATGACGGGTGCCCGGCGCGCCATCGGTTTCCGGCGCCGGCGCAATGTGCAAAGGTGTCAGTATTATTGTTTCTTGGTGAGCGTAAGACTCTCGCCCTCCCGGCGCATTTCCAGGCGCCCGAGGAAACTCATTCCGAGCAGCACGACGGGCAGCGCGTCGCTTTGATGCACGAAACCGTCGACGTCGGTCAGGGTGATATCCCCCAGTTTTACGCTGCCGAGTTTTACTTTGTAGATCGGCACGACGCCGTTCGCGGTCTGCGAGTAAGCTTTCGCTCCGGCCAGGTAGTTGACGCCCGCCCGTCGCGCATCGTTCAGGTTCATCGACACCGCCGTGGCGCCGGTGTCGACCAGGAAATTCATTGTTGCGCCGTTAATGCTCCCGGTGGTGACGAAATGTCCGCCCCCGTCCGTAGTAAGCGTGACCGTTGTACGTTCCCTTTGCGGGGATACCGCGCTGTAAACACCCTCGCCGATCCTGAGCCGCTGACGTTTGCCGTTGACGGAGACGATGGCTTCCTCGCTGTTGGCGCTGATGAGCTTGACGCCGGCGTAGGATTCCCCGGCACGTACGGTGCGCGGCTTGCCGCCGTCCACCGCCAGCAAGGCTTTGCCTTCGAACAGTGCGAGCACGCTCACTTCCTGCGCGGCTGCCGGGCAGGTTAGGAGGGCAACAATAATTGCAGTAACATTCGCGGCCTTGAACCGCATGAGGATCCCTTTGGCGATGAAACCTGTTGCAATATTCCGCCACTCGCCCACGGAAGGACCAGGTTATTTTGCCACGTATCTGGAATCGCGGAACATCCCGTGGCACCTGATAGCCGTGGACCAGGGCAATGCGGTTCCGCCCGACCCGCAGCAATTCGGCGGTCTGGTGTTCATGGGCGGGCCGATGAGCGTGAACGACGAATTGCCCTGGATCGCGCCGGTGTTGCAGCTCATCCGACAGGCGGCCGCGCTCGATGTTCCTGTCCTCGGTCATTGCCTCGGCGGACAGTTGATTTCGAAGGCATTCGGTGGCACGGTCGCCCGCAATCCGGTCAAGGAGATCGGCTGGGGCGAAGTCCTGATTGCGGACAATCCGGTCGCGAGGCAGTGGTTCGGACCCGGCATCGAGCGCTTCGAATCGTTTCACTGGCACGGCGAAACGTTCACCATTCCGCAGGGCGCGGTGCGCATCATGGGCAACCGCTACTGCGAGAACCAGGGCTTCGTGATCGGCAACAGCCTGGGCATGCAGTGCCACGTCGAAATGACCGAGGAACTGGTCAAAAGCTGGTGCGAGACCGGGGCGGACGAGGTCTTAAACAGCGCCGGTCCGGCGGTGCAATCGCCGCAGCGGATGCAGCGTGGAATGCAAGAGAAGCTGGCGGCCCTGCGCAGCGTGGCGGACCGGCTCTACGATCAATGGGTCAAGGGACTGAAGGCGTAACAGGCGTGGCGCTCGTCGAAGTCTATCGATCCGATCGTCGCGCTGACTGCGACGAACGCGCCTTAGTCCTTGCCGCCGTCGGTGTGGCATCGGAGCTTGTATCCTTGGGCGACAGCTTCGCACTGCTTGTGCCAGAGGACTCGGTCACCGCGGCGATGACTCACCTCAAGGACTATGACGAGGAGGGCCGCTCTCGCCAACGGGAGCCCGGCCCGATCAGGGCGCACCCCGACGCGTGGCTTGGTTCAGCAGGATACGCAGTGGTCCTCGTAACCGTCGCAGACTGCGCCGCACGCGGTCTTCTGGGCTTCGATTGGTTTTCGTCGGGTGAGCTTGTCTCGGGACTTACAAGAAGCGGGGAGTTGTGGCGCGTGGTCACCGCGCTTACGCTGCACGTTGACTCCGGCCACCTGATCACAAATTTAGGCTTCGGCATGTTGTTCGGTTATCTCGCGGGCCAATTGCTCGGGCCGGGGATCGCCTGGGCGAGCATTCTCGCGGCGGGTGCACTTGGGAATTTGTTTGACGCGCTGCTCATGCCGCCAACCCATCGTGCAATCGGCGCATCGACTGCAGTATTCGCGACGCTTGGTCTTCTTGCCGCGTACTCCTGGCGTCGGCGCTCCGGACGCAGTGCACGCTGGCCCTATCGGTGGGCGCCATTGATTGCCGCCGTTGCTCTGCTTGCGCTCATCGGTACCGGAGGGGAGCACACGGATGTG
This sequence comes from Burkholderiales bacterium, assembly GCA_035644415.1. Taxonomy (GTDB): domain Bacteria; phylum Pseudomonadota; class Gammaproteobacteria; order Burkholderiales; family JACQAP01; genus JACQAP01. The sequence goes on from DASQOP010000186.1 coordinate 5,709, forward strand.
CTCGCGCATCTCACGGGATTCTTTGCCGGCACGGTGTTCGGTGTTGTACATGGAAGCCTGGCCGTACCCGGATCCGGTCGCGCCCTGACGCAACTGCTGGCCGGCGCGTCGACGTTGGCGGTAATTGTTGGCGCATGGCTGTTGGCCCTGATCCGCGCGTAGCGGCACCGCGTATCAGCTCAAGCCTGAGCTACTACACGTTATTCACAAAGGTAGAGGTACCCTACAGGGCTGACTTCGGACCCCGCTTCGATCCTCATTCACAGAATTCTTTGCGTCTTTCTTTTTCCTTTGCGACCTTTGCGTCGAACGCCTTAATCAGTCGCGGAAATTGGCGAACTGCAGCGGATAGTCCGTCACGTTCTTCTTCATCATCGTGATCACCTGCTGAAGATCGTCACGCTTGG
>DASQOP010000187.1:0-8632 GCA_035644415.1 Burkholderiales bacterium
AGCAGCCGCAAGTACCCCGCGCCTGGTTAGCGCGAAAACGGTGTGCGCCCTTCCCTGTGCGCGAAGAGAAAACGCTGGTGACTTTTTCGTACCGCGCAAACTTATGGTGTAGTACCTCACAAACTTATGGTGTACCGGATAACAATCGAGAGTAAATTTCTGAGAGCAGAGTTGTTCGACCGCGAAACCATGGAAGAAACAACCGCATTTCTCGACGTCGTTACTCGGGAGAGCGGCATTCATGGGCGCTCAAATATCCTCATTTACGTTCATTCGTCAGCGCCGATATTTCATGTTGAATATCACGGGTTCATCGATTGCTTCAAGGAGATTGCAAAGAAACCCGGACACCAGATAGCTTTGCTCGCGGATAGCAAGGATCTATATATTTCGCACGAATACCTGGAGTTGCGCGCGCGACAGTATGGGTTGAATGTTCGCAATTTTCGAAATGAGGCGGCAGCACTCGAATGGCTTGCAAACCGGCGTCGGGCGCCAGACCGGCGTGGGCAACAGGAACGACGCTGGCGTCAGGAACCTCTCAAGCATCAGGAACGGCGTCTGCACCCGGAACGGCGTCAGAGGATGCGGCGTGGCGGCCTGGAAAGTCCGCTTTAGCCCGATAGTAATCGGCGCAGCAAAAATGCGGACGCAGCCCGGCTTCTCGTCACGGGCTTGATCATCCTTGCTCTTGAATCATGCCGCGCACGATTTTTGCGTGAGCAACGATGTCGAACGTGAAAGAGCAGACAAATAACGCGTCCCGATAAGCAATTCAGCGTCGGACGACACGGCGACCTGATGCCCTGGCTGGATAGCGCGAGCGCGCAACGGTGCAAAAAGATCAGGAGGAACAAATGGAAAGGCGCGTTCGCGGTCGGCTTGCAGTGGGGCCCGAAGGCGTTCTGCGCGCGCCGGTTGTTGCGGCTTGCCTGGTTATTCTCAGCGCGTGCAATGCGTCACCTTCCCAGGATCTTGTCGCCAAGGGGCGACAGATCTTCTTCAACGAAACCTTTCAGGGCAATGGCAGAACCTGCGGGACCTGTCATCCGGCCGAGAATAACCTGACGCTCGATCCCGCGTTCATCGCCACGCTTGCTCCGAACGACCCGCTGTTCGTGGCCGAATTCAACCCGGACCTCAGGAAGAATTTCGAGAATCCGAGACTGATGCGCCAGTTCGGGCTGATCCTGGAAAACCTGGACGGTTTCGTGGACCTGGACAAGAAGTTTGTCATGCGTGGTGTGCCGCATATGCTCGGGCTTCGGACTTCGGTCGATAGCCCCCAAGGGCCGCGCACCGGCTGGTCCGGCGATGGCGCACCGGGGGACGGTTCGCTCCGGTCATTTGCCACCGGCGCAGTCATCCAGCATTTCACCAAGACCCTGAACCGGATCCCGGGGCAGGATTTTCGTCTGCCGACGGAAGAGGAACTCGACGCAATCGAGGCATTCTCGCTCTCCCTTGGCCGGCAGCAGGACCTGGCCTTGCCCCTACCCCTGAAGGGCATCGTGCCAAAGCGCGGGCAGGAGATCTTCCTCGACAACTCACTCGGAAAGTGCAACCGCTGCCATGCCAATGCCGGGGCGACCGCCAACTTCGGCGCCGGGAGCATCGGCAACGCTAACTTCAACACGGGGGTGGAAAATCTTCCGGATCAGCCCGCCGACCTGAGCGGCGAATTGAATCCAGCCGATGACGGATTCCGCACCCCGGGCGACGGTACTTTCAATACGCCGCCGCTGGTCGAGGCCGCCGAAACCGGCCCGTTCTTTCACAACAACGCCATCGAGACCATCGAGGGGGCAGTCGCTTTTTACGACGGCGAGGCATTCAACAGCTCACCCGCGGGCAAACTTCTGGCCGCTGCAGATCCCGATGGCGTCGGCATAGAACTCGACGGCACGCAGATCGTCGCCATTGCCGCTTTCCTGCGGGTAATCAATGCGCTCGAGAACATCAGGCAGAGCGTCGAACTCCTGGAGTCCAGCCGGAACAAAGGCATTGCGCGTCGCACGGAGGCGAAGGAACTCATCGCTCGCTCGCTCAACGAGACGCAGGACAGCATCCGGGTGCTCGAGGGCGGCGGTCTGCATCCGGAAGCCGTCGCGCACCTTCGTGAAGCGCAGACGTTCGCGAAAAAAGCGGCCCGCAGTCTATTCTTCCGGGATCGACTGACCAAACAGGCCATCGAAGAACAGAATAAGGCACGGGTTCAACTCGTCGAATCGTCCTGACGAGACCGTGCCGATGCCAATGATCACGAATCGAAGGAGGTTGGCAGCAATGCGCAAGCTCTTGGCGGGAATTGCCGTCATGGGACTCTGGCTCGCTTGTCTGGCGCAGGCACACGCGCAGCAAATGACCGAGATGTATATCCCGATCGGGCAATCACCCGGAGTGTCCGGAAAGTCCAGCCTGATGGGCGCGATCGAATCGGTCAACCCGCAGAAGCACACGCTGGCGGTTTCCGGACCTTCGGGAATCCACGAGATACTCCTGACCGACCGCACCCGCATCTGGCTGGACCGGACTCAGGCGCGACTGCCCAACCTGACCGGAACCCTGGCGAATCTGCACAAGGGGCTGAAGGTCGAAGTGAAATTTCGCGACGCGGATCAGAAGCGGGTCGCAGAATGGATCAAGGTGCAGGTCGCCGAATCCGGCGCGCCCGCCCGCAAGCCATGACACGCGAGTGATTGTTCACGCCTGTCTTGCCTCATCCCTCATCCTTCATCCCTGGTTTTCCCGTCACCCGGCACCGCTTTTAAGTATCGGGCCAGGATGTCCTGCTCGGTCCGGGTACGCTGATTGGTAAGGCAGGGAAAGCGCAATAACAGCGTCACCTTGCCGGCGTCACCCAGCCGCACGGTTACGCGCGGGTCCGCAGACGGCATCACGATGAACTGCTCACCCTCCAGATCGCGCAGGGCTTTCTGGGCGGGAGCAACGAATTCCGAGCACACCACCCTGGCCGCTTCGATGAGTACCTCCTTCGCGGTTTCAAGACTGCTGCCCGGCGCGAGCGGTACAGCGACCAGCGCGAGCTGATAGTTACCCAGACGCGAATGATTTTTCAGCGCCTGGCTTACGTAAAAGCTGTTGGGGAACTGCACCACTCGCCCGGTGAAAAGATGCTCGTCGCTCATCTCCAGCACGGTGGTGGAAAACAGCGTCTGGTCGATGACCTCGCCCTTGATACCGTTGATCTCGATGACGTCGCCGAATTCGAAACTTCCCGACGTGGTGCGATGGATGTAACCGAGCATCGAGGTCAGCAGCTCTTTTCCGCCCAGCACCAGAGCCACGCTCAACGCTGCGAGGGAAAGCGCGGCGGCACGCAGCTCCGTGCGCCAGATGAACAACAGCGCAAGGAAGGCGATGAGGAATGAGAAGTTGCGCCAGAAAACCGACGCGCGGAGCTTGGTCTCCCGTGACAGCCACCCCCTGCCCCGCAACGCGGCCGAGATGACGATGTTGGCGAGGATTACCGCGGCGACGATGACGACCGTGCCGACGATTTCCGTCCCAAGTCCGGTCATAAAGGCATCGAATAACATATTCCATGGTCTTCCAGGTCAGGCAGGGCCACATGGCCATGCCGCAGACCCGTCATTCTAGCGAATGAAACCCGAAAGGCTAAAGGGGAGAGGGGAAAGGGACCGCAACTTACTCGAGATAGTTTTTACTTTCACCTGCTGTTTCGCGGCGCTCAGTACTGATCTATTGGCTATCCTTCATCCTTTGCCTCCGGCGTAACCTTGATCCGAGCTTCGCACGGCTAAAGGTCAGCCTACGCCGCAACAAGCCCTCCGGGCGTGTTGTCTCCTTCATCCTTGCTCTTAAAGAGCTGCGCCGGGTCACCGCCGACGGCGCAGCGCATCGCATCCTCGACGGTTTCCAGCCACACGAATTCCAGCTTCTCACGCGCGGCCGCGGGCACGTCTTCCAGGTCTTTCTGGTTGCGCTTCGGAAGCATCACGGTCCTGATGCCCGCGCGCAGCGCCGCGAGCACCTTCTCCTTCACGCCGCCGATCGGCAGCACCAGGCCGCGCAGCGAGATCTCACCGGTCATCGCCACGTCGGAACGCACCGGCTTGTGGGCGAGCAACGACACTAGCGCCAGGAACATCGCCACTCCGGCGCTCGGGCCATCCTTCGGCGTCGCGCCTGCGGGCACGTGCACGTGCAAGTCGGTCTTCTCCAGCGATTCGCCGCTGTACATCTTCGCCAGCGTCAACGCCGCCTGTGCCGACTCCTTCATCACCTCGCCCAGTTGCCCGGTGAGGATGAGCTTGCCGGACCCCGGCACCTTGGTGGCCTCGATGAACAGGATGTCCCCGCCCACCGGCGTCCACGCCAACCCGGTCGCCACGCCCGGCAGCGCCGTACGCAGCGCCAGTTCATCCTCGAACTTGCGCGGGCCGAGGATGGCTTGCAGGTCCGGAGCATCCACGACCACGCTCTGAGCCTGTACTTCGGCGATTTTCATCGCCGCCGAACGCAGCGTCGCCCCGATCTCGCGTTCGAGATTGCGCACGCCAGCCTCGCGCGTGTAGTCGCGGATGATGGCCTTGATCGCTGCATCGGTGAGCATCGCCTGTTCCGGCTTGAGGCCGTTGGCTTCGAGCTGGCGCTTGAGCAGGTAACGCCTGGCGATCTCCAGCTTCTCTTCCTCGGTGTAACCTGGAAGCTGGATCACCTCCATGCGATCGCGCAGTGGCCCTGGAATCGTGTCGAGCACGTTGGCGGTGGCGATGAACATCACCTTCGACAGGTCGAAGTCCACGCCAAGGTAGTTGTCGCGGAATTTCGAGTTCTGCTCCGGGTCGAGCACCTCCAGCAGCGCGCTCGACGGATCTCCATGGAAACCGCCTGCGCCGAGCTTGTCGATTTCGTCCAGCATCAGCACGCCGGTACGCGATTCCGCACGCCGGATCGCCTGGATGATGTTGCCCGGCAGCGCGCCGATGTAGGTACGGCGGTGGCCACGGATCTCCGCCTCGTCGTGGGTGCCGCCCAGAGACACGCGCTGGAACTTGCGCCCGGTGGCACGTGCGATCGACTGCCCAAGCGAGGTCTTGCCCACACCCGGCGGGCCGACGAAGCACAGGATCGGACTTTTTCCATCCGGGTTGAGCTTCTTCACCGCAAGATATTCTAGGATGCGGCGCTTGATCTTCTCCAGGCCGTAGTGATCCTCGTCGAGCACCTTCCTCGCTTCCGCGATGTCGATCGGCCTGCCCTGCTCCGCTTTCCAGGGCAATTCGCTCAACCACTCCAGATAGGTGCGCAACATCGAGCCCTCGGCGCTGCCTTCGCCCATTCTCTGCAGGCGTTTGAGCTCTTTCACGGCGTGCTTGTGCACGTCCTCGGGCATGCCGGCATCGTCGATGGCCTTCTTCAGTTCCTCGATCTCGGCTGCGGTTTCCTCGCCCTCGCCCAGTTCCTTCTGGATCTGGCGCATCTGCTCGCGCAGCACGTGCTCGCGCTGGCGCTCGTCGAACTCCTTGCGGGTCTTGTCGCCGATCTCCTTGGAAAGCCTCAGCACCTCGACACGCTCGCCCAGCAGCGCCAGCACCTTGTCGAGGCGCCGCTTGAGGTCGAAGGTTTCGAGTACGGTCTGTTTTTCTTCGTTCTTCACGTCCAGCAGGTTGGCCACCATGTCGGCCAGCAGCGCGGGCGAATTCATCGCCTGCACCACGCCCGCCAGTTCGTCGGGCACGTTCGGCAGCAACTGAATGGCCTCGACCGCACGCTCTTTCAGCTGCAGAAAGCGCGCCTCGATCTCGGGGCTGGATTCTTCCGCCGGCTCCACAATCGCCACGCGGGCCACCATGAAGGGCCAGCCGTCCAGAAACTCCAGTACGCGGAAACGCGACTGCCCCTGGACCACCAGGTGGTGGGCGCCTTCGGCGCCGGTGATGTAGCGCACTACCTGGCCGGCGGTGCCGACCCAGTGCAGGTCGTCCGGCTTGAGTTCGTTTTTCTCCGGGTCGCGTTGCAACAGAAATCCGACTCGGCGCTCGCTGCGGGCCGCTTCCTGCGCCGCAGCGACCGAGGACGGGCGACCGACCGTGACCGGCGACATGATGCCTGGGAAAAGCACCGCATTGCGCAGCGGAATGATGATCAGCGCGTCCTCCGGCAGCGGTTTCAATGCCGTAGCGCTGCGCCCGGCATTTGGCTCCGGTGCGGACTTGCCTGCGTCGTCTGGCGAAAGCATTTTCTGCATCGTGGGCCAGAAATTCATGAAGACTCCTTCTTGCTGAAAATGAGCGTGAGACACCCGTCCTGCAACTTCCTGCCGGCCAGTGCGAGCGCCTGCGTGGGCAGGCCGATCCGGCGCTCGAAGCGTCCGTACGGAATTTCCAGCGCATGGATGCGCGCCGTGCATTCGCTCTCGGATGTTCGGAGCGGGAATGGCCTGTGTGCGGATATGGTTATCTCACCGGGTTCGAGCTTCACCGCGACCGAATCAGCAGCCGCGCCCGGCAGCGCCACGTGCACCCGGACTTCGTCGGCAGTCTCGACGATGTCCACCGGCGGCTCCCAGGCAGGCGCTTCGGCCGCAGCCGGGCGAATGAACTGCCGGTGCAGCCGGTCGGCTTGCTCCAGGAGCGAAAGGGCTTCGCTCCACATCAGGCGGGTAAGGTCGCGCGAGGTCATCCAGAGGTCTCCGTAATGAACCCTACATGGCGGCGATCAGGCCGGAATCAAGCGCTCTGTCCGGTAGGGGAATATCTGGTCAGATCAGTGACTTCGGTCCGGTCGCCGGATCGCGAACTGGCGGGGCTGCTCGAAAAACGGGGTCGAGGCTCGAGTGCCGGGTCCTGCCTTCAGGCCGTCACGTACGCTACAACCTTGCCGGACTTTACACCAATCTCGCCTGCACTCTCTGGCGTACCAGATTCACGTTCTGCCGGAAGGCGTAAAGGTTGTCCGAATACGCGAGCGGCGTATTGATGCCATTGACCGAGCGTTCGATCTGGTCCAGCCGCTTCAGCAGCTCCCGCAGTTTTTCCGGCGGGGGATCGTCTTCGAGTTCGAGCTCCACTTCCTTGAGCCGTGCGTACCAGCGATAGATGCGCGAGCGCACGCGCCAGCGGTACACCGGCGGAATGATCTTCGTGAGCGGCACCAGCAGCGCCAGCGCCGGCAGCAGGATGATCCACAGCCGGTCGACCATCACCGCGATCCAGTATGGCAGGTAGCGCTGCAGGAACGGCGGCCCGGTCTTGTAGTAACGCTCCGCCTCGCTGCTCAGCGGGAACTCGGAGTTCAGCGGCGCCGGGAAGTCGCCGATCTTATTCAGCAACCCCGGGTTTCCGTGGATTTCCCTGGCGGCACGCATCAGCAGGAACGCCAGCGCCGGATGCAGCGTGTCGCGGGCGAGCAGGTTGGCGGTGGGTGACACCAGCGTCACGTCCTGCGCCGGGTTGTTGCTGACGAAGTCGAACACCCCTCGCGGCAAGGTCAGCCTGGTCAGGTAAGGAAAGCGGCGCGTATAGGCTTCCGCGCGCTCGAGGCTGAGCAGACGGATACCCCTGGCGGACACCAGTTGCTCGACCAGCGGCGACTCCGGCGGACCTACCATGAACACCGCATCGAGTTCGCCTTGCAGCAGCATTTCGTTGGCCTTCAGTCCGCTCTCGGGAAGGAGCACGGTCGGCGGCATAACGGTGGCATTCACCGCCAGCATTTGCAGCGCGAGCGCGTGCGTGCCGCTTTCCTCGGGTCCAATCGCCAGCCGTTTGCCTTTCAGGCCACCGAAATCATGAATATCCGCGCCGCGGTAGAACACCCATAGCGGTTCGTAATAGATGCTGCCCAACGAACGCAGGTTCGGCGCATTGGCGGCAAAAGCGGAGCCGCCCTGGAAAAAGCCCACCTCCACGTCGGATTTTTCGTCCAGCAGGCGGCTCACGTTCTCCTGCGAGCCGGCCGAGATGCGCAGATCGACCGTGACGCCATCGCGCGCCAGGATCTCCTTGTAGCGCTGGGCGAACATGTGATAACCGCCGTCCACCGCGCCGGTCGCCATCACCACTCTGTCCGGCGGCGCCGGCTCGATGAAACGGAATGCGAAGACCAGAGCCAGTACGACGGCAACGAGTGCCGGCGCGACCGCCATCCAGAGATCGCGCGTACTGATCCGCTGGAACGATTTTCCGATCATGCGGCGATTGTAGCCGGAGGCCGCTGGAGAGGCGCGGGGGCCGATTGTGGCGGCGCTCTGTGCGCCGTCCAACTCGGTGATTCAAACCGCAAAGCGCGGTTTCTTGAGCCCGATCAGGTAGGGCAGCGTCCGAATGATGACGCCCCAGGTCTCGCGCATCTGGGCAAGCCGGGTGACCTCGGGTTTGGGCGGAAGCTCGGCCGCGACGTCCTTGATGTCGACGAAATAGGTCTGCACCGGTCCCAGGCCTTCGAATTCCTGCGGCAGCGACTGGGTGTGCGTGCGAATCTTTTCATCGCTCAGGCGGAACAACGGCTCGGACAGCAGCATGTACTCCGGCAGCGGCACGGTATTCTTGAGCATGCGGTGGACCAGGATCACATCCAGTCCGGCGAGCTTGCTGATCCGCTTTACGCGCTGGATGGCGACTTCGCCGAGGTGCGCCACGAACTT
>DASQOP010000188.1:0-3284 GCA_035644415.1 Burkholderiales bacterium
TGCAGCCGATCTTATGGCCCACTTGTTCGCCCATTCCCGCCACGGTCAGCAGGCCATTGAGCACTCTCTGCAATTGATAGCCCTGCGATTCGTCCCGGGGTCGCAGGGGTTCCGGCAGGTCGGTGATCGGCGTAAGCGACAACCGCTGGTCGAGCAACTGCGTTGCCGCCTGGAGTATCGAGATGTCCAAGGAAGTTCCTTCGAAGTATGCGGAAAGCGGAAACGTGTATTGCACCACAAAAGTCCCCCTGGGACGCGAGGCCGAGGTTTCCCTGTGCGGGCGAATCGTCGATGCATCGGGGACTCTTTCCAGCCCTGGCTTCGCTGCAATGCGGCGAAAGTGCGCTTGTTCCGGGTTTGCTTGACACTCTGGGGGGCGGTTCAACATAATCGGCACGCTGTGCTGAATCGCTCACCATAAAGAGCGAACAATCAAAAACTTATAACTCACGGAGGAGGGATCATGAGGGATCAGTCAACACTCCTTCGCCGGCCAAGTCTGCTCAAAGGTTTGCTGCTGTCGATCGCTACTGCCGTGGCTGTTGCCTCGGCTGGCGTAGCCGGTGCGCAAAACGGAGCGAAGACTGCCGTCGAAGCCGCCAAGAAAATTTGCTCCGGCAAGACCATCACCATCGTCTGGGAAGCGGGTTTGCAGTCGCTCGACCCACTGAATTTCTCGGGACCGCTGTGGGAGAAGGAAACCGGCTGCAAGGTGAAAGTGGTCGAAGTGCCGACCGCGGAAATGTTTACCAAGATCATGCAGGAATATCGCGCCGGCACCGGCGCGTACGACGCGCTCAACGTCATTCCCGCGTGGATGCCCGACCTGGCGCAGGCCGGCGCGCTGGAAGTTCTGGATCCGCTGGTGGACAAGTACGGATTCCGTTCCGAGCTGCAATTGATCGCGCCCACCTACCGTGACAACCAGATGACGGTAAATGGGAAAATCTACGGCTTCCCCGATGACGGCGACGTGTTCCTGTTCTACTACCGCAAGGACATCTTTGCCCGCGACGATCTCAAGAAGGACTTCAAAGCCAAGCATGGGTACGAGCTCGCACCGCCGAAGACCTGGAAGCAGTTCGACGATATCGGATCGTTCCTCACCGAAAAACTGAAGAAGGAAGGCATCTACGGCGCCGCGTTCTTCCGCGAACCGCCGTACACCATGTTCATGTTCCAGGAGCGCTTCCGTGTCGAAGGCGGCAAGTTCTTCGACGCCGACATGAAGGCAGCCGTGAACAGCCCGATCGGAGTCAAGGTGTTCACCGAGATGCGCAAGGAGAACCGCTTCATGCCTCCCGGTGTCGAGAAGTTCGGCTTCGTCGAGAACCTGGCGACCTTCCTCAAGGGCGAAAGCGCGATGACTATCTCGTGGCCGCCTTATGGCCGCTTCGCGGCCGGTTATCTCGCCAACGAGAAGGCGCTCGACTGGGTACCGAAATCCACGATCGCCGGCAAGGTGGGATATGCGCTACCGCCCGGCGGGCATCCCGAACTGGCCGCGGGCTTCGCGCTGTCGGTTGCCTCCACCAGCAAGAACAAGGAGGCCGCCTATCTGTTCATCCAGTGGTTGAACAGCGAAGAGATCAGCGGCAAGCGCGTAAGACTGCCGTATGCACTGCGCGACCCGTTCCGCGACTCGCACTTCAAGGATCCGGAGTACATGAAGCTGTGGCCGGACGCGAAGGACTATCTCGCGGCATTGGGCCAGGGCGCGAAAACCGGTCTCCTGGATCTTTCGCTGATTCAGACCGACAAGTACGAAGAGGCGCTGCGCCAGGGCATCAGCCGGCTGTGGGCGGGCGAAGATCCGAAGAAAATTCTCGACGACGTGGCCAAGCAGTGGGATGGAGTCACCATGCAGGTCGGGGTGAACAAGCAGAAGGCCGTGTACGCCGCCTGGGCCAAGAAATCCGGCGCCTACCCGAAGAAATGAACTGGCGGCCCGCGTCGCCTTCATAAGATGGATCGTCCGCGGCGGGCGCCAATCGGAGCGGCCGCGGCGAGACAAAATGGTGGGAGCGCCGTCACGCTGGCGCTCCCTTTTTTGTCTCTGCAAGGGCTCTGACATTGACTTCACTATCGGCAACCTCCCGCGCCAGCTTCGGCGAGCGCAATTTCAAATACCTGCTGATCGGGCCGGCCATATTCGTGCTGCTGCTGATCGGCATATTCCCGCTGGTCTATCTGCTGCTGGTGAGCTTCCAGGGCATCACCATGACCGAAACCAGCACCGATTTCATCGGCTTCGCCAATTACACGCAGTTGTTCGAGGACACGCGCCTGTGGGAAGCGCTGTTGCACACCGTGATCTTCACCGTGACCGCACTGCCGCTCGAACTGCTGCTCGGGCTGGCGATGGCGCAGTTATTCCTCGAGCGGCTGCCGGGCCGGCAGATTTTCATCGCGCTGCTGGTCCTGCCGGTGGTGGTATCGCCGATCGTCTCGGGCGCGACCTGGTCGCTCATGTTCAACCACCGCTTCGGGCCGATCAACCAGATCATCGGCTGGATCTGGGGCGAGGACGTGACGCTGCTGTGGACCATCAGCCCGCACCTGGTCTATCCGGCGATCCTGGCGGCCGAGGTCTGGCAGTGGACGCCGTTCATGTTTCTGCTGCTGCTCGCCGCACTCGCCAATGTGGACAAGTCGCAACTCGAGGCCGCCGCGATCGACGGTGCCGGCTGGTGGCGCACATTCTTCAGGATCGTGCTGCCGGCGATCTGGCCGGTGATGGCGATCGCCATCCTGATCCGCGGACTGGACCTGTTCCGCCTGTTCGACATCGTCTGGGCACTCACCAAGGGCGGCCCCGGAACCATGACCGAGACCATTTCGATCTTCACCTACATCAAGGGTTTCCAGCAATTCGAGACCAGTTACACCGCGGCAGTGGCCTTCCTGGTAATCATCCTGCTGTCGGTGGTAGTGATGCTGGCGTTAAAGAGGGTCGAATTGTCCAGATGATGACCGTCAAGCAACGCTACGCACTGCGCACCGGTGTGCGTCTGGCCGCCGCGGTGGCGGTCACGGCGCTGTTCCTGTTCCCGATCTACTGGCTGTTCATGATTTCTTTCAAGACGCCGGAGGAGATCTACTCGTTCCCGCCCAAGTGGTATCCGGGCCGGATCCATTTCGACAATTACGCGGTGCTGTTCAAGGACGGCGACGCGATCACGGTATGGAACAGCTTCGTGGTCGCCGGGGTAAGCACCGTGATCGCGATGTTCCTGGGTACCATCGGCGCCTACAGCCTGGCAAGATTCCGGACCGGCGGTGAA
>DASQOP010000189.1:0-2468 GCA_035644415.1 Burkholderiales bacterium
TCGGACGTGACCTGGAACCCCTCGGTGACCTCGGTGTGCAGGAACAGCCTGTTCTGCCCGACCACCGAGGAGTACATCCTGCCGATCATCCACGGCAACGATCGCGTCGAGTGGTTCGTGCAACTCTCGGACGAGATCACCTGGGAAGTCGCAGATCGCGAGACCGGACGGCCGCGCGCGCGCCTGACCATGAAGGCCGGCGACGTTGCGGCGATGCCGGCCGACATCCGCCACCAGGGATTCTCCAAGAAGCGCTCGATGCTGCTGGTGTGGGAGAACGCCACGCCCGACCTGCCGAAGCGCTACGAGCGCGGGGAACTCAAGCCGTATCCGGTGGAGTTCTGAAAAAGGCAGGGGAGAGGGGAGAGGGACGAGGGGCGAGGGAACGAACGCCGCGACGCGGCGCCGTTCTTACCCTTCACTCATTCACTCATTCACCCTTCACTGTCTCTCACCCCTTCACCCTTCACGCCTTCACGAAGAATGCACATGATTCAAAACAACCTTTTCATCGACGGCGAGTTCGTCGATGCCGAGTCCAAGGCGCGCATACCGGTTCTCAATCCGCACGACAACTCGCTCATCACCGAGGTTGCCGAGGCGCAGAAAGCCGATATCGATCGCGCCGTGGAGGCCGCGCGCAAGGCGTTCCCCGCCTGGTCGAAAATGGCTGCCGCGGATCGCGGCCGCCTGCTGCTGAAACTGGCCGACGCGATCGAGGCGAACGCGGACGAGCTGGCCAAGCTGGAATCGCTCGATACCGGCCATCCGCTGCGCGACACCCGCGGCCTGGACGTGGTGCGCACCGCGCTGACCTTCCGCTACTTCGGCGGCATGGCCGACAAGTTCCAAGGCAGCGTGGTGCCGGTGGAGCAGGGCTTTCTAAACTACGTTTTGCGTGAACCGGTCGGCGTCGTCGGCCAGATCGTGCCGTGGAACTTCCCGCTGATGTTCACCAGCTGGAAGATGGGTCCGGCGCTCGCGGCGGGCAACACGGTGGTACTGAAACCGGCGGAACTCACCCCGCTGTCCAGCCTGCGCGTTGCCGCGCTGGCGCGCGAGGTCGGCTTCCCGAAAGGAGTGATGAACATCGTGCCGGGCTACGGCAACATCGCCGGCCAGTACCTTGCCGAGCATGCGGGCGTGGACAAGATCGCCTTCACCGGCTCGACCGCGGTGGGGCGCAAGATCGTGCAGGCGTCCAGCGGCAACCTCAAGCGGGTGCAACTCGAGCTGGGCGGCAAGGGCGCCAACATCGTCTTCGACGACGCGTTCATGCCGGCGGCAATCAACGGTTCGGCGTTCGCCATCTTCCACAACCAGGGACAGGCCTGCATTGCCGGGTCGAGGCTGATCCTCCACGAAAAAATCGCCGAACAGTTTCTCGACGGCTTTCTCAAGCTGGCGCGCTCGATCAAGCTCGGCAATCCGATGAATGCCGATACCGAGATGGGGCCGCTCACCTCGCAGATGCACCGCGACCGCGTGCTCGCCTACGTCAAAGTGGCAAAGGAACAGGGTGGCGAAATCCTGCTGGGCGGCAAGCCCCCGGAACGCGACGATCTTTCCAAAGGCTGCTACGTCGAACCGACCGTGGTCCGTGCGAAACCAACCGACCGGGTCTCTCAGGAGGAAGTGTTCGGACCCTTCGTCACCGTCACCACTTTCCGCGACGACGAAGAAGTGCTGGCGATCGCCAACGGCACCGATTACGGCCTGGGCGGCGGGCTGTGGACCACCAACCTGCAGCGCGCGCATCGCACCGCGGCGGCAATGCGCAGCGGCATGGTCTGGATCAATTGCTACAAGCGGGTGAATCCCGGCTCGCCGTTCGGCGGCATCGGCAGGTCGGGGTACGGGCGCGAGATGGGTTTCGAGGCGATGCACGACTACACCGAGGCGAAATCGGTGTGGGTCAACGTGGACGCCAAGATTCCGCCTTATTACCCGCGCGGTTGATGCACAAGAATTTTCACCACAGAGACACAGAGTCACAGAGAAAGGCGTAGAGAAAATTGGGAAATGAACCGCGGGTCAAGGCGTGGCAGTTTCCCGAACGTGTCTTGGCTCGGGCTTTGTTCCGGGGCCTCGTTCAGTTTTCCTCCGTGCCTCTGTGTCTCTGTGGTCAAAGGGTCTGAACCATGATCAACAAGATTGTTTCGACGGTCGAGGAAGCAGTGGCGGGCATCGACGACGGTGCCACGGTGATGATCGGCGGCTTCGGTCCTGCGGGTCAGCCGGCGGAACTGGTCGATGCGCTGATCGCGCAGGGCGCGAAAGACCTGACCATCGTCAACAACAATGCCGGCAACGGCGAGACCGGCCTCGCGGCGCTGCTCAAGGCGCGGCGGGTGCGCAAGATCATCTGCTCTTTTCCGCGCCAGGTGGATTCGCAGGTGTTCGATGCGCTCTATCGCGCCGGCGACATCGAGCTGGAACTGGTGCCGCAAGGCAATCTCGCCGAGCGC
>DASQOP010000190.1:0-4884 GCA_035644415.1 Burkholderiales bacterium
AGCGCCGGTGGTACTGGGAGCAACTCGCCTGGATTTCGCTTGCCACGCTGGCCTATCTGCCGGCGACCGCCGCGCCGATTGGACGTACGTCCGGCGGACTGCCAGTGGGAATGCAGATCATCGGCCCGTATTTCGAGGACCGCAGCTGCATCGAATTCGCCAAATTGCTGGCTGACGTAGCCGGGGGCTTCGAAGCGCCACCGGGTTTTTCGTAGGCGTCCGGGAGGAGCAGCGTCACATCCTGATCCTGCGTGCCTCGTTGAGGTGCTTGCGCCAGTACGTCAGATCTATCTTGTCCGCGCGTACCTTGCCGCCCGTCGAGGGCGCATGCACGAATCTGCCGTCACCGAGGTAGATGCCGACGTGGGAGGATTTCTTTCCTTCCTGGTCGAAGAACACCAGATCGCCTTTGGCAAGATCATCCATTTCGATCTCGATACCGACTTTGCGCTGCGAATACGTGTCGCGCGGAAGCGCGATCCCGATCTTGCGGAAGCTGTAATGAACCAGGCCGCTGCAATCGAAGCCGCCGGGATCGACGCCGCCGTAGCGATACGGTGCGCCGACCATCGCCAGCGCGTGGTCGGCGGCGCGGCTCACATCCACATTGTCGGAGCTTGCCGCAGCGGTTGCAGATGCCACTCGCGGCGGCGACCCGGCGCAGGCTGCAAGCGCGAAAACGACGCTCAACATTAAGACCGGACGGAAGGATTTGCAGGCCACGGCGACTCCTCCTTTTCGGATAGTCGACGCAAAGTCCATGCCGAGAAAAATGCGTTCCCGGTCCATCGATCCGGCGCTTGTCTGACGGTCCACGACACTTGGGTGACGTTCGGCGTCGCTCCATCGACTGTCGTTTGCAGGCGACCGGGCGTAGGGCCGCGCGAGACTTGTAATTTGCGAAACCGGAGCAAGGCGAAAAGCTGATCCCGCCGTCCGCGCCTCACGAAAAAAAAGCGCGCCGCGATACGCGGCGCGCCCTGATGCAGTACTTCTCTTAGGTCAGCCGATATGCACCGGCACGTAGATCCGCGCCTCATCGCGCTGGACCAGCAGTGCCACGGTCTTGGAGGACTTCTTCACCAGTTGTTTCAGCTGATCGACGGATTTGACCGGTGTGTCGTTCAACGCCAGAATCACGTCGCCTGCATG
The DNA here is from genome assembly GCA_035644415.1 of Burkholderiales bacterium. GTDB lineage: Bacteria > Pseudomonadota > Gammaproteobacteria > Burkholderiales > JACQAP01 > JACQAP01. Next base: position 1,153 of record DASQOP010000190.1, read on the forward strand.
AATGCCGGCACGCGCTGCAGCGCCGGAGGTGTTCTGCACCACCAGCCCGCCTTCGGTCTTCAGCTTCGCGCGTTCCTCCGGCACAAGCTCGCGCACCGTCAGCCCGAGGCTGTCGGCACCGCCAGGCTCGCCGGCGCCGAGCGCGGCTACTTTTTGCTCGGAGAGTTCGCCGACCGTCACATTGATGTCCTGACGGCTGCCGTTACGCCATACCTGAAGGCGTGCATTGGTACCCGGCTTGATGCCGGCGATTGTGCTCGTCAGCTCTGACAACTGGTCGATATCCCTGCCATTGACGCCGAGCACCACGTCGCCCGACTTCAATCCGGCCTTGTCGGCGGGACTGCCTGGCTCCACCGCACTGACCAGTGCGCCCTGTGGTTTGGGCAGGCCGAACGAATTGGCCAGCGCCTGGTTCACTTCCTGGATCTGCACGCCAATGCGACCGCGCGTGACCTTGCCGTTGTGTGCCAGTTGGTCCTTGATATTCATCGCCACGTCGATCGGGATTGCGAAAGAGAGCCCCATGTAACCGCCGGTGCGGCTGAAGATCTGCGAGTTGATGCCGACCACTTCGCCGTTCATGTTGAACAGTGGGCCGCCGGAATTGCCGGGGTTGACCGCAACATCGGTCTGGATGAACGGCACATAGTTCTCGTCCGGCAACGCGCGCGCCTTGGCACTGACGATGCCGGAGGTGACCGTGTTCTCCAGGCCGAACGGCGAACCGATGGCCGCAACCCACTCGCCCACCTTGAGGCGCGCGGGGTCGCCGATTTTCACGACCGGCAGGTTCTTCGCCTCGATTTTCAGTACCGCGATGTCGGAGCGCCGATCCACGCCGATCACCTTGGCCTCGAACTCGCGCCTGTCGGTGAGTTTGACGACGATGTCGGTGGCGTCGGCAGCCACATGCGCGTTGGTGAGAATGACACCGTCGGCGCTGACGATGAAACCGGAGCCCTGGCCGCGCTGCATCGGTTGCTCCCCTTGCTGCTGGGGCGGAGCGAAGCGGCGGAAAAACTCGAACATCGGGTCATCTTCCGGGATGCCCTGGAACGGCGTCTGAATGCCGGCCTGAGCTTTGCGCGATACGCTGACGTTGACCACAGCCGGCCCATTCTGTTCGACGATCCGGGTGAAGTCGGGTAGTTGCTGTGTTGCCGTCGCGGCGTTCTGCAACTCGCCGCTTTGCGCGCCGGCATGGGCGGGCGGCGTGCCCGGCACGGCAACAGCGTAATAGGCTGCGATCAGCACGGGCAGAATCCCGGCGATGGCAAGCCGTCTGACAGTCTTGCTGGTAAGCATCGTGACCTCCTGAAATGCAACGCGGGCGGAACGCCCGCGCTGTGCGAACTTGAAATTCACGACACTTCAGACCAGCCTGGCGCGCCGGAGTTCTCGATTTTTTCGCACCACGGGGTCACGCCGACCCCGCCGGTTCGGTAGAAGAAGTGGGGTCAAACGCAACGCCAGGAACCCTGGTTGACCGGTAGCTGGTTGACGCGGCTACGCCTACGCGTTCGACTCCGAAAGTGCGCATCCGGTTCATTCGCGGTCGAAAAGTTTCACCTCCGAATTCACTCACCACGGAGGACGCGGAGGAAAAACAAAACGAGGAAAAGCAAATCGGGGATAAGTGCGAGGTAACCGTTTGCGACCCTGTGGTGGCAAGTTTCGCAGCAACAGATCATCAGACAATGAAAGGTTTTTACCCCCGTTTATTTTCTTGCTCCCGCCCTTCCTCCGCGTCCTCCGTGGTGAGCGTGGTTCTTTTCGTTTCTCGCCGGCCGCCGGTTACTGGCGCGGGAAGGGCTGGACTTCGGGGAATCCCAGAGCCCGCTTGATGCGGGTGTTGGCCACCGGCCCGATGCCAGAACGGTCCAGCCGCCACTTGTCCATATACTGGCCGGGCTTGAGCAGCTTCACGCCGGACTTGGCGAGAATCTCCTCGAGCGCAGCGTCGGAAAACGGCCAGGGCATGCCGGCCTCGAAGGGTTCCCACAGGCCGTCCCAGTGAATCGGGATGTAGGCCTTGGGTCTGATCACCGGCACTACCAGTTGCGCGACCGGCACCCCGCCGGTGCCGATCCACAGATCCACCGACTGCAATCCCGCGTCCTTCATCGCGATCTTGAGGTTCTCGATCGGCGCGCCGTAGTCCACTCCATTGATGATGATCGGCACGTGCAGGTCTATCGCGCTGGCCGAGTTCTGATAGAACCAGCTGAAACGGCCTTGCCGACCTTCGACGGTAAATAGGAAGCCGCGATTGCCGCCGCCATTGGGGAAGTCCTCCGCAACGCCCGCGCGCAATCCGCCGGTTGCAGGGTCCGGGCGGGGAACCGCGTCGAGCTCGACCGGGTCGTGCTGCTCCCAGTTCTTCGCCGGATCGCCGCTGTGGTTCCAGCGCACCACGCGCAGCGTCACCCCTTCACCCAGGGGAATCTTCTCCAGCCCGTATACGGGAGTGCAGCGCTCGGCCGGAATGTTCTCGGCCATCACTTCGAAACACGTGGTGATCGAACCGATGATCGGCGCATTGGTGAGTTTCGACCAGGTCGCCGTATCGAAAGAATGGTCCCAATGGCTGTGGCCGGTGAGCAGCAAATTCACTTCGCTGGCCCCGCCAATTGCGTCGAGCACCCGGGACACCGCTGCAACGTCGGGCTTCCAGGGATGGCGGGTGTAGGCATATCCGCCGCCGCCGCCGTGGAACTCCCGTTCCGGGATGCGGCTGATGTAACCATCGGTAAGAATCCTCAGCGGCCCAAGCTCGTAGTGGATGTTGGCGATGGACATCCAGGTGATATCCACGTGGTCAGGCCCCACAGCCATGCTCTGCGGCATGGATGCACCAGTCATCAGTGCGAAAACTATTGCGGTGGATGTTCTTCTCATCAACGGCTCCCGAAGATCCAAAGTCTTACCACTAAGTTCCAAAGTCTCACCACGGAGGACACGGAGGAAAGGCAAGAGTAAGAGAAAGCAAACGAGTGTAAAACCCCCAATTGGTAGATGTTGCAACAAAGTCGGAATTGGCGGCAGAAGATCACGAACCCGGCTTCCATTCCCAATTCGTTTTTCCCCGTTTTTTGGTTTTCCTCGGTGTCCTCCGCGTCCTCTGTAGTGAGATTTACTTCTATACCCGGCGGGCCTCGACGAAGTGTTTCTTCCAGAATTCCGCGCTGAGGCTGTCGGTGCGCACGCGCCCGCCGGTGGAGGGCGCATGCACGAATCTGCCGTCCCCGAGGTAGATGCCGACGTGGGAGGATTTCTTTCCTTCCTGATCGAAAAACAGCAGGTCGCCCGGGCGCAGGCTGCGCACTGAAATCAGCGTGGTGGCGTTACGTTGCGCCGGGGTGGCGCGCGGCATGCTGATGCCGGCGCGGCCGTAGCTGTAGCGCACCAGCCCGCTGCAGTCGAACCCCGCGGGCGTATCGCCGGCATAGCGATAGGGCTTGCCGATCATCTCGCGTGCAAAGGCAACAGCCTTGAGCGCCGACTCGTCACTGGCCCGTCTTGCCGGCGTCTCGGCGACTTCCGGCGTGCCGGCGCAGCCGGCCAGCGCCGCAATCAGCAGCAGCGGCGAAAGCCGCAGCGAAATCCAGGCAGGAAAGGCGCCGTAATAAGCGGTCATCGTGTCCGGCACTCCACAAAACTGCATGCTGTGTAGGATAGCAGAACACTGCGATGGTCCCGGATACGGGGCAGGGCTTGTTTAACGGCCCG
>DASQOP010000191.1:0-2597 GCA_035644415.1 Burkholderiales bacterium
GATGCAGGGTTACGGGCGGGCGTTCCTGGGCGCCGGCGACGAGATCATCGTGTCCCAGCTAGAGCACCATTCCAATATCGTGCCCTGGCAGATGTTGTGCGAGGAGAAGGGTGCCAGGCTGCGCGTGATCCCGTGCACCGACGCCGGCGAACTGCTGCTCGACGAATATGCAAGGCTGTTCAACGCCAATACCAGGTTCGTCGCCATCACCCATGTCTCGAACGCACTGGGGACTATCAACCCGGTCAAGGACATGGTCGCCACCGCGCACCGCCACGGCGTGCTTGTGCTGGTGGATGGGGCACAGGCCGTGCCGCACATGAAAGTGGATGTGCAGGACCTGGACTGCGATTTCTACGCCTTTTCAGGTCACAAGATGTGCGGACCGACCGGCATCGGCATTCTCTACGGCAAGGCCCAGCTCCTGGAGAAAATGAAGCCCTTCGAGGGCGGTGGCGACATGATCCTGTCGGTGACGTTCGAGAAAACGACGTACAACGCGATCCCCCACAAGTTTGAGGCCGGAACGCCGCCGATCGCTGCAGCAATCGGACTGGGTGCTGCGGTGGATTACCTGGAAAGCGTAGGGTTGGACAGAATTGCCGCGCATGAACACGATCTGCTCACGTATGCGACCGAGGCGTTTACGCAACTCAAGGGCGTGCGCATCGTGGGGACCGCGGGAAACAAGGCTGCTGTCGTGTCGTTCACGCTGCAGGGCGTACATCCCCACGATGTCGGCACCATTCTGAATGAAGACGGCGTGGCCGTGCGTACCGGCCATCACTGCGCCCAACCGGTGATGCAGCGCTTCGGCATCCCGGCGACGGCGCGCGCCTCGTTTTATCTTTACAACACCTTTGCCGAGGTGGATGTGCTGATCGCCGGCATTCGCAGAGTGCAGAAAATTTTCGGATAGGCCGGCTTGAATGGATTCCAAGCAGCTGTATCAGGAAGTGATCCTGGATCACAACAAGAAACCGCGCAACTGGGGCAAGCTCGCCGATGCGAGCCACAAGGCGGAGGGCCTGAATCCACTGTGCGGCGACCACATCTGGCTTTCGCTGAAGCTTGACGACAAGCGCGTCGAGAACATCGCTTTCGAGGGCGAAGGCTGTGCGATCTGCAAGGCCTCATCGTCGATGATGACCACCAATGTAAAGGGCAAGACCGTGGCAGAGGCCGAGCAAATGGTCCGGGAGTTCCGCGACATGGCCACCGGCAAACTCGACATCGGCAATCTGCCCAACCACCTCGGCAGGCTCACGGTTTTTGCCGGCGTGCGCGATCTGCCGTCGCGGGTTAAATGCGCGATCCTGCCTTGGCACACGCTGCAAGCGGCGCTGCATTCCGAATCTGTAGTTTCCACCGAAGGCGACCAGGACCCGGTTGCCGCCGCAAGCTGAGCCAATGCCAAAAATCGCAGACCTCGAATACACGCCGAATCCTAACGCACGCAAGTTCGTTCTGAAGGAGCCGTTAACCAATGGTTTGGCGCGTTCTTTCGAGAACGCGGAGCAAGCGCAGCGCGACGAGCTCGCGTCCAAGCTGTTCGCGATTCCTCACGTCAGCAACGTTTTTTACGTCGATAACTGGATCACCGTGACCCAGGACGGCGAAGCCGACTGGCAGGACTTGTTGCGCCAGATTGCTGCGCCGATCCGCGAGGCGCCGGCTGCCGAGAAAGCATCCGAGGAGTATGCCCAGGCCGCTGCCTGGCTGGCGAAGGGCGAGGGCGCCACGGAACTGTCGGAGACCGACAAGCTCAAGCTCGATCAGATCAATGAGTTGCTGGACGAGGAAGTGCGGCCTTATCTTCAGGGCGACGGCGGAGACCTGTATGTCGTTGGCCTGGAAGGCAGTACCCTGAAAGTGCACTACCAGGGCGCGTGTGGCAGTTGCCCCAGTTCCATTTCCGGCACGCTCGCCGGCATAGAAAGCCTGGTCAAGCGCGTCGACCCCGAAATGGAAGTGGTCGCGGTCTGAAAGGCCGTGACTGACGTGAATATCGTGAATGTCGTAAAACCAGGGTGCTCGATCCAGCGAATGGGCACTAGAAGAAAGTTACGACATTCACGGCATTCACGATAGTCACGATCTTCACGGTTCCTCATGTCCGACTGGGTATTTGTTGCCGACGCAGCCAGCATCAGTCCCGGCCATTATGAAACGGTCGATCTCGAAGGCACATTAGCTGCGGTGTTCAACGTCGACGGCGAGTTTTATGCCATCGAGGACGTGTGCACCCACGACGGCACGGTGCTTACCAGCGGCAATCCGATCGAGGGCGACGAGATCGTCTGCCCCCGACACGGCGCGCGCTTCTGCGTCAAGACCGGCGAGGCTCTCTCGCCACCGGCGTACGAACCCACTGCCACGTTTCCAGTGAAGGTCGAAGACGGGAAAGTCTACGTCCGCGACAATCGCTGGGACTGAAGAAGTCCAGCCGTGTCACCGCGGCTGCGGACGACCCGAAAGTCAGCCGAGCTCTTTGAGAACAGCGCGTGCCTGCGACACGCGGGCGGCAATGTCGGGCATTGCAGCTTCCACCCGAAGCCGATCCTGCCCGCTCAACTTGAAGTTCTTGCGGCTCTGTA